>CADAKQ010000001.1 GCA_902788555.1 uncultured Lachnospiraceae bacterium
ATCAATAAAACAATTATATATACCATTAAGGTATTAAATATAAAACAAAATATATCGGAGAGATATATTGACAAATTTCAAATATTGAGATAGGAGGAAGAAGAAATGAAAGAAAAAAATGAACTTAGAACGTATGTTAGCTTACATATATTGAGACGAAAAGCTCTTGCGTTCGCACTTGCATTTGCATTGGTGCTTTCAACTATTATTACAATGGTACCAATGTTAGAAGTTAAGGCGGAAGAAACCTGGGAGTATCCGACGAGTGCACCAGAAAATCCGTTTGATGGCGGAGATGGTTCGGCTGAAAATCCGTATAAGATAGCAACAGCACAGCAGTTGGCTAACCTTGCGTGGTTGATTAAAGATTATTCCGGTAATAGAACATATGGAGATGGAAATAAGTATTTTAAACTTACCGATAACATTGATTTAGGTAATAAGGAATGGTCGACAAGAATTGGCGGAAATAATTATTTTCAAGGTGTATTTGATGGAAATGGAAAAACGGTAAGTGGATTGTATGTAAGCGGAAACGAAGATAATGTTGGTTTATTTGGAAAAACTAAAAATGCGGAAATAAAGAATTTAACAGTATCAGGAAGTGTTACAGGAAATTATTACGTTGGAGGAATCGTAGGTGATGCATATACCGATAGTGTTATCAGAAACTGTACGAATCTGTGTGAAGTTTCCGGAACAATGGATGTCGGAGGAGTAGTAGGTAAAGGTTGGGATACCAGTATATATAATTGTGAAAATATAGGAAATGTGACAGGAATATATTATATTGGAGGAATCTGTGGTGAAAATTATTCCAGTAAAAAAGAGATATATATATTAGATTGCAGTAACTATGGTGATATAACCTATGACAATGGTAACTATGGTGGTCAAGCCGGAGGAATATGTGGTAGTTTTTCAGGTAAATCATGTTCATGTTCCGGATGCTATAATTCAGGAAATGTTACTTGTAAATATGGAACAGCCGGAGGAATTATAGGAAATTTTAGTGGTACTATTGAAAAATGCTATAATACAGGAACGATTAAAGTATTAGGTTATAGTAGTGGCGCATATGTCGGTGGAATTGTAGGAGAGATGCATAAAAATATAAGTAATTGCTACAACAGAGGAGGCGTGATATACGAGGGTACGGATAATTATGCTGAAATCGGAGGAATAGCGGGAGGCTGTTATCCTTCTTCAAATAATGTGTACTCAAATTGTTACAATATGGGTACAGTTCAGGGAAGTTCAAATAGTACAAGGATTGGTGGTATAGTAGGAAAATTATCATCCGAAACAGTAACCTTTAATAATAATTATTCGCTTTCTGGAACGAACTCTTATTTAATAGAGGGATCAAGTACAACTGCTACCAACCAATATGAATTTCTTACTACTGATGAATTTACTTTAGCAGTTAAATTTAATTCATGGGATTTTGAAAATATTTGGATGATGAATGCTTCAAATACATATCCTGTATTGCGAGGTGTTGGAGAGGCAGAAGGTTCATACACAGTTACTTTTAATTCCAATGGTGGAACAACTGTGGCAGAACAGAGTGTTATAAAAAATAAAAGAGCAAGAGTGCCAAATGCTCCAATCAAGGATGGTTATGCATTCATTGGTTGGTGTTCAGATGAAGGTTTAAATACACTATATGACTTTTCAACTGCTGTAACTGAAAATAAAACCTTATATGCAAAATGGCAACTGTATGTGCCGGATGTAAGTGCTACAGGTTACAATGGTGAATATGATGGAAATAATCATGGAATTACTGTAACAGCTCCTACAGGTGCAACGATTACATACGGAGAAACTGAGGTTAGCTATGCTACTGATAATCCAAGCTATACTAATGTAGGAGAAAATACAGTATATTATCAGGTAACTAAAGATGGATATGCACCTGTAACAGGAAGTGCTACAGTAACCATAACAGAAAAAGAAATAGGAATATCATGGACAGATACAGCACTTACATATAATGGTAGTGAACAAAAGCCAACAGCAACGGCTACAGGTCTTATAGGTAGTGATACATGCACGATAACCGTAACAGGTGAAAAAACCAATGCCAATGTTGGAGAAACCACCTATACTGCTACCGCAAGCAGCATAGATAACGCTAACTATAAGCTGCCGACAGCTAACACTACAACATTTACTATTAGTCCGGCTTCGGTAACCGTATCAGGTATTACTGCAAGTAATAAGTCTTATGATGGAAATACTACAGCAACACTAAATTACGACAGCGCGGTATTCACCGGTATTATAGATAGTGATGAATTGACTGTTACTGCAACCGGAACATTTGAGGATTCCAAACCGGATCATGATAAGACGGTAAATATAACCGACTTAACCTTAGGAGGAACATCAGCGACTAATTATGTTCTCGCAGCGGACGGACAGCAGGAAAGTACAACTGCTGATATTACAATCGGAACTGAAACTATTACTGAGACTATCAATAATACAGATGGAAGTACAACGGTTATCAAGACCGAATATGTGGACGGAGCTCTGACCGGAAGTACAGAGACTACCACAAGTGAAGATAGAAATACGGTAACTGTTGTTACAAAGGATGATGATGGCGATATCGTAAGCACAGTCGAGACGGTGAGAAATGATGAAGGAAAGACTGTAAGGACAGAGACGGGAGATAAAACTACTGTTGAAATCTACGATACTGATGATAACAAGATAAGCACAGTAGAGACAGTGACAAATTCTGACGGAAGCACAACTGTAACAGAAAAGAATTCATCTGATAAGGTAACGAAAGAGACAGTAACCAATGCGGACAAAAGTAAAGAAGTGACAGAATATTCTTATGACAATGCAGGAGATAAAACCGGAAGCGTTGTAACCACTACAAGCGCAGACGGAAAGACGGTAACTGTTGAGGAAAAGGATGCATCAGATGTGGCAACAAAAACTACTGAAACAGTAACCAACGCAGACGGAACAAAGACTGTTACGATTACAGAAGGAAACACAACCACAGTTGAGACAAAGGACAGCGAAGGTAATGTAACAAAAACAGTTGAGACTGTTACCAATACTGACGGAAGCAGCGTGATAACAGAAACAAGCTATGACGATGATGGAAATGTGACGGGAACCAAGGAAACGACCGTTGACAAGGACGGAGAGGTTGAATCTGTTGTGGAAAAGGATGCTGACGGAAATATTATCGAATCCGGAGATGATGACAACCAGGGTGATGACAACCAGGGCGATGACAACCAGGGTGATGATAACCAAGGCGATGATAACCAAGGCGATGACAGCCAGGGCGATGACAAGCAAGGCGATGACAAGCAAGGCGATGACAAGCAAGGCTACGACAAGCAGAGTGATGACAAGCAGGGTGATGACAAGCAAGGCGATGATAAGCAGGGCGACGACAAGCAGAGTGACGATAAGCAAGGCGATGATAAGCAGGGCGACGATAAGCAGGGTGATGACAAACAGAGCGACGATAAGCCAAGCGATGATAAGCAAGGTAACGATAAGCAGAGTGATGATAAGCCAAGCGATGACAAGAAGGATGATACCAAGTCTGATGATGTGAAGCCGGCTACCCAAAAGGCTGCTGAGGTTATGGAAAGCTCTGAGAAATTTGCCGAGTTTGAGGGTGAAACATTTTATAAGAATGAAGAGGGTGATGTTTACTGTATTGACGGTGACGGAAACCTGATAAGAGATGCATTTGTATGTGACGGAACCTATACATACTATGTTCAGTATGACTATAGTGCTATGAGAGACAGACTTACTTATCATCCTGACGGAGAGCACATTATCTATTTTGATTCCGAAGGACATGAGGTGTTCAATGACTTTGCATATGTAAAGCATAGTATCGCAGGTGATGAAGTGGATGATTACTGCTTCTTCGATGTATACGGACATCTTTACGTAGATGTTATAACCTGGGACAAGACAGGAACGGTTCTCTACTATGCAAATCCATACGGAGTTATGGAAATGAATAAATGGTTCCAATTCTCCGATACTGTAGTATGGGGCGACGGAACTCCGACGGAGGGCATAGCAGGAGGCTACGGATACGCAAATGAAGACGGTACTCTGATGAAAGACCAGTACACTTATGACTGGGAAGGAAGATTCTGCTATATGCAGGGCAACGGAACAGCACTTTATTAAACATAATCTTGGTCAGTTATATAGACTGATATAAATAATAAGAGGTATCAAAATAGGTACGCGCAAATCTCGCTAACACTTATGATTTGCTTAGCACCTTTTCGATACCTCTTATCATTTACAGATTGCACTAAAGAGAAGAAAGATTAAGTAACATGTTTAAAACTATAACAAAAATTTACAAATAATAACTTAAACGGATAGAGATGATAAATATCAAATCTGTCCGTTTTTGTTTATATTGATTTTTTATTGAATATATTTAAGTTTCAATAACATTTTCTGTATCAAAAGATGGAAAAAACAGTATATAAGTGGTAAAATAACGAGGTAAAATTATTTGATAAGGAGATTCTTATGTTTAATAATAAATCAAAGTCCGCAAGAAAAGAAGTGGAAGCAATCTTCAATGAGATACAGATTAATCTTGAGAACAATTACAAGGATCTGGCTATCGGTGCGAGAAAAAACGCAGAAAAAAGGCTGGATGAATTAAAGGCGGATGGTTCACTAAGTGATAAGGATTATGCCAAGCTTAAGGCTACGCTTGATAATTACACAAAACGTATGGAAGGATATCATCATTAAAATTTATACATCCGGAACTGACTCTGACGAAATATTTAGGTACACGCATAGCTCGCTGCCGCTCACGCTATGCTTTGCACCTAAATATTTCATCAGAGTCAGTAACTAAGTATAGATTATAGAGGAAATTTTATGCACAGAAAAATTATTGAATTTTTAAAAATGCTTATGCTTGCTATCGTTCTTATACTTGTATTTGTTGCATACAAAAAAAGTGATAGTGACAGCGGCGGGGACTATGTCTATCAGACGGTTTATGATTTTGCCATGGGTACATCGGTGCAGGTAACTATCTACGGAAATAAGGATAAAAGCTTTAAGCCGGAAGATGTGGTTGATGAAATTAAGGAGCTTGATGAGAAACTGATTTCATGGCGAAGTGAAGATAGCGAGCTATATAAACTTAATCATGAGTATAAAGTAGGAGAGCCGTATTATATAAGCTATGGACTTATGAAGCCGCTTATGGATTCCGCAGTTTTATCCAACGACAGCTTCGGGGCACTTGACCTTACCATTAGACCGCTTGCAAATCTTTGGAATATCGAGGAAGCAACGTCAGAGAATTTCACTGTTCCTACGGATAAGGATATAAAGGATGTATTAAAATATGTTGATTATGAAGCGGTAGATGTAGTTATGTATGAGCATGATAATTATGTCGTGTTTGATAAGGAAGGCATGATGCTTGACCTTGGTTCGACCGGAAAGGGATATGCCCTTGATGTAGCTTATGAAACACTTACGGAGCATAACGTAAGCGGAGCTATGGTGAGTGTGGGCGGAAGCGTACTCATTTACGGAAAGAAGGATTCTTATAAAAAAGAGGATAATACCTGGAAGGTGGGAATCCGTAATCCTAAGGGGTCTCAGGAGGATATGATAGGTTATCTTGAGTATCCGTGTGAGGAAGGCTTTAGCAAATACATTTCAACCTCCGGAAGCTATGAAAAATACATCGAAAAGGACGGAGTTATATATCACCATATCTTTGACAGTAAAACAGGTTATCCGGCAGCTTCGGGTCTTGCTTCGGTCACGGTGGTATGTGATAATGGACTTAAAAGCGACGGCTTATCTACCGCCTGCTTTGTACTTGGGTATGAAAAATCCAAGGATTTGCTACGGCATTACAATGCGGAAGCAATATTTATAGATGAGGATAATAATGTAACAGTTACAGACGGACTTAAAGAGTTTTATAAGGAGAGATAGTTATGAAAATCAGAGAAAAGAAAACAAGTAAATTATTGGTGCTTCTTATGACGGCAGTTATGCTGCTTGCAGGAGTGACAGGCGGCTTAAGGGGAGAAAGCATAAAGGTTAAGGCTGCTTATGTAACACCGAGACTATTGGTAACCGGTGCGGATATAGACGGTGGTAGTGTAAAGGCAGGAGAAGAATTTGATATGGTTCTTCACCTTAAAAATGAATCAACCACCACCAAGCTTATGAATATTAGTCTTAAGCTTTCAAGTGAGGATAATCAGATTATTACGACCTCTGGTTCTGATTCCATTTACATAGACAGCATAGATATGGATACGGAGTATGATATAACGGTAAGTCTTAAGACAAGAGGCAATCTTGAACAAAAGACTTATACACTCAATGTTTCATATACCTATGAGGATAAGAACAGATATACCTACGAGGATACGGCAGCAGTTTCCGTACCGGTTATTCAGGAGCCGAAGCTTTCAGCATCAGAAAAGAGAGTTTCAAAGTCAACCATAACCGTAGACGGAAAAACCAGCTTTTCCTTTAAGCTTAATAACCTCGGCAAGGATAAGGTTTACAATGTCAGCGTTGATTTTACCGGAGACAATATCATGGATATCTCCACCTATGTCGGAACCATTGATGTGGGTATGAGTAATTCGGTCGATATGTCCGTAACAGGTGAAAGTGTAGGAGAAGGAAAGGTTGTTGCGGTTATAAGCTATGAGGATGCAGAGGGTAATGTAAGTTCCTTTGAGGAGGAGTTTTCGTTAAATGTTACCGCTCCGGTTAATGAAGAAAGCATTAAGGAAAATGACGGAAAGGTGAGCACAGGTCTTTTAATCGGCGGCGGAGTATTTCTTCTTATAGCTATTATTATAATCGTCGGAGCAGCCAAGAAGAAAAAGGAAAAGCAGTACGAATAAAGGGATAAAAATATGTCTAAAAATATAATTATTAAAACAGATAAATTATGCAAGAGCTTTTCTGTCGGAGGGAGTACACAGCATATCATTGAGAATATGGATTTGGAAATCTACGAGGGTGATTTTACCGTTATCATGGGTTCCTCGGGAGCGGGTAAATCCACTCTTTTATATGCACTTTCGGGTATGGATAAGGCAAGCAGCGGTAAGATTTTATTTTGTGATAAAAATATTACCGGCTTTAACAGTGACCAGCTTGCAATATTCAGAAGAAGACACTGCGGCTTTGTGTTTCAGCAGGTGCATCTTATAGATACAATGAGTGTTATGGATAATGTATTAAGTGCAGGACTTCTTACAGGACAAAACAAGAAGCAGCTTGTTAAAAAAGCTAAAGAATTATTTTATGAGGTAGGCATAAGCGGAAAGCTTTGGAATAAATTCCCTAATCAGCTTTCCGGTGGTGAGGCACAGCGTGTAGGTATAGTAAGGGCGCTTATTAATTCTCCTTCACTTGTATTTGGAGATGAACCGACAGGTGCGTTAAACAGTGCCAGCAGTACTGCGGTTTTGGATGTTTTGACTGAGGTAAACAGAAACGGACAGTCGATTGTAATGGTAACTCACGATATGAAATCCGCAAGAAGAGGTAATCGTATTATTTATTTAAAGGACGGTGCGATATGCGGAGAATGTGAGCTTGGAGCTTATGAAAGCGGAGATAAGGCAAGACACGAAAAGCTTAGGGCTTTCCTTACCGAGATGGGATGGTAGAATATGCTTGGTAAATTGATTAAATCTAATTTCAAAAAAGATTTTTCACATATGATAACATTTTTTCTGATCATGGTTCTTTCTGTTGTTTTGCTTCACAGCGGAATTATGATTCTTATGGGGTATGGCAAGCTGTTTGATATAAAAAAGGAAGAATTAAACAGTGCAGACCTTATGGTGCAATATAATATGGAGCGTGATAGGTTTTTTGAATTGGAGGAGCTTATCGCATCCGCGGATTATATAGCTTCATATGAAAAAATCAATCCTATACAAAAGGAGTTTGTCAAGGAAGATGAAGAGTATGACTCGGACAGCAAGGATGCATATGATACAAGCAGAGTTTATCTTCAATGTCTTCCGTACGGAGAATGGGGAGAGATAGAGGCTCCCGATTTTGTTGAGCTTTCCGAAAAGGAATATGATAATCCCATATACATTTCAATAAATGTAAATACCAATTTTTTTAAAGTAAATCTGGATGATGAGATTGAAGTAACAGTAGATGGCAGACCACGTACCTTTCATGTGGCAGGTATATTTCAGGGGATGTTATCTTCTTACGGCATAACCTATGTTGATTCGAAAACCTATAACGAATGGTATAATGAACGCCAAAGCAGGCTTGATGGTTTTGAGGAGGAAGGATATTCGGTTTATGATTTCGGAATTATTTACATGAAGGTAAATGAGGGAATAAAACCACAGGATGCAGCCGGAAGACTTACCAGAACCTTTAGTGAACACTATATCATGGCTTATGCCTGGGATGTTGATTCCTATATTACAGAGTCGGTTTATATGCAAAATATTGTTTCAGCGATACTCAGTCTGTTTGCGATAATCATAACAATTATTTCCATGATTATCATATACTTCAGAATATCCAACAGTATTGAGCAAAATATTGTCAATATGGGTGCGTTAAAGGCTCTCGGATATACCTCAAAGCAGATAAGGGTGTCCATGGTAATAGAATTTGCGGCAACTACATTTGCGGCAGTAGTAACAGGTATAGGACTTTCATATTTGATTATGCCGGTGATAGAAAATGGAATGAGAAGCTTCTGCGGACTGGTATGGGATTACAACTTTGATTTTGCAGCAGCTTTAATTACAGCCTTAATAATAGTCGGAACGGTTATTGTAGTTTCTATGGCAAGTACCAAATCCATAACAAAGCTTGATCCGGTCCGGGCATTAAGATTCGGAGTTTCTTCAAAAAGCTTTAAGAAAAATCCTGCTCCGATTGAGAGAACGAGCGGACCGCTTACATGGATACTGGCTTTAAAATCAATACTTAGAAATACTAAACAAAATATCCTGCTTTTTGTAATTATGCTTTCAATCGGTGCCGTTACAACCTTTGCAGCATATCTTACATACAATGTAATATTTGATATAACCAATCTTTACAGGATGTTAAACAGTGTTGCTCCGGATGTTGAACTGTCTATAGATGATGATAATGCCTTATATGAATTGAAAAATCTTCCTGAGGTGGAGTATATCTGGTGGATGAATTATGCTGAAATGACAGTAGAAGGATACTCGGTAACTGCAAGCATTACAGAGGATTGGAAAGATATACCGGAGGTAAATGTATATGAGGGAAGAGTGCCTGTCTATGATAATGAGATAACCATAGGTGGCGGACTTGCCGGTATAATAGGTGTAACCATAGGCGATGAGGTAAATGTAAGCTATGGAGAGTTTGAAAGAAAATATATAATAACCGGACTTCAGCAGGGGGCACAAAATGATGGAAGGGATATATCCTTAAATATGGACGGTGCAAGACATCTTGGATATGAGTTTGATAAAACCAGTGTTGCTGCGCTTGTAAAAGGACATACCCTCGACAATTCAAACAAGCTTGTAGAAGATGCGGAGGATATGTATGGCTATAAGCTATGGTCTTATGCCAATGCGATAGATGCTTTGGAGAATGGAGAAAACAGTATAGTAACGATAGCTGTTGCGATTGTTGCTATGCTGATAATAATCTCACTGCTGGTTATTATTCTATCCATGAATCTCCTTGTAAAGACCATAATAATTAAAAGACAAAGGGAGCTTGGAATTAAGAAGGCTATCGGTTTTTCCAGCAGTCAGCTTAGAATGGAGCTTGTTTTATCCATGATGCCGCAGATAACCATAGGTGGCATAGTCGGAGCGATAATCGGATGTAAGGGCTCAAACAATATGCTCACTATGATGCTTAATTCTCTTGGTATTATGAGATCCAACATGAAGGTCTTTCCTATGATGGGAATTGTTGCGGTAGTATTTGTGACGATAGTATCATTTTTAATAATATGGATACTGTCGGCAAGGATTAAAAAGATATCGGCTTACTCGCTGATTACAGAATAGAATATGCTGTTGGAGAAAGGATGAAGGATGAATGAAAACAAAAGAGATACAGGAAAGGTTATTTTCGCTTCAGGATAAAAAATTCAATGAATTCAATAAAAAGCTTATTCCGGGTATGGAGGATGATTATTTTATAGGAGTGAGAACACCGGCATTAAGAGCATTTGCAAAGGAAATATCAAAGGAAGAGGATACTCAAAGCTTTTTAAAGGAGCTTCCACACAAGTATTTCGATGAAAACCAGCTACACGGATTTATTATATCCGAGGAAAAGGAATTTAATTTGTGTGTAAAAAAGGTTGAAGAATTTCTTCCCTATATAAATAATTGGGCGACCTGTGACCAGACCTCGCCAAAGGTATTTAAGAAGCATAAAAATGAGCTGTTACCGTACATAGAAAAGTGGATAAAATCAGAGCACACCTATACCATAAGATTTGCAATCGGTATGCTTATGCAGCATTATCTGGATGATGATTATGATGAAAAATATCCAAAGCTCGTAGCTGCGGTTCGTTCTGAGGAGTACTATATCAATATGATGATTGCATGGTATTTTGCCACGGCACTTGCAAAACAGTATGAAAGCATACTTCCTTATATCGAAGAAAAAAAGCTGGATAACTGGACACACAATAAGGCAATCCAAAAGGCGTGTGAGAGCTATCGCATAACACCCGAGCAAAAGGAGTATTTGAAGACGCTTAAGATTAAAAAGAAATAAGTGGAGAAATGAAATGATAAGGAATGAAAAAATTGATGGCGGTAAGTCTTTTGATTGGGGAAAGACATCAGAGGATTATGCCAAGTACAGAGATATATATCCGGATATATTCTATAAAAAAATAGCAGATAAAGGCCTATGTATAAACGGGCAGCAGGTTCTTGATATAGGAACCGGCACCGGAGTTCTACCGAGAAATATGTATAAGTACGGTGCTAAATGGACGGGTACGGACATCTCCGAAAACCAAATTGCAGAGGCAAAGGCTATGGCTAAAGCAGCCGGTATGGATATAGATTTTTTTACCTGTCCGGCAGAGGAGATAGATTTTCCTGAGAACACATTTGATGTAGTAACGGCGTGTCAGTGTATCTGGTATCCCGATCACAAAATACTCGCACCAAAGCTTGCAAAAATAATAAAGCCTGACGGTAAGTTCTTGATTTTATATATGGGATGGCTTCCGTTTGAAGATAAAATTGCAGGAAAGAGTGAAGAGATTATCTTAAAATACAGTCCGAATTGGTCAGGTGCGGGTGACACGGTTCATCCTGTATGGGTGCCTGATGAGTATGCGGATGATTTTGAAATAATTGACCAAGAAGAAACCATGGTAAAAGTTCCGTTTACAAGAGAAAGCTGGAATGGACGTATGCGCGCGTGCAGAGGTGTGGGAGCATCGCTTTCCGAAGACAAGCTTAAAGAATGGAACAAGGAACACATGGCTATGCTTGAGAAAGAGGCACCGGAGAAATTTGAAGTACTTCATTATATATCGATAGCTGTTTTAAAAAATAAGAAATAATAGAGTTACTACCAAATATAGAAAAAAATATTTTTTTTTCCCACAAATGCTTGACAAAACTTATGCTTAGTGTTAGATTATGTCTTAGAGTTAGCACTCGAAAGATTTGAGTGCTAATAATAAAAGAGAAAAGGATGATTGAATGGAGCTTGATGAACGTAAGAAGACAATTCTTAAATTAATTATAGCGACATACCTTGAAACAGGCGAGCCGGTTGGTTCAAGAACCATTTCCAAGTTCAATGATTTGAACTTAAGCTCGGCAACCATCAGAAATGAGATGGCGGATTTGGAGGAGCTTGGATATATAGTTCAGCCACATACGTCAGCAGGAAGAATACCGACCGATAAGGGCTACAGATTTTATGTAGATAACCTTATGGAAGAAAAGGAAGAGGCAGAAGTTGAAAAGAGCACATTGCTTGAAAGAGTTGATCGTATGGAGCTTTTGTTAAAGCAGGTTGCCAAGGTTTTGGCATATAATACCAATTATGCAACCCTGGTTACAGCTCCGAAGTATAGGAAGACGATTAAATTCATACAACTTTCCAAGGTCGATGAAGAAACACTTTTGGCGGTTATTGTTGTCGAGGGCAATCTGATTAAAAATCAGATAATACCGATAGATACAATTCTTGATAATGAAGATGTGCTGAAGTTTAACATTTTGCTTAACACATTTTTACAGGGAGCTTCTTTGGAAGATATCAATCTGGAAATGATAAATGCCATGAAGAAGCAATCCGGTGAGTATAGTGTTATACTTGATCAGATATTTCAGGGAATTGTTGATGCCGTAAATGAAGCAAATGAACTTGAAATATATACAAGTGGTGCAACAAATATATTAAAGTATCCGGAGATAGGAGATATAAGCAAGACCAGTGAGCTTCTTGAAAAGTTTGAGGATAAAGAGGAGCTTTCACATCTGCTTGAGGAAACGACGGGAAATAAAGATGATTCCCATTATATACAGGTTTATATAGGAGAGGAAAATCCGGTACAAAATATGGAGGATTGCTCGATAGTAACGGCAACCTACAAGATGCCGGAAGGAGCAACAGGAACCATCGGTATAGTCGGTCCGAAAAGAATGGATTATAAAAAGGTTGTGAGTACACTTAAAAACTTAACCATTGAGTTGGATGATATATTTAGCAAACGCAAAGGGGTGAATGAGGATGGCTAAGAAAAATGTGTCAGCAGATAATAAGGAAGCTGTTGAGAATAAAACAACTAAGAAAAAAGCAACTGTTGCAACTTCCATGGAAGGCGATGTAACAGAGGTTAAGGCGGATTCCGAAGAGGAAACTGTTGAGGGCACAGATGTAAAGATTGATGAAGTAGAAAATGTATCCGAAGAAAAAGCAGAATCAGCCAGACCAAAGCCTGTCCCGAAGGGAAGCAGACGAGGCAGTAAGGCAATGCAGGTTGAACTTGACAAATACAAGGAACTTGCACAGGGCAATGAAGAAAAGTATAAAAGACTTTTGGCTGAGTTTGAAAATGCCAGACAGCGAACCGAAAAGGAAGGTAACAGAATGTTTGACATGGGTGCCAAGGATGTTCTTGAAAAGCTTCTTCCGGTGGTTGATAACTTTGAAAGAGCTTTGGCAAGTATACCTGAGGAGGACATGGATAGAGCCTTTGAACAGGGTGTTGACAAGATTTACCGTCAACTGATGGTAACACTTGAAGGCATAGGAGTTGCACCTATGGATGCTGAAGGCAAAGAATTTAATCCTGAATTGCACAACGCGGTAATTCATATTGAAGATGAAAATCTTGGTGAAAATATAGTCGCCGAGGAAATGCAAAAGGGTTATATGTATAAAGACCAGGTGTTAAGACACAGTATGGTTAAAGTAGCTAATTAAAATTCTTATTTATAAAATTAGGGAGGAATTAAAAATGGGTAAAATTATAGGTATTGACTTAGGAACAACAAATTCATGCGTAGCTGTTATGGAAGGTGGTAAGCCGGTGGTTATCACTAATGCCGAGGGTTCAAGAACAACTCCTTCAGTTGTCGCATTTACAAAGTCGGGTGAAAGAGTAGTCGGTGATGCCGCAAAGCGTCAGGCAGTTACAAATGCTGATAAGACTATCGCATCTATCAAGAGACATATGGGGTCTGATTACAAGGTAGAAATCGATGGTAAAAAGTATTCTCCACAGGAGATTTCCGCTATGATTCTTCAGAAGTTAAAGGCTGATGCAGAGGGATATCTTGGAGAGAAGGTTACAGAGGCAGTTATTACAGTTCCTGCTTACTTTACTGACTCACAGAGACAGGCAACCAAGGATGCAGGTAAGATTGCAGGTCTTGATGTTAAGCGTATCATCAACGAGCCTACAGCAGCTGCTCTTTCATATGGTCTTGATAACGAAGAAGAGCAGAAGATTATGGTATACGATTTAGGTGGTGGTACATTTGATGTATCTATCATCGAGATTGGTGAAGGTGTCATCGAGGTTCTTGCTACTGCCGGTGATAATAAGCTCGGTGGTGATGACTTTGATAATGCTATCACAGATTATATGTTAGAGGAATTCAAGAAGGCAGAGGGCGTTGACTTATCAACTGATAAGATGGCTATGCAGAGACTTAAGGAAGCTGCAGAGAAGGCTAAGAAGGAGCTTTCATCATCAACAACTACAAACATCAACCTTCCTTTCATCACTGCAACTCAGGACGGACCTAAGCACTTTGATATGGATCTTACAAGAGCTAAGTTTGATGAGCTTACTGCACATCTTGTTGACAAGACAAGAGTTCCTGTACAGACAGCTCTTAAGGATGCAGGCTTAACTGCTGCAGACCTTGACAAGGTTCTTCTTGTAGGTGGTTCAACACGTATAATTGCAGTTCAGGAAATGGTTAAGAAATTGACAGGTAAGGAGCCGTTTAAGGGTATCAATCCTGATGAGTGTGTTGCAATCGGTGCATCTATTCAGGGTGGTAAGCTTGCAGGTGATGCAGGTGCAGGTGAAATCCTTCTTCTTGATGTTACACCACTTACACTTTCAATCGAGACTATGGGTGGTATAGCTACTCACCTTATCGAGAGAAATACAACTATTCCTACAAACAAGAGCCAGATATTCTCAACTGCTCAGGATAATCAGGATGCAGTTGATATCAATATAGTTCAGGGTGAAAGAGAGTTTGCAAGAGATAACAAGAGCTTAGGACGTTTCAGACTTGATGGTATAGCTCCTGCAAGAAGAGGTGTTCCACAGATTGAAGTTACATTTGATATAGATGCTAACGGTATCGTTAATGTATCTGCTAAGGATTTAGGAACAGGCAGAGAGCAGCACATCACAATCACTTCAGGAACTTCACTTTCAGATGAGGATATTGAGAGAGCAGTTAAGGAAGCAGCTGAGTATGAGGCAGCTGATAAGAAGCGTAAGGAAGCAATCGAAGCAAGAAATGATGCAGATGCACTTGTGTTCCAGACTGAGAGAGCACTTAATGATGTAGGTGATAAGCTTCCTGGTGCTGATAAGGCTAAGGTTGAGGAAGACTTAAAGGCTCTTAAGGAAATCATCGAGGGAACTGACCCTGATGCAATGACAGATTACGATGTTGAGAAGATTAAGGCAGGCAAGGAAACTCTTATGAACAGTGCACAGAGCTTATTCTCCAAGTTATATGAGCAGAATGGTCCCGGTGCAAATGCAGGAACCGGAACAGGAACTCCGGATTACTCAGATGATTCTGATGTAGTAGATGCTGATTACAAAGAAATCTAATAAGGGTGAGTGTGATGGCTGAAAAAAGAGATTATTATGAGGTGCTTGGCGTTGACAAGAACGTATCAGAGGCGGATTTAAAAAAGGCATATAGAAAAGTTGCTAAGAAATATCACCCTGATACCAATCCGGGTGACGCAGAAGCAGAAGAAAAATTTAAAGAAGCAGCCGAAGCTTACGCAGTATTATCAGATCCTGAAAAGAAGGCTAAGTATGACCAGTTCGGTCATGCCGCCTTTGAACAGGGAGGCGGTCCGGGAGGATTTGGCGGATTTGATTTTGCTGATATGGGCGATATATTCGGCGATATATTTGGTGACTTCTTTGGCGGAGGAGCAAGACGTAGTCAGTCAAACGGACCTGTAAAGGGTGCAAATATCAAGACTACTGTAAGAGTTTCATTTGAAGAAGCAGTATTTGGTACGCAGGAGGAACTCGAGCTTCCTCTTAAGGACGAGTGTGATGTATGTAAGGGAACAGGTTCACAGCCGGGTCATCAGCCTGAGACCTGTTCAAAGTGTGGCGGAAAGGGACAGGTTACTTTTACCCAACAGTCACTTTTTGGTATGGCAAGAACCGTACAGACTTGTCCGGATTGTGGCGGTACCGGTAAGATTATCAAGTATAAGTGTAGCAACTGTGCAGGAACAGGATATGTTAAGAGCAAGAAGAAGATTCAGGTTGCAGTACCTGCCGGTATAGATAACGGACAGAGCATACGTATCCGTGAAAAAGGTGAGCCGGGTATAAATGGCGGTGGTCGTGGTGATCTTCTCGTTACAGTACTTGTAGACAGACATCCGACCTTCCAGCGTCAGGAATACGATCTTTACTCATCAGAGCCTATAAGCTTTACTCAGGCAGCTCTTGGCGGAAAGATAACTGTTAATACAATTGATGGACCTTATGATATAGATATCAAGCCGGGTACTCAGACTGATACCAAGATTAAGCTTAAGGGAAAGGGTGTTCCTACTCTTAGAAATAAGAATGTAAGAGGAGACCATTACGTAACACTTATCGTACAGGTACCGGATAAGCTTACTGAGGAACAAAAGTCATTGCTTAATCAGTATGCCAATACTACTACCGTAAATGCAAGGTCTTCAACAGACTCAGCAGGCGGCTTTAGCTTTGGCGACCATAAGAAGAAAAAAGGATTTAAAAAAGGATTTTAAAATATTATGATGTGGACAAAATTAACAATCGAGACAACCGTAGATGCGGTTGATATCTTAAGCGTTTTCCTTGATGAAAAGGGCGTAGAAGGTATTATGATTGAAGATAATGTTCCACTTACAGAGGAAGATAAAAAGGCTATGTTTGTTGACATTCCTCTTGTTGAGGGAGAGAATGACGGAACTGCAAAGGTTTCGTGCTTCATCGACACAAGCTTTGATATTGACACACTTAAGGCGGATATAGTTGCAGAACTTACCCGCCTTAGTGCGTTTATGCCTGTAGGTACCATGAACATTACTTTATCAAATACCGAGGACAAGGATTGGATAAATAACTGGAAGCAGTTTTTTAAACCGTTCAGAATCTATGACAATATAGTTATCAAGCCTACCTGGGAGGAGCTTGAAGACGTAAATGAGGATGATATCGTCGTTGAAATCGATCCGGGCATAGCTTTCGGTACCGGCTCACATGAGACAACCAAGTTATGTATCGGTCAGCTAAAGAAGTATCTTAAGGACGGTAATTCCGTATTTGATGTGGGTTCGGGAAGCGGAATCCTATCCATAATAAGTGTATTTCTTGGTGCCGGCTTTGTACATGGCATGGATATAGATGAGATTGCTGTTAAGGCAAGCATTGAAAACCAAGAGGTCAATAAAATAGGTGAGGACAAGCTTAAGTTTACCTGCGGAAATCTGCTTGATAGCACAACAGGTAGTGAAGATATCGAAAAGGCTATAGAGATTAATGGTGGCAATAAGTATGACATAGTGGTTGCCAATATATTGGCTGATGTAATCATTCCTTTATCCGGTGTGGTAAGACCGCTTATCAAAGAGGATGGATTATTTATTACTTCGGGAATCATTGATATGAAGGAAGAGCAGGTTAAGACTGCGCTTATCGAAAACGGATTTACCATAGTGGACATTGTTCATATGAACGACTGGGTGTCAATTATAGCTAAATAATGGTGAGTATGGGGCGGTCAGATGGAAAGGTATGGCTGTCTGAATTTGTTAGGTGCTTTGATAGTGCACGGTATATATAAGGTCTTTAAAGACCTATATATACCTTCGCACTAATTTAGACTTTTGAAATTCAGACCAGCCATATCACCATCTGACCGCCATGCTGCGCATACTCTTTTTTATTTGACAAAAGCATATTTCTTGCATATAATGTACTTAACAAGAGAGCCGAACGCTGGGGTGCGTCCAGCCGCCGGCAATTGAGTTACTTAAAAAATAGCACCTAGCTTGTCAGGCAGAGGGTGCTATTTTTTATCCTTTGTTTTATTTGACAAAAGTATATTCAAATCATATAATGTACTTAACAAGACAGCCGAGCGGTGATTGCGACTCACCCGTTTTGGCGAATTAAAGCTAAAGAAATAGCCGTTTATCCAACCAAGACAGGACGGCTATTTCTTATTTTCTTTAGATAACTTTATGTAATCAACAATAAGCTTTAAAGCATTAAGTATGACCATTAGGGTTTCGTAAATACTCATAAGCCTCAACCCCTTTCTGCAAGACTCAGAACGGGTGAGGAAGCACGCCCTCGGCTGCCCGGTTAAGTACACTGTATTTAATTAAATAAATTCGATCTTTACTTTCTTACCCATAGCATGAGCTAACTGCTTTATAGTTTCGATAGTAGGAACGCAGCTTCCGTTTTCTATACGACTTATATTTGATTGGCGTATACCTGATTTTTCGGAAAGCTGTTTTTGTGTCAAGTTACATTCTAATCTCGAATATATAAGAAGCTTTTTGATTTGTTCTTCTAATTCAAAATTATTATCTTGATTTTCTATTAATTCTCCATTTGATAAAAGTAAATCTGTTTTTTGCATGTTTATTCTCCTTTTTGATTGACAAAATTATATTTGTTGCATATAATGTACTTAACAAGAGAGCCGAACGCTGGGGCATGTCCAGCCGCTGGCAAAAAATGTTGTTAAAAAATAGCACCGACCGTTGCTGGCAGAGGGTGCTATTTTTTATGCTTGTAAGTATATATAACAAGAGTTATAACTGCGCATAGCATAATCACAAATTCGAATAAATCGTTGTAAGTGACCATTGGCACCAGCCCCTTTCTTTAAAAAGTCCGGCGACTGAAACAGCTCCCTTTCGGCTCCCTGATTAAGTACATTATATTCATACAAGGATATTCCTTTTAAGGAATATTATATATTGGTTATTATTCCTGTCAATCCCCAAAATAATTAAATTATAGTAATTTATCATATGAGGTGGTACAATACTTTATATGAGAGGGTTTAATTATTATATGGGAATGAAGACGGAAAAAACATTACGGCGTTTAAGAAGACCTTTGATGTATAGGAGATAAAAATATATAAAAAAGATTGGAAAATAACGAAAAAGGACTATAAAATTAATCGCTAAAATGTTATTATAAAAAAGGATATTTCTATGGGTTTTTTATTTCTCGGATTTTGAGAAATGAGCGTGCATAAACTATAATAAACTATATAATATGGAGGTGCCTTTTATGAATGTATTTACTACAGACAAGATTCGTAATGTGGTTTTATTGGGACATGGGGGATGCGGTAAGACTTCGCTCGTTGAAGCACTTGCTTACCTTGCAGGACTTACTAAGCGTATGGGAACCATAGATAACGGTAATACGATTAGTGACTATGACAAGGAAGAGATTAAGCGTAAGAATTCTCTCAAGACCTCAGTTGTTCCTATACAGTGGGAGGGTTATAAGGTTAATATCCTCGATACACCGGGCTTTTTTGACTTCGTGGGGGAAGCCGAGGAGGCTGTATCTGTTGCGGATGCTGCTATAATCGTTATATCGGGTAAGGCAGGAATTGAAGCAGGAACAAGACGTGCTTGGGAACTCTGCGAGAAGAGAAAGCTTCCGAGAATGTTCTTTGTTACAGACATGGATATAGATAAGGCAAGCTTCCGAAAGGTCGTTCAGGAGCTTCAGGAGATGTACGGAAAGAAGATTGCTCCTTTCCATCTTCCGATTCGTGAAAATGAGCAGTTCGTAGGATATGTAAATGTAATTCAGCAGAAGGCAAAAAGATGGAACAATCATGGTACGGTAGATAAGTTTGATGTGCCGGATTATTCTCAGGAAAATCTTTCCATATGTCGTGATGCTTTGCTTGAAGCGGTTGCAGAAACCAGTGAGGAGTACTTAGAGAGATACTTTGAAGGCGATACCTTCTCGGATGATGAGATTCGTCAGGCACTCCGTGTGGGCGTATGTGACGGCTCTGTTGTACCTGTTCTTATGGGTTCCAATACCCTTGCCAGAGGTATGTATACACTTATGGCAGATATTATCAAATATTTCCCAAGCCCTGATAAATGTAAATGTGCCGGAATCAACACAACCAACAATGAAGTGTTTGAGGCGGATTATAATTTTGCAAAGGCTAAGTCAGCATATATATTCAAGACAATTGCAGATCCGTATATCGGAAAATATTCACTCATAAAGGTTAATTCGGGTGTGCTTAAATCCGACGATGTGCTATATAATTATCATCGTGATGCGGATGAAAAGCTTGGAAAGCTTTATGTAATATGTGGTAATAAGGTTGAAGAGGTTAATGAGCTTCATGCCGGTGATATAGGTGCATTGGCTAAGCTCAGTGTCAGTCAGACAACGGATTCACTTTCTACAAGAAAGAATCCTGTTACATATCTTCGTGCTTCGATTTCCAAGCCTTATGTATATAGAAGATACGTGGCAAAGAAAAAAGGTGATGAGGATAAGATTTCACAGGCACTTTCAAAGCTTTTGATGGAAGACCTTACATTAAAACAGGTAAATGACAGTGAAAACGGACAGACCTTGCTTTACGGAATCACAGGACAGCACCTTGAAGTAGTTCAGAGCGTGCTTCAAGAAAAGTATAAGGTTGAGATAGAGCTTATGCGCCCGAGAATTGCATTTAAGGAAACAATTCGTAAAAAGGTAGATACAGAATATAAATATAAAAAGCAGTCCGGAGGCCACGGTCAGTATGGTCATGTTAAGATAACCATTGAGCCTTCAGAGGATATGGAGACACCATATATATTTGAACAGACCGTTGTGGGTGGAGCGGTTCCTAAGAACTATTTCCCTGCGGTTGAAAAGGGTGTTGCCGAATCCGTTAAGTGCGGACCTTTGGCAAAGTATCCGGTAACCGGTGTTAAGGTTGTTTTATATGATGGAAGCTATCATTCCGTAGACTCTTCCGAGCTTGCGTTTAAGGTGGCTACAGAGCAGGCATTTAAGAAGGGCTTTATGGATGCCAAGCCGGTGCTTCTTGAACCGTATGCAACTCTTAAGGTTGTTGTTCCTGATACCTATACCGGTGATGTAATGGGTGACCTTAACAAGAGGCGTGCAAGAGTAAACGGTATGAATCCTGTTGATAACGGATATCAGGAAATAGTTGCGGATATACCTTACCTTGAGCTTTATGAGTATGATACAAGACTCAATTCCATGACCAGAGGAAGCGGAGTTTTCTCATATGAATTTGCAAGATACGAGCAGGCACCTGAGGATGTTGCAAAGAAGGAAATTGAGCAGGCAAAAGAGCAGCAATAATATGTTTTAAGTGAAAGGATGCTTTGATATGGATAAATTGTTGGTTGTTGTGGATATGCAGAAGGACTTTATAGATGGCTCGCTTGGAACAACCGAGGCGGTTTCTATAGTTGATAATGTAGCTTCGTATATAGAAAAATGTGATAAGGATGGCTTTGATATCGTTTTTACAAGGGATACACATGGCGAAGATTATATGGACACGCAAGAGGGAAGAAAACTGCCTGTTATTCATTGCATAAAGGACACTGAGGGCTGGCAGATAGATAAGAAGCTTAGAAAATATACAGAAGATAGAATTATATTTGACAAGCCTACCTTCGGAAGCGTTGAGCTTATGAATTATGTAGTTGAAAAAGATTTTAATGAGATACATTTGCTTGGTCTTTGTACGGATATTTGTGTTATATCCAATGCCATGCTTGTAAAAGCCGCCTTGCCGGAAGCGAGAGTGTGTGTGGTTGAAGGTTGTTCGGCAGGAGTTACACCGGAAAGTCATAACAATGCGCTTAATGCCATGAAGTCCTGTCAGATAGAAATTGTCTGAAATATGTTTATACATAAGCTTTAAAGGGAATTTTATGTTTAAGCATTTTAAAGAATGCATAAGGAGAATAAAACGATGATTAAGGCGTGGGAGCATTTTAAAACAATTACAAAGCATAAATATGAGGTTATGAAAAACTGCTTTGCCTGCGGACTTTATAAACAGGGGCTCTTGCATGATTTATCAAAATACTCATGGACGGAGTTTTCCATGGGAGCAAAATATTTTCAGGGAAACAGAAGTCCTAATGATGCGGAAAGAGAAGATAAGGGATATACCGAGGCATGGCTTCATCATAAGGGAAGAAACAAGCATCATTTGGAGTATTGGATTGATTATAGTGTTGATAAATCAAAAGGTCTTGTGGGCATGCCCATGCCCAAAAGGTATGTTATAGAAATGTTTTGTGACAGGGTAGCAGCCTGTAAGATATACCAGAAGGAAAACTATAATAAGGAGAATCCTTTAGAGTATTACATGAAGGGAAGAGCAGGAAAGCTTCTTCATGATGATACAAAAAAGCTTCTTGAAAAATATTTGTATATGTGTGCCGAAAAAGGCGAGGATTATACTTTCAGGTATATAAAAAATAAAGAGGTTATACCGATGAGAAGGGATGCACTTAGTAAATTAATCGCACTTTTTCTGAGATTGAAATATAAAATGAAATTGAAGAAGAATATTTTTAAGCTTAATAATTGTGATTTTTGAAACAGAGGATTAATAATGAAATTTACACATTTACATGTCCATACGGAATACAGTCTTTTGGACGGTTCGGCAAAGATTAAGGAGCTTGTGAAAAGAGCCAAAGAGTTGGGAATGGATGCACTTGCAATTACCGACCATGGCGTTATGTATGGAGCAATTGATTTTTATAAGGCATGCAAGTCGGAAGGAATAAAGCCGATTATTGGTTGTGAGGTATATGTAGCTCCCGGTTCGAGATTCGACCGGGAGGCGCAAAGAGGTGATGAGAGATATTATCACCTTATTTTGCTTGCAGAAACAAATGAGGGATATAAGAATCTATCAAAGATAGTGACAAAGGGCTTCACCGAGGGATACTATTATAAGCCTCGTGTTGATATGGAGGTTCTTCAAAAGTATCATGAAGGAATCATATGTCTGAGTGCCTGCATAGCAGGTGAGGTTGCTGTTCATCTTAGAAAAAATGAATATGAGAAGGCAAAGGAGGCTGCCGTAAGACACAGAGATATTTTTGGAGAAAACAATTATTTTCTTGAAATGCAGGATCATGGCATACCGGAGCAGAGAATTGTCAATGCCGGAGTTATGAGGCTTTCAAAGGAGCTTGGCATACCCACTGTAGTTACAAATGACTCTCATTATATAAATGCTGAGGATGCCGAGGCACATGATATCCTTCTTTGTATTCAGACCGGTAAAATTGTAACGGATGAAGACAGAATGAGATATGAGGGAGGACAGTTTTATCTTAAGTCAGCTGAGGAAATGGAAGCGCTTTTTCCTTATGCGAAGGATGCCCTGGAAAATACCAATAAGATTGCCGAAAGATGTAATGTTGAAATTGTATTCGGTGAACAAAAGGTTCCGAGGTTTGATGTTCCGGAGGGTTATGATGCATTTTCTTATCTTAAGGAGCTTTGCGAGCAGGGACTTGAGAAAAGATATAATCCGGTTACGGAGGAGCTTAAGGACAGGCTTTCCTATGAGTTGAATACAATCAAAAATATGGGCTATGTGGATTATTTTCTTATAGTCTGGGATTTTATAAAGTATGCAAAGGATCATGATATTCCGGTAGGCCCGGGACGTGGTTCGGCAGCAGGAAGTATAGTTTCATACTGCCTCGAGATAACGGATATTGATCCGATTAAATTCAGTCTTCTTTTTGAAAGATTTCTTAATCCTGAGAGAGTTACCATGCCGGATATAGATATTGACTTTTGTGTTGAAAGAAGACAGGAGGTCATTGACTATGTTGTAAGGAAATATGGTAAGGAGAAGGTCGTACAGATAGTTACATTTGGTACTATGGCAGCCAAAATGTGTGTGCGTGATGTGGGACGTGCTCTTGATTTACCGTACAGCCTTTGCGATAGGGTTGCAAAGACTATTCCCGGAGATTTGGGAATGACTATACCTAAGGCTTTAGAGGTAAGCCGCGACTTTAAGGAAATGTATGATACCGATGCAGATATACATAAGCTTATTGATATGGCTATAAAGCTCGAAGGACTTCCACGTCATGCTTCCATGCATGCGGCGGGAGTAGTTATCGGTAGAGAGCCTATAGATGAATATGTTCCTTTATCGAGAGGAAAGGAAGAAGCCATAACCACTCAGTATAATATGACTACTATTGAGGAACTTGGACTTCTAAAGATGGACTTTCTGGGACTTAGAAACCTTACCGTTATACATGATGCAGTAAAGCATATAAAGGAAAATTACGGTATCGATATAGATATGGCTCATCTTGATTTTAATGATAAAGCAGTTTATGACCTTATATCATCCGGTAAGACGGAAGGCGTATTTCAGCTGGAAAGCCCGGGAATGAAAAACTTTATGAAGGAATTAAAGCCTGCAAATATCGAAGATATAATTGCAGGTATATCCCTTTACAGACCGGGACCTATGGATTTTATTCCGCTTTATATAAAGGGTAAGGAACATCCAGAGCAAGTGGTTTATGATCACCCTGCACTTGAAAAGATTCTTGCACCGACTTACGGATGTATAGTATATCAGGAACAGGTTATGCAGATAGTTATGGAGCTTGCAGGGTATACACTCGGAAGAAGCGACCTTGTAAGACGTGCCATGTCCAAGAAAAAGGAAGACGTTATGCTTAAGGAACGTCAGAACTTTGTATACGGAAATGAAGCGGAAAATGTACCGGGATGTATTAACCGCGGTATAAGTGAAGATATTGCCAACAAAATATTTGATGAGATGATAGATTTTGCAAAGTATGCATTTAACAAATCTCATGCGGCTGCTTATGCAGTAGTAGCATTTCAAACAGCATACCTTAAATGCCACTATCCTGTGGAATTCATGGCGGCACTTATCTCATCAGTAAGAAATAACAATGGTAAGGTGGCAGAGTACATACAGAGTTGTCGTGCTATGGGTATAAAAATTCTTCCTCCGGATGTAAATGTGGGGAAGGGGGATTTTTCGGCAGATGGTGATGCTATAAGATATGGTCTGTCCGCTGTAAAAAGTGTCGGCGATGGAGTTACCGACATAATAAAAGAGGAAATAGATGAAAGAGGTCCTTTTAAGAATCTTGAGGATTATGTGACAAGGCTTTCCAACAAAGAAGCCAACAAGAGAACCATAGAAAGCTTCATACTTGCCGGTGCCTTTGACAGCTTTGGCTATAACAGAAGGCAGATGATGATGGTATATCCGAAGATTCTTGATAAGGTAGGTCGGGATAAGAAAAATGCGATGTCCGGACAGATGTCACTTATGGATTTTCTCGGAGAAGATGAAAAGACTGATTTTGAGGTGGCTTATCCTGATGTTGCCGAATATGATAAGGAGGATTTGCTTGCTGCCGAAAAGGAAATGCTCGGTGTCTATATAAGCGGACATCCTCTTGATGATGTTATGGATATTATAAATGACAGGGCGACTGCAAGCTCGTTAGATTTTACTGCCGATGAGGAGTCGGAAGTTACATTGGAGGACAGGAGTGCATTTGTAAATGGAAGTGCAGTCTCAGGAAGTACAGAAACCAGTTTTACAGTTAAGGATAAAATACCGTATACTGTAGGCGGTCTTATCGAAGCCGTAACTATAAAGACAACCAAGCGTGGCGATACAATGGCATTTGTTACACTTGAGGATTTATACGGTAATCTGGAAGTAATTGTATTTCCGAAGGACTATAACAGATTCAGAGATAAGCTCATTAAGGACAGCAAGGTTTTGATTAAAGGAAATGCTTCCGTTTCCGAAACCGAGGCAAAGCTTATTCTGTCCGAATTATATACCTTTGATGAATTAAAAAAAGACCTCGATGCAGAAAAAAAAGAGGTTTGGGTTTGCTTTGAAAATGAGCCAAAATACAACGATGCCGAAAAACATTTTTTGGATATACTTGACAAGCACAGGGGCAGAAGCAATGTGTTTGTACAGCTTATGAATCCTCGTTCCATGAAACGTATGGGCAATCGTTTCAGAGTTCTTGCCGATGACAGTCTTATGAAGGAGCTTGCGGATAACTACGGCGAGAAAAATGTATTGGTTAGAGAGAAGAAATAGTTTGCCAATATGTTGATGTGTGATGGGTTTATTTGGTCATTAATATTTGATGTATAAAGGCTTATTAGGTTATTACAGAATATAAGAGGTTTGTATTATGATAATTACATCAGCTTCAAATGAAAAACTAAAAAATATAAAGAAGCTTTCCAAGTCTTCAAGGGAAAGAAATGAGCAGTCGCTATTTGTGGTTGAAGGCGTAAGAATGTTCCGTGAGATTCCAACTGCGGATATAGCTTCGGTGTATGTGTCCGAAACAGGGGCAGAGAAGTTTGCTGATGAGCTTATGGCTATGCTTGGAAATGATTACCAAAGCAGAGATGATTATTATGTCGTATCAGATAAATTGTTTGACAGCATATCCGATACAGGTACACCTCAGGGGATACTTGCGTTAGTAAGACAAAAAGAAAATAATTTATCCAATGTATTATGCGAAAAAATTGAAAAGACCAATGTGGATTTTAAAGATAAAGGATTAAATGCTTCAGATAATATGTTCATATTAATAATTGAAAAGCTTCAGGACCCGGGTAACTTAGGCACGATAATCAGAACTGCCGAAGGTGCGGGAGTAACAGGAATTATTATAAGCAGTGACTCCGTAGACATATATAATCCCAAGGTCGTTCGTTCTACTATGGGTTCGATATTCCGAGTGCCTGTCTATATATCGGATGATTTGATAAGAGATATAGAATACTTAAAGGAGAAGAATGTAACAGTATACGGTGCTCATTTAAAGGGTGAGAATATATACGATAAGGATTTTAAGCGTGCCTGTTCATTTCTTATTGGAAATGAAGGAAATGGTTTATCAGACGAAGTAAGTGCTACAGCAGATGAATTAATTAAAATTCCTATGAAGGGAAAGGTTGAGTCTCTTAATGCGGCAACCTCAACTGCGGTTATTGCTTATGAGGTGCTGAGGCAGAGGAGTTATTTATAAGGTTTTTTCTCATTTGTTTCACCAAGCAAGTAATCAACACTTGTATTATAAAAATGTGCTAATTGTACAAGGAGTTCTATAGGAATATCTCTTGTTCCCATTTCATAATGTGAGTATGTTCTTTGTGATATATGAAGAATATTTCCAAGCTCAGTCTGGGTTAAATCATTATCTTCTCTTAAATCCCTGATACGTTTAATATACATATAAATTCCTCCGTTTATATGTATTATACGTAGTCCGTTTTGTTCTATTGACAACTAGAACAAAATGGACTAAAATATTTATCAACTAAAATGAGAGGAGAATTAATAAATTTTATAGGAACATTTATCAAATGCTCCTGCAATGAAAGTGGACAAGAGCACGTATCTTCTCAAAGTGAAAATCCATCAGTAGTACAATTTGTTCTATTAACAGTTAGAACAAATTGGACTTAAATTTATGTAAATTTTAATTTCAAAGAAGTGACAAAAAGTTAAATGTTTAGAAAGGAAGTAAGATAAAATGAAAAAAGGGTTAGTATTTTTATTAACAATTTCAATATTTATTATAAGTTGTAGTGGATGCAATAATAAAAAAAATAAAGTTGGTGTTGATACTAGTAATATAAATGGAATATATGTACCTCTTGAATTAGAAATAAATTATGATGCAGTAACAACTAAAGATCTTTTATTAAATCAAGATGTCGATGCTTATTGTGAATATGTGGAATTTTTATATAATGATTTATTAAATGGGGCAAATGATTTTCAAATTGGATGTCATAAAGCATTTATGGATGTATTAGAGTTTAATGATAATAATTTTTCTGAATATTATACTCAGGATCAATTTAAGTATCTTATGTTTAGTGGAAATTATACTGTTGAAAATGATGAAATAAAGTTTCACTATGATAAAGTGATATCTTATAGACCATCATCTCAATTTGATTATTCAACAGGTGATATTAAAGAATTTGGACTTGAAAGCGAAGAGTGGGGAGATCGTTTATATAAATTGAATAAATCAAACATGACAGTATATTATCCATATCCTAGTTTTATGAAACCACAAACAAGGATGGATTGGGGAATTTTACCTTGTCCAATTGGAGCGGGAATTGATGTAGTATATATTGACGGCGAATATATGCCAAAATATCTAAAAAAATGTGGCGATTTTTTATGCCGGGAATCCGTTTCTATGGAACTTGCGGGAGATTATACTTTAGATGAAGATTTTACAATTAGATATAATCCGCATAATGCTTTTTATGATTGGTATTATGCCGAAGATGATGCACTTAGAAATAATTTAGAAAAACAATTTATTGATACAGGAATTACAGGAGACAACAAAATATATTTTTCAAATGGAACATGGACATGGAAAAATGAAGAAGGCAGAGTTATAAATGAAGGAAAGTACACAGAAAGCAAGAATCACCCAGGATTAGTAATGATGAGCTCAAATTTAAATAAGGAAGCATATGTGTTCCTGGCACTTTATTTTGAAGATGATAAAATATATTATCCACATATGATAAAAATTGAAAATATTATACCTAAAACACATTAAAAGATAATATATTATCTGAAAAAAAGATGATGAGTAAAAATATAAGAGTAATGTTAAAAGTGTATTTGTGGCAGCACAATCCGAATTTTCCAACTTTTATGCCAATGGTATAAGAGTTAATGAAGTTGAAAAATCGGAAAATGGATATATACGTAATGCTAAAATAATAAAAACTGCAATAGAATGTACATTAGTAGATGAAAGTGCCTACGAAACAATGACAACGACATTTGGAAATAAAATTATAAAGATAGATAGTATGGAAATTGAATTGCCAATAGAAATTACAAGTGAAATAAGAAGGCAGATTGGAGACATTGAATTAAAACCAGAGTATATAGAAGAAGGAATTTTAGGATTCTCATTTTCCGTAGGCACAGATGGTGTTGTGACCGTCTATGTATATGATAGTGAAAATGATGCCAAATATGAACTTGTCCCTGAAACTGATGAAGATTATATACAATAAATCATATATTAATTTTTACAAAGGAGAAACATAAATGGATAATAACAATCAAAATCAAGAATATAATTCGCAATTAAATTACAATAACTATAATCAACAGGGTTATGTCCCCAATAATATGTATGACAATTCGTATCAACAGTATAACTCACAAAATATGTATTATAAATTATAAGGAATTTAAGGGAAAAATGGACGAAAACATTTTTGAAACTATTGAAAAACTTCTTGATAAAAAACGTAATATGCAGAATTTGACTAACGATGACTTGGAAGCCATTGAAATAATTGATGAGATGCTAAATAATAAAATATGCTTCTTTGAAGTTGATATGGAAACTATCGTAGGCATGTTGTTCTTTCTTGGCGTAGAGGCTGACAAGCTTGAGGAATATTATTATAAAATTATATCTCCGGAAAATTATACAAAATTATTTCCGAGACAAACTTATGCTATTGAAGAGTAGAGCATCTTTCGTATATTCGTAAAAGGGTGAGAATATATATGATAAGGATTTTAGAACATCCTGTGCGTTTTTGATTGGAAATGAAGGAAACGGACTTTCAGAGGAAGTAAGTAAGACTGCCGACGAACTGATTAAGATTCCCATGATGGGCAGGGTGGAGTCACTCAATGCTGCAACTTCTACAGCGGTTATTGCTTATGAGGTTTTGAGGCAGAGGATGTGATTTTCATAATATAAAATGACAAGTTGATATTGACTTGTCATTTTTATTCTGCTATAATACGATTAATCGTAATTATACCAATATTGAATAATGCTGACTTTAAAACTTGACAAAATCAACAGCAATGTATACACTGTGTGTATACAGAAAGGAGGAGCGATACTATGAAAGTCAAGTTCAGAGAAGTAGGCAACAGTTTAACAATAACTATTCCCAAAGATATTGTCAAAGTCCTTAATTTAAAACAAGGAATGGAGGCAGAGATTAATATGAAAGATAATAGAATTACGGTTGTTCCGATTGAGACAACTTCTAATATATCTATAAAGTCTTTATTTAAAGATTATAATGGTGATTATAAGCCTAATGAGATTGATTGGGGTGATAAGAGAGGAAGCGAAGTATGGTAAAACAAGGAGATATTATTAAAATTGATTTCAGTCCTGTTGTCGGACATGAAGAAGATAACTATAGACCTGGATTAGTTGTCAGTAATGATGATTATAACGAGTTTTGTGGTGGTATTATTTTAGTATGCCCTGTTTCTCATGCTAAAGATTTTCCATTACATATAGATCTGCCTGATGATTTATCAACAGATGGAAAAGTTTTGTGTGAACATATCAGAGCATTAGATATTAATGCAAGGAAATATAAATATATTGAAACTGTTTCTGACGAATTTATAAAAGAAATTTCAGATATTTTAAAGGCATGTGTAGATGTTAATGTTAAGGCGAGTGATGTTTGATAATTATGTAAAAATATTTGATTAAACAAGGAGTTTGTATGATGAAAATACATGAAAAAATCTTTAAAAGAATCAAGGAGCTTGGAATGACACAGAAAGAATTTTCTGAAAAAACAGGAATTCCACAAAGTACAATAAGTGATTGGAAAGGAAAGGACTTAAATCCGGCAGTAGATAAGATAATGATTATTTGTAATGTGCTTGATATAACATCAAATGAATTACTTTCAACATCATTAGATACTGAAAAGTATAATGCGCCTGATACTTTAATAGTTGAAAAGGATTCGGTTGAATATGAGATAGTAAATGAATTTAGGCAACTCGAAGATGAACAAAAGCTTAGATTAATTGGTTATATGAATGCCTTGAAGGATTTGAAATAATAAATTGACTTTTGCAGAAACAAGGCTGCACAAAATGTGTAGCCTTGTTTTTAAATAACAATATACGAATAATGGAATCTGTTCGATTTGTTTAACAAAATTATTATTGACACCATATATGACACCATATATAATATAAGAAAGGAAATAAACAAATGTCAAAATTTGAAAAACTGATTAAAGAATTCTACAGTTTATCCAATGATATAAGAATTGATGAAATAAAAAAAATATTATCTTATTATGGATATACTTTAGCATCAAAAAAAGGCAGTCATTTTACATTTAGGAAAAAAGGTGAAACCCCTATTACAATTCCTGTTCATGGAAAAACAGGAATCAAGAAGGCATATCTTGAAGAAATTAGGAAAATTATTGAAAAGGAGAATGAAAGTAAATGAAAAAAGATTTAGATTATTATTTATCATTACCATATAGAATGGTTATCACTCCGGATACAGAAGAGGGAGGATTTACTGTTTTATGTCCGGAGCTTCCGGGCTGTATAACGTGTGTTGAAAATATAGATGATGTTTTCCCAATGTTTAATGACGCGAAGAAGTGTTGGCTTGAGGCTGCTTTAAAAGAAGGAATAGAAATAAATGAACCTATACCTGAGGAAAGTTATTCGGGTCAGTTTAAGATAAGAATGCCTAAGAGCCTTCATAAATCTTTAGCAGAGCATTCAAAACAAGAGGGGATAAGTATGAACCAATATTGTCTGTATTTATTAGCAAAAAATGATGCTGTTTATAATATTTCTAATTAGTCTAAAAGAATCAAAAGCTTAAGTTGATGGAGGATGATGAATTAAATGAATGAAATATATACAGTTGAAGATGTAGTAAATATGGGCGAAGTACATGCTGAGCTCATAGCAGGACAGCTTGTAATAACTGATAGAACTACCATTAATCATAATTCTGTAGTTCTGGATTTGTGTGTTGAATTTAAGAATTTTATAAACCCAAATAAAGGAACATACAAGGTGTTTTCTGAAAATGCTGCATTATTCTGTAATGAATTAAGTGAAGAAGCAAGTAAAGAGTTTTATCTTCCTGATCTTATGGTTGTTTGCGACGAAGCCGGTATTAAAGATGACGGTGTTCATACAGCACCGTTATTTGTGGCTGAGGTTACTTCGGATTCAACCAGGCGATTTGATTACGGTGAGAAGATGGTCACATTACATTATTATACAATTGACATATTATTATGATTGTAGTATTATAATATCAGATAGGTCACCATTAGCCTTATGATTATAGATCATAGAAGAGATGAACATTAAAGAAGGTCTCCATTAACCTTCGGTATTAAGTCCGTAAAGAGATGAACATTAATGAGTGGGAAGATTAGTCTTCCCACACTTTTTTATTACAAAACACAAAGGGAGAAATGGTATGTTTTCTTTAGAGGGAAATTTGACCTTTATTAACATCGATTGGAATTACCTGAAAAAACTGCATGAAGCTTGTTCTGAGGTTTATTATAAACCGAGAGGATACGATAACAAGCCTTACATAGGTATTCTGATAAATAATAGTGGGAGAAAATATGTTATTCCTTTAACATCTGCAAAGGAGAAACATAAAGCATGGAAAAATGTCAATAAAGAATGTTATTTGATTTATGAAATGGCAAAAAGAAATGACATGAGAGATAGTGATATATGGGTGGAATTAGAAAGCGATAATGTAAAGCATATTCTTTCTGCTATGGATATAAAGAAAATGATTCCGATTATTGATGGTGTTTATAGCAGGGTTAATATTAATCCGGAAGACACTGACTCTGATGATATAAAAAAATATAAGAGTTTATTAAACAAGGAATATTCGTTCTGTCTTAAAATAATTAATGAGGTAATGGAGAAGGCTGATAAGTTATATAATAAGCAGATGTCAACAGGGAAAGTTGCCAAGTTTTGTTGTGATTTTAGGGCATTGGAAGAAGTTGTTGATAGTATCTGAATAGGAAAATTTTTTTGAATAGGTTAATAAATTGCAAGCATTGATTGACGTTCTATTTTCTTATTCTCCCCCTGTCGAAAAAGGTTATAATTTGCAATATTATAACCTTTTATTTTTTTGAAAAATTATCATAAATTCAAATTTTCAAACATATATATCTTATGTACACACGAATTGAGATATATAAGGGAGGAAATTTTGTAATGACAGAGAAAATTTTAAACAACAATCAAGTCGTAGTAGCTGGAGAAATTGTATCGGACTTTAAGTTCAGTCACGAGATATTCGGAGAAGGTTTTTATATGGTCGATTTAATAGTGAGCAGACTTAGTGATGCTCATGATGTTATACCGCTCATGGTGTCTGACAGATTGTTCGATGTAGAAAAATCACATATCGGAGAAAAGATACTGGCTAAGGGACAGTTCCGTTCGTACAATAAGCACGAGGAGAACAAGAACAGATTGATTCTTTCGGTATTTGTCAGAGAGATAGAGGTTATAAGTGAAGAGGATGATAGAGAAAATAAACCTAATCAGATTTATCTTGATGGATACATATGTAAAGAGCCTATCTATAGAATGACACCGCTTGGAAGAGAAATCGCAGATATTCTTCTTGCCGTAAACAGAGCATATGGTAAGTCCGATTATATACCATGTATATGCTGGGGAAGAAATGCGAGGTTTGCCGGAAAGCTCGAGGTGGGTGAGCACGTGGCTGTCTGGGGAAGAATACAGAGTAGAGAATATCAAAAAAAGGTTGGAAATGATGAAATAGTAAACAAGGTGGCATACGAGGTTTCCGTCAGCAAGATGGAGTGCCTTGAATAGTTGTTGACATCTATATATTGTAATGCTATAATAACTCTCGAATTAATGGTAGAGGTGCGGTGTTTAAGAGTAATCCATCGGATGTCTTAGAGCAGTTGAAGATGGTTGAAAGGGAAGACCGCCGAAGGGGGCTTTGGTCTAAGCTATGGCTTTCCTGGTTGTATAGTTAATAGCTATGCGACTGTCATCGTAAGATGGAGCGCTACTTAGAGATAAAATGGAAACTTATTTCGATTTATTTCAGGTTGGCACTTTATCTGTGCCAACCTTATCTTTTTTGTGCGATTCTACAAGCGAAGCGAAATGTGAATGTAGCACCATTAAAACAGCAACATATATTATCTTAGGAGGAAAAAATTATGGCAATTTTTGAAGGCGCAGGTGTCGCAATTGTTACACCGTTTAAGAGTGATTTTAGTGTGGACTATGACAGATTCAGAGAGATTATAGAGTACCAGATTGCCAATGGTACAGACTGCATCATCGTATGTGGTACTACAGGTGAATCTTCAACACTTACACATGAGGAGCATCTTGATTGTATCAGGTTCTGTACTGAGGTTGTTAATCACAGAATACCTGTTGTTGCAGGAACAGGTTCAAATGCAACCGACACAGCTATATATCTTTCACAGGAAGCAGAGAAGTATGGTGTTGATGGACTTCTTCTTGTAACACCTTATTATAATAAGGCAACTCAAAATGGTCTTATCAAGCACTATACAGATATTGCAAACAGTGTTAAGCTTCCGATTATTTTGTACAATGTCCAGAGCAGAACAGGCTGTAATATCAATCCTGAAACTGCCGTATATCTTGCAAAGAATGTAGAGAACATCGTTGCAATTAAAGAAGCATCCGGAAATATATCACAGGTAGCAAAGCTTATGAGTCTTGCTGACGGATGTATAGATCTTTATTCTGGAAATGATGATCAGGTTGTGCCTATTATGTCTCTTGGAGGTAAGGGTGTTATATCTGTTGTGTCAAATATCGCACCACAGTTTATGCATGATATGACCAGAGCATATCTTGACGGAGATGTTAAGAAGGCATGTGATATGCAGCTTAAGTCAATCGAGCTTTGCAATGCACTTTTCTGTGAGGTTAATCCTATACCTGTTAAGAAGGCAGTTGAGCTTATGGGCTTCTGTGACGGATATTTAAGAATGCCTCTTACCGAGATGGAGCCACAGAATGTGGAAAGACTTAAGAAGGCTATGAAGGATTTTGGAATTGAATTTTAGTCCGGATTTAAGAACATAGTTTGTTTTATTTAAACTATATGATAATCGGAAATGAGATTTTTACTATAAGATATAACATAGATTTATGGGAGGTATACAATGACAAGGATAATCATGCATGGCTGCAATGGTAAGATGGGTCAGGTTATAACCGGAATTTGTAAGGAAGATGAAAATGCCTGTATAGTAGCAGGCATTGATGTGGTTGATAACAGAGATAACGGTTATCCGGTATTTACAGATATAGACGCTTGCAATGTGGACGCAGATGTAATAATTGATTTTGCGGCTGCAGCAGCAATTGATAAGCTGCTTGATTATGCAAAAGCAAAAAAGATACCGGTTGTACTTTGCACCACAGGTCTTAGTCCTAATCAGATAAATAAGGTTGCCGAAACATCAAAGGATGTGGCGATTCTTAAATCGGCAAATATGAGTCTTGGTATAAATACCATTATGAAGCTTCTTAAGGAGGCTGCAAATGTATTTGCACCGGCAGGCTTTGATATCGAGATAGTTGAAAAGCATCACAACCAGAAGGTGGATGCTCCTTCGGGAACAGCACTTGCTCTTGCTGATTCCATAAATGAAGCAAGAAATAACGAATACGAATATGTATATGACCGTTCTCAGGTAAGGAAGAAGAGAGATAAAAAGGAGCTCGGAATTTCAGCAGTAAGAGGCGGAACCATAGTCGGAGAGCATGAGGTTATATTTGCCGGAGTTGACGAGGTTATTGAGATTAAGCATACAGCTTTTTCCAAATCAGTATTTGCAAAGGGTGCTGTTGAGGCTGCAAAATTTCTTGCCGGAAAGCCAAGCGGCATGTACGATATGGCTGACGTAATCAATTGATGGCAAGATACAATTAATATATAACACACTATTCTATAGACCGATTATATGCCGGCAATTCATACATTTTGCCTGATTTATTAAATCGATGGCTAGTTGTATAAACTACCGGTATATAATCGGTCAAAGAAAAATGAAAAGAGGACAAAATGTATCAGGACGAAATAGTTTTATGCAGCTCATCTAAGTATGCACAAAAGTATTATTTGAATGAGGATTTTAACGGACTTCCGAAGGATGTAAAGGACGAGTTAAAGATTATGTGTGTTCTTTTTACGGAGGATGTGGGTGGCATTATCACTCTTATGTTTGATAAGGATGGTAATCTTAATATAATAACCGATGCGGCCGAAGAGGACATACTGTATGATGAGATAGGAAGCGTGCTTAAGGTGAAGCAGATACAGGAAGAAAAGAAGGAATTATTTGAACAGCTTGAAGAGTATTTTGAGGCGTTCTTTTAAAAGGGAGAAAATATGTTATTTGCAATTGATGTAGGAAATACTAACATAACAGTCGGATTATTTGATAATAAGGATTTAAAGTATACATTTCGTATGACAACGGGGATTTCAAGAACCTCCGACGAATATGGAATGTTTTTCTGCGATTGGCTGAGCGTAAGAAATATGAAAGCGGATGATATAAATGCTGTTATTATATCATCGGTTGTTCCTAACGTAATGCATTCTCTTACAAGTGGAATTATAAAGTATTTACACGTAAATCCAATCATTGTTGCTCCGGGAATAAAAACAGGAATTAATATATCGATTCCTAATCCTAAGGCACTCGGCTCGGACAGACTTGTGGATGCGGTTGCGGCATATGATATATATGGCGGACCGGTTATTGTTATAGATTTCGGTACGGCTACTACATATGACCTTGTGCTTTCAGGAGGTAACTTCAGTTCGGGAGTAACCTCTCCGGGTATAAGACTTGGTGCGAGTGCACTTTGGCAGGGTACAGCAAAGCTTCCGGAGATAGAAATTACAAAGCCTGATACAATACTTGCCAAGGATACGGTTACAAGTATGCAGGCGGGTGTCTTTTTCGGATATATAGGTAGCACGGAATACATCATTAAGAGGATGAAGGATGAGTCCAAGGTGGAAAATATAAAGGTTGTGGCAACAGGCGGTCTTGGAAAGCTAATAGCTGACAATACCAATTCAATAGATATATATGATGCAAACCTTACACTTAAGGGCTTAAAGCTTATATATGATAAGCAGTAAGAGACCATACAGTTAAAAATAGGTACGAAAAAAGTGCCTATAAAAGCCAAAGAAAAAAGTGAGAATGCTATGATGGATTTTACCGACAAAATTATACTGGCACCGATGGCAGGCATATGCGACCTGCCATTTCGTTTGCTTTGCAAGGAGCAGGGCTGCGATATCGTTTATACTGAAATGATAAGTGCCAAGGGTATGTATTATAACAACAAAAACACTGAGCCGCTTCTTATGACTGATGATAAAGAAAATCCGGTGGGAGTGCAGATTTTTGGAAGTGAACCTCGTCTTATGGCAGAGCAGGCAAAGCGTATTGAGGACAGAGGTTTTGCTTTTATTGATGTAAATATGGGCTGTCCCGTACCTAAGATTGTAAATAACGGTGAAGGCTCGGCACTTATGAAAAATCCAAAGCTTATAGGCGATATAGTAAATGAACTGGTAAAGCTTTGCGGTCTTCCCATAACCATAAAAATTAGAGCAGGCTTTAATGAGGATAGTATAAATGCACCCGAGATTGCCAAAATTGCAGAGTCAGCAGGTGTATCGGCAATTGCCGTCCACGGAAGAACAAGAGAACAGTACTATCACGGAAAGGCGGATTGGAATATAATTAAAGCAGTTAAGGAATCCGTTAAAGTACCTGTTATCGGAAACGGTGATGTGGCATCGGCAGAGGACGTCATAAGGATAAAGCAAGAAACCGGCTGTGACAGCGTTATGATAGGACGTGCCGCAAAGGGTAATCCGTGGCTCTTTGCCGATATAAAGGAATTTTTAAAGACAGGAAGACATATAAAAAGACCTGATATAAACGAAATCTGTGAAATGATGCTAAGACACGCAAGACTTATGATTGAATGTAAGGGCGAATTCACAGGCATACATGAAATGAGAAAGCATGTGGCGTGGTATACCCAGGGACTTCCGAATTCTGCAAAGCTTCGCTCCAAGATTAATACGGTAGATACATATGAAGAACTTAAGAATAATGTTGAAGCTTTAAGGAATATGTTTTTATAATCAGTATAATATGTGACAAGGCTAACGCCCGTGGCACACCGAAATATAAAAGGACGTGTAACATGAACATACCAAAATGAACTGAACCCCAAATGTTACACGTCCTTTTATTATCTTGTAATAGCTTCCTTTGCAGCCTGAATTATAAGAATTGAAGTGTATTGATTATCCTTTGAATATGTAAGATTTTCAAATGCTGTACCGGATTCCAGCTGTGCATTTATCTCATCAAGAGATGAACCGATTAGAGGATACATTACTGTAACAGTCTCATTCAAATTGGTTATATCTATGTGAGAAACTGCACCGTTATCGACTGTAACCGCTAATTGAAGCTCTGTTTGTCCGCCCACATTCATTATAGAGGAATATACACCGGATTTATATGTATCGGTGCTGTTTATTGTAGTTATAGTTTCCTCGGGTGGAATAATTGTTGCTTCAGGTGCCCGGTTATCTGTTATGTTCTCGGTAGTGGAGATATTATCATTGGAAATTATCGTATTATTTTTATCAGGGGAATCCGTTATTTGTTGTGAGTCGGAGGTGTCAGTTGCTTTTTTGTTTTTTGAAGGTGAAAACATATAAATCAGTAAAGATATTAGAGCAATTCCGAGTATCACAAAAATAGCTGTGTAGATTAATTCTTTTGATTTTAAAACTACGATTTTGGTTTTTGCTGACATAATAAAAACTCCCTGCTTAAGATTACTATAAATATATTCTTAAGCAGGGAAATTTAGTACATTATAATTTGGAATAACCAAAGCTGTTTACAATTGCGGTAAGCGGATGACCTGATTTGCATAATGGGCAATCTACGGCAGGATATGTCAAATAATTAGGAATGTCGTCAGTAGTAAATATTGTATTTATATGCTGTCCGTGTATTTCCTTTGCTGCCGAGAAAATTGCTGAAACACCTGCAATCTTACCACCGTAATATTCTATACATTCAAGTGCTGAATTAATTGTCTTACCTGTTGTCGCTGTAGCCAAAAGAACAAGTATATTTTTTCCTTTTATAAACGGAAGATAATTTTCCCTAAACATAAGCTGTCCGCTTGAGGTCTGTTCAGGAGTAAGAATATATACTGTGTTGTGCATATTGGCTGACATTATACCGGCACTTGTAAGCTCATCTGCAAGATAAGCTCCGATTATATCGGTACCATCCAGACATACAATAGCATCAATAATTGTAGAGGTAACATATTCCTGTACGAGTGCCTTTGCTACTGCCTTCGCTTCGTTTCTTCTGGTTTTAAGTGTAGTCATATCAATATAGTAATTTATATGAGATGAAGATGTAGCAAAATGTCCCGGAGTAATAGTTAAAGCTATAAGGTTGTTGAACTGTGAATATATCTTAAATTTATTTGGGTTTTCCATAACATACCTCCTTAAATATAATATGGAATTAATATTAATTATATTATAGCCTTATTTTTTATATTAGACAAGTAAAAACATTTTTTTTTGAATAAATTTGTACTACACTTAATAAAAATAATGTGTTATAATTATTTATAATTATGCGGTTTTTTACTATATAGGTATTATATTAAACTATAACCATATGGAGAGTAGAATATGGATAAAGGTAATTTGACATCAGACATAGCAGATAAAGATATTTCCGGTCGTATGGAGCAGTATCATTCGCAGGGCTTTGATCGCATGCAGCTTGAACAGCTTGAAAAAGGGCTTAGAAGCGGTGTAGATGTTAGTTATTATGCTGATACCGGATATATGTTTCTTCAGATGGAAGAAATAAGAAAAGGCCTTGAACAGGGGATAGACATAGCTCCTTATCTTGATGACGAATATGACTGGTTTCAGATGAGAGAAATCAGGAGAGGTATAAAAAACGGAATAGATGTGTCCATATATCTTGATAAGAATATGGATTATCTTGTTATGCGTGAAATACGACTTGGTCTTGAAGCAGGGATAAATCTTTATCCTTATTATGAAAGAGGACTTGAAAAGCCTGTACTTAAGGAAATTAGAGAGGCTTTTAGTGATGGTGTCAGTATAGATTTATATGTTGATAGCGGATATGAGGATGACCAGCTTGAACAAATAAGGCTGGGTTTGAAAAATAATGTAGATATAACATATTATCTTGATAAAGATTTTTCGGGAAGTCAGATGTATGAGATAAGACGAGGTCTTGAGGAAAAGATAGATATATCTGCATATGCAAAGCCGGAATATAATTGGTTACAGATGAGGGAAATCCGGCTTGGAATAAAGTCCGGTGTAGATACTAAGTGGTATCAGGAAGCGCTTTACTCACATAAACAGATGAGAGAAATAAGGCTTGGACTTGAGGAAGGGCTTGATGTATCGAGCTATACTTCGCAGATGTGGAGTGCTACTGATATGGCAAATCACAGAGCCAAGCTTAAGGCCTTCGGTAAATATGAGTCTGATTTATATAATCCTGAGACAGAGGTTATAACCTATGAGGATAATGAGTTTTCCGAAGTGAAACAATCAGCAGACTCTGATGATGATGTATGGAATGCAGAAAATCAAAGAGTAACCATAGAGAAAAGTCCGGATGCAATGGTTGCATATATTTATTTGCCTGAAATAGAGGATGAACAGGGCTTTTCGGAAAAGGAAATAACAACCGCACTTAAACTAAATGGTATAAGACAGGGAATTATTAAAGAAACAATATATGATATTATTTCGGGAAAGAAAAATGCGGGAGAAAAAATATTAATAGCAGAAGGAAAGTTGCCCGTTGATGGCGAAGACGGATATTTTGAATATTTCTTTAACAGAAATATTAATCGTACACCTGAGTTAAATGAGGATGGTTCCGTAAATTATTCTAATACTGTTCTTTTTGAACAGGTGGATGAGGGGCAGACCCTTGCCGTATATCATCCTGCCGTGCACGGAGTGTATGGATATGATGTAACAGGAAAATTGATTCATCCTAAAAACGGTCAGAATCTTCCGAGAATAACAGGAAAGAATATAAAGCTTTTGGATGATGAAGTTACCTATGTTGCGACAGTAACGGGATGTGTAGAAGAAAAACCGGGTTCTATATCAGTAAATACCGTATATGTCGTAAAAGGAGATGTATCACTTTCAAGCGGTAATATAAAGTTTGACGGAGATGTTGAGGTAAAGGGAGATGTCAGACCAAGAGCAGTTATAGAAGCTACCGGAAATGTTATAGTCAGCGGTACGGTAGAGGCGGCATTTATAAAAGCCGGAAAGGATGTATTGGTCAAGCAGGGAGTTCTCGGAAAGGGCATAGGTATAATAGAAGCCGGAAATGATGTAAACGGTAAGTTCTTTGAAAATGTAAAAATATATGCCGAAAGGGATGTTAAGAGCAACTATCTTTACAACTGCAATTGTATAGCGATGCATAAGGTCATAATTTCCGGACGAAGAGGAGCAATAGTCGGAGGAATTACATCTGCCGTTTATGGAGTAGAGGCAGCAGAGCTTGGCAATAAAATAGGTCTTAGAACAGAGCTTGAGGTTGGTGCAAATCAGTATTTTATAAAGAGATTAAGGGAATATGATTCAAGGACAAAGGATCTTTCCGTAAAGGTTACGATATTTAAGGAAGAGATAAAGAAGCTTCAGGTAAAGATAAAGCTGGATGTATTAAAAAACAATCCTGTTTTTCAGAATTCACAGACGGCAATGCTTCAGCTTATGAATGAAATTGAGGCAATTAAGGAGGAAAGGGATGTTTTTACCAATGAGCTTGCCAAAAACAGTGCTTCAATAGGAATAAGAGTGGCCGGAAGAGCATATGCAGGATGCCTTATTAATATAAATAATGCAAAATATCTGCTTGACAAGGATGTAAATAAGGTATGGTTTAGGGAAAAGGAACAGGCTATTGTACAGCTTTTGAGTTAATATATATGGAGGATTACCATGGAAGAATCAAAAAGATTTATATTGCTTTCGACATGCAGCTTTAAGCTTTTGAACGACGTGTCTAAGGCACTTAGTGATGATTACGAGATAGTAAAGGCAATTGACGGAGCACAGACCATAAGAGCCATATCAGATAAAAGCATAAATCTTGCATGTGCGATTATAGATTTAAACCAGCCGAATATGAATGTGTTTCAGATACTAAATCTTATGAAAAAAAGCTCAGTTATGAAATATATTCCGGTACTTATTATGGCTGAAACCATAGATGATGAAAATGCCGAGAAATGTTTAGAGGGTGGAGCTGCTGATGTTATTATGACTCCGGTTCCGGCAGCAAAGATTAGATTTGCGGTAAGCAGATGTATTCAAAACAAAATGTATATCAAGGAGCTTGAAGAAAAAAACGAAAGCTTTCATTCGGAAAATGAAAAAAATAATACTTCGGATAATGCAAAGGCTGATACAAACATAAGCTCTGTAAAGGATGAAGCACTTTCGGAGCTTGAACATGAATTCGCAAAAATGATTGGTACACTTGCAGAGTTCAGAAGCTTTAGCAGAAATCATATAAAAAGAGTTCGTGAGATAACTAAGATAATCTGCGATACTCTCATAAGCTATTTTCCGGAAAGCAATCTCGATAAGGAGGATGCGGAATGTATAGCGGATGCATCCTGCTATCATGATGTAGGTAAGCTGTTGATACCGGATGATATCATTTTAAAACCGCTTAAGCTTACCGATGCAGAGTTTGATGTGATTAAATCACATACGACAAAGGGGTGTGAGGTTCTTGATAATATCAAAGAATTTCAAACGGAAAAGATGTATCATTACAGTTGGGAGATATGCAGATATCATCACGAAAGATATGACGGGAAAGGTTATCCTGAAAATTTAAAAGGAGAAAATATACCTCTTTCCGCACAGATAGTTTCGATTGCAGATGCATTTGATGCACTGATGACCAATACAACTTATAGAAAAGCGATAGATTTTGAAAAAGCATATTCCATGGTAATGGAAGGAGAGTGTGGTATGTTCTCGCCTCGTATTACACAATGCTTTAAGATGAATAAGGATAAGATTGAGGAAGTATCTAAAAAATATGCAGACCCATATGCATAAATGTTTTATTTATTTGGAGAACGCTTATGTCTTTGCAAATGATACTTGGACCTTCGGGTTCAGGTAAATCACATTATATATATAATAAAATAATTAAGGACGGTATAAAGAATAAAGACACAAATTATATTCTGCTTGTCCCTGAGCAGTATTCCATGGTTTTACAACGCAAGCTTGTAGCCATGCATCCTGCAAAGGGAACAATGAATATAGATGTCATAGGCTTTAACCGTCTTTGTTTTCGTGTTTTTGACGAGTTAAATATTAAGCCTGCAAAGGTACTTGAGGACTTCGGAAAAAGTATGCTTTTAAGAAAGGCGGCAGGTGACAGACGTGATAAGATGTCTGTTTACTCAGGAAGCCTTGGTAAAACGGGTTTTATAGATGAAGTAAAATCGCTGATGTCGGAGCTTTATCAATATAATATTTCAAGAGAGACTCTTGATAAAACGATAAATTTGTTGAGGGAGAACCCGAAGGATTTACTTTTATATAAAAAGCTTACGGATATGCAGGAGATTTTTACTTCCTTTGATGAAAAGCTGTCAAATAATTATATTGCAGCGGAGAAGCTTACGGAGATACTTGCTGAAAATATAGAAAAATCTGAACTTATAAAAAGAAGTGTTATAGTGCTGGATGGATTTACGGGATTCACACCTATACAGATGAAGCTTATAGAAAAGCTACTGGTATATTCGTTGGAGGTCTACGGTGTATTTACTGTTGATGGAAAATATTACCGTAAAAAGAATATTAAGGAGCATGAGCTTTTCTATCTTACGAAAAAGACGGTTTCAGGATTAAAGGAGCTTGCCATAAGACATTCCGTAGAGGTTGATTCTGATATATTTATAGAAGGTGAGAACATAAACAGATGGACAAACGGCAGCAGATATATATCGCATTTGGAAAAAAATATTTTTAGATTTCCATATGAAAGATGTGATGAAAAGCAGGAGGACATATCTGTTACAGTTTATGATACACCGAGAAAAGAGCTTGCAGGTGTAGCGTATAAAATAAAGAAGCTTGTTAAAGAGGAGGGCTATAGGTATAAGGATATAGCCGTGATAAGCGGCAATCTTGAAAATAATAAGACACAGGTAGAGCAGATATTCGGAAGATACGGAATACCATATTTTTTTGATGCAGGTATACCTGTAAAAAATAATCCGTATATCAATTCGCTGGAGTATCTTTTAAGAATCGTTAAAGAGAATTTTTCATATGACAGTGTGTTTGCTTTTTTAAAGGCAGGAATAATAAGCAAGATTGATTATAATGATATTGAGCTGCTTGAAAATTATGTATTGAAAAGAGGTATAAGAGGTAAATCGGCATGGAACAGAGAGTGGAATGATGAGGTGGAAGAAATTCGGCTTTTTGTTTATGAAATATTGTCGCCTTTTTATGATGCCTTATCAAAAGAAAAAAATAGAATAAGTAACTTCACACAATCCATGCGTGGATTTATGGAAAAATACGGATACGAAGAAAAAATGCTTGATTATAAGAACTTATATGAAAAGGTTGTTTCCGTATTTGACAAAATGGATGAGATAATGGGAGAGGAGCTCCTTGACATAGATGAATTTACGGAGCTTATGAAGCTTGGACTTAAGGATTTAACCTTAGGAGTTGTTCCTAAAACTCTTGATATGACTTTGGTAGGAGATATAACAAGAACGAGACTTGAGGATGTAAGGGCATTATTTATAATCGGAATAAATGATGGGATTATTCCGAAGAAAAACAGTAATTCAGGTATAATAAGTGACAGTGATAAGGAGAGATTGAAGGAGCTTGGCATAGAGCTTGCACCTACGGAAAAATTCAACTCATATATCGAGCAGTTTTATTTATACATAAATATGACGAAGCCGAAGGATAAGCTTTTGCTTTCCTATACCAATATGAATGGTGATAATGAACAGATGGCACCATCATATATAATTTCAAGAATTACAAATATATTTACAAAGCTAAGGGTTAAAAAGGATGAGGATTTTAAAGTAGACAGTGATATATCAAGTATAGACACCTTAATAGAAGGGATGCAGCTTATTATGGCAAATGATACATCAAGACTTAAGGAAACTCTTAGTCTTTACAGACTATATCACGACAGACAGGATAAAAATCTTGCGATTATAGAAAAAGCATTTTTGTATAATAACATTCCGAAAAGATTATCCGACGATATAGCTGATTTATTAAAAATCAAGCTTATGTCACAGTCGGTATCGAGACTTGAAAAATATGCTGCATGTGCATATTCGTATTATTTGCAATATGTACTTGAGCTTTCTGAAAGAAAGATAAAAAAAATAGATAACAGGGATATAGGAAATATTCTCCATAGTGCACTTGAACATATGTACAGACATGTTCATGATGATATGAATAATGATTGGTCTAAAGTAACAAAAGAACAAAGAGATGAGATGGTAGAGGTGTATGTAAGTGAAGCCTTTGATGAAGCTTATGACAGCTACACAAAAGAGGACGGACGCTTTGATTTTCTTCTTTCAGTGCTTAAGAGAATAGGAAAAAGAACGGCAGAGGTGCTTTCTGATATAACGGACAAGGATATGCTTGCGCCCGAGTATTTTGAGTATAAATTTTCCAAGAAAACCGAGCTTGAAAATTCGAATTTTGAAATGACCTTAAAAGGAATTGTTGACCGTGGAGATGTGTATTATTCGCCGGAAGAGAAAAGCTTAAGATTAAGGATTATTGATTACAAATCAGGAAACCATGACTTTAAAATAAGCAAACTGTATGAGGGGCTTTCTTTACAGCTTTCCATCTATATGAATGTTATGCAGGAGCTTGTGGAAAAAGAGTACAATAAGGGGAAGAATGAAGAGGAAAAGCTTAAGATTACACCTGAGGGAATGTATTATTATCATATGTCAGACCCTTATGTAGAGGCGGAGGATTCCGTAAGTGCAAAAGAGTATAGGGATAAAAATTTAAAGCTTAAGGGCTTAATTAATAATGATGACGAAAAATTTAAACACATAAATGATTTTGCCAACTACAAGGCAAAGGATATAGCTGCACATATTATATCAGGAGAGATAGATAAAAATCCAATGAACGTTGAAGGAAGAAGCACCTGTGAATATTGTACTTATAGGGAAATATGCAGGTTTGATAAAAAATACGGTCAAAATAAAGAACGTTATCCGAAGTATACTGAAAAAGACAAGGATATCGTATATGATGAGATAAAAGAGATACTTACAGCTTCAAAAAAGGAAGAATAAATTATGGGATGGACAAAGGCTCAGCAAAGAGCGATAGACGAAAGAAAATCAAATATTCTTGTATCCGCGGCAGCCGGCTCAGGAAAAACGGCTGTGCTTGTTGAGCGTATAATTAATAAGATGACGGATGAATCAAATCCGAAGGATATTGATGAGTTTTTAGTTGTCACATTTACTAAGGCAGCCGCCCGTCAGATGAGGGAAAAGATAGCGGCACGCATAGAAAAAATGCTTGAAAAAGAACCGGATAATGAACATCTTATGAAACAGGCGGTACTTGTAAACAGAGCAGATATAACTACCATTGACAGCTTTTGCTTAAGGCTTGTCAAGGAAAACTTCGGACTGCTTGGAATAGATGCTAATTTTAATATAGGTGATTCCGGAATGATGGAACTTATTAAAAATGATGTTCTTGATACAATGTTTGATAAGCTTTATGAAGAAAAAAATCGGGATTTTTTCATGCTTCTTGATATATTCGGCGATGATAGAAATGATGATAATTTAAAAAGCAATATATTAAATATATATAGATGCGCATCAAGCTTTCCGAGACCGTATGTATGGCTTGATAAGGCTAAGGAAGTACTTAAGGTTGAGGATGAAAAAACACTTATGTCTCTTAATTGGGTAAAGGACTTTTTTGCTCTGGTTAAAGCATATACCGAAAGTGCGATGGCGTATGCCAAAGAAGGAAAGGCTTTGTGTGAAGAAGAAGGAGGACCGGATAAAAATCTCTTTGCTTCTGAAAGTGATTTAGAGGCTCTTGAAAAAATTTATAACTCTAAAAGCTATGATGAATTAAAAGCTTCGCTTGATATAAAATGGACAAGATTAAAAACCTGTAAGGGAGATTTATATAGCGAAGAGCTCGTAGAAGAATATAAAAGTATAAGAGAAAAATATAAAGACATAGTAAAAAAGCTAAAGGTTATAAAAAATGATTCAAATACAGTTATCAAAGAGATGAAAAATACAGCCTCTTATCTTGTACCGCTTTTAAATCTTGTTATTGAATTTTCTGATGAATACGAAGCTGAAAAAAGAAAAAGAAAGCTGGTCGAATTTTCTGATGTAGAGCATATGGCATATAAGCTTGTTTGTGCGGGCTATGATGAGGACGGAAAGCCTTTATCGACAGAGCTTGCAAGAGGAATATCGGAAAAATATGATGAGATATTCATAGATGAATACCAAGACAGTAATTATCTTCAAGAGGATATACTTTATTCTGTTTCGGGTATAGAGCAGGGAAGATATAATATGTTTATGGTAGGTGATGTTAAGCAAAGTATATACAAATTCCGTATGGCAAGACCGGATCTTTTCATCTCGAAATATAAGACCTTTAAGGATGAAGGAAATGAAATAAAAATTGAACTGAAAAATAATTTCCGCTCGAGAAAAAATGTGTTAGAGACCATAAATTATTTTTGCTATCAGCTAATACATGATGATCTCGGTGGGATAGAATATGATGAAAGCGTAGCACTTGTTCCGACGAAAAAATATCCTGATTCAAAACTGCCGGCATCAAAAAAATCAGACAAACAAACAGAGATACTTTTGGTGGATTATTTTGAAACCGAGGACAGGCTGTCCAAGCTTTCTCTTGAAGCAAATGTAATAGCAAAGCGCATAAACGAACTGGTTAATGATGAAAACCCCGAGTATATATATGATGAGGAGAAGGACGAATACAGGAAAGTCTCATATAAGGACATAGTTATTTTGTCAAGAAGTATAAAGGGCTTTGGAGAAACGGTATATAACGTTCTTACAGAGGCAGGAATACCTGCATATCTTGAAGATAGCGGTGGCTATTTTGAAGCGGTTGAGATAAAGCTTATTATGTCTTTGCTTTCTGTTGTTGACAATATAAGACAGGATATTCCGCTTGCGGCAGTTTTGCTTTCCCCTATGGGAATGCTTGATGAAAACGAATTGTCACTTGTATGTGATTATGCTGAGAAGAATCTTAGTAAAAGACATCTTCTTTGCGATAAATGCTTGTGTTATATAGAAGATAACAGGGATTGTATATCAGATAAGCTTATAAGGATATTTGACATAATAAACACCTTAAAACAGGACAATAAAACAATGTCAATTTCTTCTCTGATATGGGAGGCGCTTACACTTACAGATTACTATAATTATGCTATGGCTATGCCTATGGGCAATAGAAGAAAAAACAATATAAATATGCTTCTCGAAAAGGCATACAGCTTTGAAGATGGTGCGTATAAAGGATTGTTTAATTTCCTAAGATATATAGAAAAGCTTAAGATAAACGAGGTGGACTTCGGAGAGGCTGCCATGTTCGGTGATGATGAGGATGTTGTAAGAATAATAACAATGCATAAGAGTAAGGGACTTGAATATCCGATTGTATTTGCAAGCGGATTTGGAAAGCAGTTTAACAACGGAGATTACAAGGAACAGCTTATCATACACAGCGACTATTATCTTGCCTCGTACTATATTGATAGGGAAAACAGATATAAGAAAAATACATTTATAAGAGATGTGTTTAAACTTTTGATAAAGAAGGAAAATATGGCTGAGGAGCTAAGGGTGCTTTATGTGGCTCTTACCCGTGCAAAAGAGAAGCTTATCATAACCGGCTGTGATAAGGATGTGGATAAAATGCTTGAAAAGCTTTCTGAAATAAAAAAGGATGATAATAAGCTTCCGTTTGATATTAGATTTAATGCCCCGTGTTTCCTATACTGGATTCTTGCCTGTATGAGCGGTTATGAAAAAGAAAAATCAGACTGTGATATAGAATTAAAGCTTCTCAGAGAGGATGATGTCGCAGGATATTTAGGTGCCGACAAGGTAAAAAAAACATGGTCACTTTATGATTTTTATGAGCATGCATTATCCGACTATGATAAGAAATTATATGAAAAATATAATGCTTTATTTAGTTTTAAATATCCGTTTGAAAAATATTCAGGTATAAAAAATAAAATGTCAATCTCAGAAATAAAGCGGATGAAGAACTTTGATGGAACCGATTATGAGATAGAGGAAGACTTAAGTGAGGTGCTTAACCAAGAGCCATATAAAAGGGAAGAAAAAATGGATGAAACCTTAGAAAAGACTAGGGAAATGTCCGATATATCAGGAGCCGAAAGAGGAACCATCATACATAAATTCATGGAGCTTTTTGATTTTAAGAAAGTAAAAGACATAGAAGAAAAAAAGCTTTTGGAATATATAAAAAGCACTATAAAGGATATGCAGGATAAAGCGTATTTTAATGAGAAGGAAATAACTGTCATAAATCCATATAAGATTAAAAGTATGCTTCTATCGGGATTGGGAAAAAGAATGACGGAGGCGGATGTAAAAGGAAATCTGAAAAAAGAACAACAGTTTTCAGCAGGACTTCCGGTAGAAATGATATACGGAAATGAATATAAGACAGAGGATGAGGATGATTTGGTTATAGTTCAGGGTATAATTGATGCTTTCTTTTATGAAGGGGATAAGATAGTACTTATGGATTATAAAACAGACAATACTGACGAGGAAACTCTTGTCAAAAGATATAAGGCACAGCTTGATTATTACGCATACATTTTGGAAAAAATTACAGGTTTAAAGGTTAGCGAAAAACTTATATACTCATTTTATCTTGAAAAACAAATAGATATAGCTTAGAATAATCAAAACCAAAAACTTCGATGAGGAAAAGAGGAGAGAAAATGGCAAGGACAGAATTGGAGAAGGAAGGTATAACCTTACTTGGAAATAATAATGTAAACTATCCGTCGGATTATTCGTCAGACATACTTGAAACATTTGTAAACAAGCATCAGGAAAATGATTATTTTGTTAAATTTAATTGTCCGGAATTTACATCGCTGTGTCCGATTACCGGACAGCCGGATTTTGCAACAATCTACATATCATATATACCTGATAAGCTTATGGTGGAAAGTAAATCATTAAAGCTTTATTTGTTCGGCTTCAGAAACCATGGAGATTTTCATGAGGACTGCGTGAATATAATTATGAAGGATTTGATAAAGCTTATGGAACCGAAATACATAGAGGTATGGGGAAAGTTTACGCCAAGAGGAGGCATATCAATAGATCCTTACTGTAATTACGGCAAGCCGGGAACAAAGTGGGAGCAGGTCGCATATGACAGACTTTCGCAGCATGATCTTTATCCTGAGAAGGTGGATAACAGATGATGACAAATTACAAGACCTGTGTAAATTATTTGTTGGATATTCCGCTTTTCCCAAGAGAGAAAAATGAAAGGAATAAATCGGGAAATGAGAACCTCGCATTTTTATTGGAGGAGCTTGGTAATCCTCATAGGAGTATAAAAAGTATACATATTGCAGGTACAAACGGTAAGGGTTCGGTTGCGAATTTTATAAAGAATATTTTAAATAAAAAGGGTAAAAAGGCAGGTGTGTTTACTTCGCCCCACCTTATATTTATAAGAGAAAGAATAGCAACAGATTATATGATTTCCGAAAAAGATTTTGTTTCGTGCTTTAATATCGTCCTGGAAGCGGAAAAAAAGATAATTGAAAAGGGAAAAAATCATATTTCATACTTTGAATTTTTGTTTGCTATGGCAGCAGTTTATTTTGAAAAGGTAAAACCGGATTATGCAATATATGAAACCGGGCTGGGAGGACGACTTGATGCAACCAATCTTCTTTCTCCCGAGATAACTGTAATTACTTCAATAGGTCTTGACCATATGAAATACCTGGGAGACAGCATAGAGCTTATAGCTTCCGAAAAGGCCGGAATAATAAAGGACAATATCCCTGTTATTTATAATACGGGAAGTGAAGTGGCAGACGGGGTGATATCGAAAGTTGCCAAAACACACAATGCCAAAGAAATAAATGTCGCAAAAGCAAAATATAAAATAAATAAATTGAACGATAAAACGATTGATTTTTCATTTGACAGTAGTTATTATAGTTATGAAAATCTTGTTATAAATACATGTGCTTTATATCAGGTTGATAATGCATGTCTTGCAATCGCTGCATGTGAGGAGTTGTTTGGCGGTGAAGCGATTGATGAGGCAGTCATAAAGGAGGCACTTTATTATTTTTACTGGTCCGGAAGAATGGATTTTATGCTTCATAATATCTGCATAGACGGAGCACATAATCCGGATGCGGTTAAACGTTTTATTGAAAGTGTAAAACGAATTAATAAGGACAAGAAAAAAGAACTTTTCTTTGCTGTGGCGGGCGATAAGGATTATGAAACTATGATAAAGCTTTTATGCAGTGGGTTGCATTTTGAAAAAATATATGTAACTGCAATCGACAACATAAGAGCTGTTTCATCGTATGATATAGCCTGCATTTTTAGGAAATACTTGGAAGATGAAAATGTTGAAATTGTTTATAACAATGATTTAGAAGGGATTTTTAAGACTGCATCAGACGATGTTATGGATAAAGATGATACGGTGCTTTATTGCGTAGGCTCATTATACCTTGCGGGTAGCATAAAGCGGATTATTATGGAGGCGGAAGATGATTATTTTTGAAGAAGAGCTAAAGAGATTTCAGCCGATTCCTGAGGTAAGTCAGGCTGAGGATGCGATATACAGCAATGACCTTAAGGATATAAGTGATATAGTGTTTCAGGTTACTGAGGAGATGAAGACTGCAAGTGTAGATGCAGCAAATCGTATGGTAGGCAGAGTAAGGAGATAATTATGGCTACAAAAAGACCGGTGCTTTGCCCGAATTGCGGAGCACATGTTAAAAAAAATGGATACTGTTCTGCGTGCCATATGCCACTGCCTGTATTGAAAAAGGCTTTCAATACATCAGATTATTACTACAATATCGGATATGACAGGGCGGTTGCCAGAGATTTGTCAGGTGCTATTGATTCACTCAATATTTCGCTCAGATATAACAAGAAAAATATAATGTCGAGAAATCTTCTCGGACTTGTATATTATGAGATGGGCGAGATAGTGAATGCTTTAAGCCAATGGGTTATGAGCGTAAATTATCAGTCGACAGGTAATCTTGCATCAAAATATTTGAAAGAATTAAGGCAGGATCCTACGCTTCTTTCAAATGTTGATCAGATAGCGCAGAAATATAATCAGGCACTTTCTTATGCAAAGAGTGAGGATTTTGACCTTGCGATAATACAATTAAAAAGTGTTCTTTCGGCTAATCCGCATTTTGTAAAAGGATATCTTTTACTGGCACTGCTTTATATTAATTCTGATAACTATGAGAGGGCCAGAACTACATTAAGGCGTGTTTTAAAAATTGACAAGGCTAATACATTGGCTATACATTATCTTCATGAAATGGGAGATACGGACGAAAACATAATTGAAATGAGCAAGGAATCCGTAGAAAATGATGGACTGCTTGAAGCGGATGAGGAAGCAATTACATTAAGCAGTGCAGGAGAAACCGGAGGAAGCAAAATCAGACTGTTTTTCAGTGATTTAATAGAAAGATATAAAGCTAAGGCGGTTTCAAGAGGAGAATATGGTGAGATAAGCTTTGCAAAATATTCGGGCATATACGTACTTTTGGGAATAATACTCGGAATATTTTTACTGTTTTTTATAGTTGTTCCCGCACAAAAAAGAAAGATTATAAATGAAAAGGATGAACTTATAAAAGCATACAGTGAGGAGCTTGCAGATAAAAATGCCACGATTACATCACTGACCAATGAAATAGCCAATCTTAATTTGGAGCTTGAAACTGCTAAGAATCCACAAAAGGCGGGAGATAATCCATTACCGGATTACTCGGATATACAAAACGGCATGTCGGATGATGACCTGCAAAATATGATAAAAAATGAATAAACATCATTTTTAAATTTACAAAAGAAAGCAAGAAAATTTGCTTTCTTTTTTTTTCACATACAAATTAAAAGTCTAAGTAGGAGGTTAAGGCTTGATATGAAAAAATATGATTATTCTGATGGTACTTTGATTTACTATCTTCCGAAGGAGCTTGATCATTATGCGGCGGAAAAGATTAAGATCGGAAGTGAAAAAGTATTTGAGTCAAACGATGTAAAGTTTCTGATTTTTGATTTTGATAAGACTTTGTTTATGGATAGCTCCGGAATAGGTTTAATAACCGGCAGATATCGAAGAGTACATGATAAAGGCGGTAAGGTATATATTGTCAATGTAAATCAGGCAATAGATAAAATATTAAAAATGTCCGGGATTTACAGAATTATTGAAAAGAAAGAAACCAAAGAGGATATTATAAGGGAGATGGTTGCAGGAGGTTATTATGAATAATACAAACGAAATGACAGTCAGTTTTAGCAGCAATGCTCAAAATGAGGGCTTTGCAAGAATGGTGGTTGCAAGCTTTATAGCAGGAACAAATCCTACCTTAGAGGAGGTATCTGATGTTAAGACTGCCGTATCTGAAGCGGTTACTAACTCAATTATACATGGATACAGAGAAAAAAAGGGGCAGGTCAGAATAAATGCAAGCGTTACGGGAAGAAAAATATACATAGAGGTAATAGATGAGGGAGAGGGGATAGCTGATGTAAAGAAAGCTATGGAACCAATGTACACCTCAAGACCTGAAGAGGAAAGATCCGGTATGGGCTTTTCATTTATGGAGGCCTTTATGGATAAGATTAAGGTGGAATCGGGACTTGGAAGCGGAACAACCGTAAAAATGTGGAAGGAGATAGGAACGGCAGGCCGTCAATTTGAATAAATGAATGAACTGGAAACTTTTCGACTTGCGAAAAAGGGTGACAGAGAAGCAAAGGAAAAGATAGTTTCAGATAATACCGGTCTGGTTTGGAGTATAGCACGCAGATTTTTTGGGCGTGGCTATGATTTAGAGGATATATATCAAATAGGATGTATAGGACTTTTAAAGGCAATTGACAGATTCAGCGAAGAATATGAAGTGAAATTTTCGACCTATGCAGTACCTCTTATAGCCGGAGAGATAAAAAGGTTTCTTCGCGATAACGGAATGATAAAGGTATCAAGAATATTAAAGCAAAACGGATATAAAATAAGTCAGGCAAGAGAAGAATTGTCAATAAAGCTCGGGAGAGATCCAAGTCTTTGTGAAATATCAGAGGCAACAGGACTAAGCAAGGAAGAAATAGTCCTTGCTACAGATGCCAACAGAGAAATAGAATCAATCTATCAGCCTATATATGAGCATGACGGAAGTGAAATGTGTCTTGTTGATAAGCTGACGGATGAAACAGCCTCATTTTCATCGGAGGAAAAAATATTCAATAAAATGCTGATAGAACAGGCGATGAGCCGTCTTGACGATAAGGAACAAAAACTCATAAATCTAAGATATTTTCAGGATAAAACTCAAAATGAAACAGCTAAAGAATTAGGTATAAGTCAGGTGCAGGTAAGCCGGCTTGAAAAAAAACTATTATTTATTATGCGCAATAGTATTGACAATAAATCGAACTTATAGTACAATAATCGACAAGTTGGTATAAAAAACACAATTAAATTACAAAATACAAAATAATATTTTGTGAATTGCAATAAGATTATGATTATTATAATGTAAGTATAATAATCGAACTATTAGTATGATAAACGAACTATTTGTTTGAGATACGATTGAGGGTTAGTATGGGAACACGTAAGAAGGCGGCTTTAGAGCAGTTTAACCGTGACAATATTATTGATGCGGCTAAGGAACTGTTTGAGCTCAAGGGTGTTGAGGCAACAACCATGGATGATATTGCCAGGCACGCTGATTATAGTAAATCAACAATATATGTCTACTTTAAAAGTAAGGAAGACATATACAATTCAATAGTTGAAGATTATATGAGTATTCTTACGGGGGAAATAGAAACCTGTATAAATGCTGAAACAGGCTTTGAGGAGACTTATTACAGATTATGCCAGTGTCTTGTTAATTTTGAAGAAAAATATCCTAAATACTACGCTAGTCTTATGGGGGAAGAAAATATGACTAACAGTAGGAAAAAAACCAACATTTTAGATCAGGATGTCGGAAAGGAGCTTCGGGAATTAATAAGCAGTTTGCTTGAAAAGGGAGTCAGACACAATGTATTAAGGAAGGATATTGATTTACAGCCTACAGTGTTATATGTATGGTCGGCTATAAGCGGTATTATTCAGGTTGCAGACAGGAAGAAGGATATTTTAAAGAACAAAGTAAATATGGATAAAGACGAATATCTAAAATATTCTTTCAGAACATTTTACGAATCGTTGGTCAGGAGGTAAGCATGAATTACGTTTTTTACGTAACGGATGAAATGGATGCTTTGCCTGCTTTGGGACGACTTCGTAAGATGGATGCAGGCAGGGAAGTAGCAGAGCATATAAAAGAGGATATGAGAAGGTGTACTGTGCTTAAGTATACCGAGTATACCGGTGAAAAACTCGAAGCTGAAAGCGTAGGTATTGTTTTTCCTGCACATAGCTGGGGTATATCTCTTGCAATTTATTCTTTTATGCAGAATTTAAGAGTGGGAAAGGATACATACCTTTATGCAGTTGCAATAGGTGAACATCTCGATTATGCCTCTACAAATAATTTTAAAATAATTGAACAATTCAAGAGAGTAATTGAAAAAAAATCACTGAATAGAAAATCAGATATTTTTGTAAGATGCAGGGATATAAAGCGTGAAATATCAAAAAGAAATGAAAAAATGTATGATTTTAACAGTGAAAAAACTCCTGAGGAAAAGATAGGCAACACACTTGACGGACTGTTGTACCATAGCTTTGATGAATTGAAAAATAAACCGAGAATCGAAAAGCAGTATAATGAATTTGGCTTGAATTATGGGTATTCGTTTGAAAAAACAGGAAGGACAAAAGCCAAACTCAATAATATATATCTTGACGATTCCATGTTTGCGGGAGTCAGATTCAGTAAGGTTATTTGAAAAATTACTTGTTTTGTAAACCTCCTATAAAGGGCCGCTCTGTAATGTTATGTGCAGGGCGGCTTCCTTTTTCGTGTGTTTTTAAAGATGAAATTGAATAGAGGATATTTTTTGTGACTAAAATATAGGTATTATCCTAATAAAACTTGTATTTACCAATAAATTTTGATATAATGTTACAGCGAATGTTTTCATGAACTTATTCGATGTATTTTTCGCGATAATATATAAATTAAGGGAGGCTTATAATGGGCTATTCAAAGACGGAGACAATAAAAAAACAAAAAAAGCTTGTTTCCAAGTCGCAAAGATATAAAAGAAAAATACTGGTTAATATGCTAAAAATTGTTCTTTTGGCTTTTTTAACAATAATTATAGCAGGAGCAGGTGCAGTATTCGGAATGATGAAGGGTATTCTTGATAATGCTCCTGATATCAATCAGATAAGTATAATGCCGAAGGGCTTTAAGACGATTATATATGATGCAAACGGCAATCCTGAAACCGAAATATCCACAATCGGATCGAATCGTGTATATGTATATTATGACGAAATCCCTAAGGATTTTATAAATGCCTTCGTTGCGATAGAGGATGAGCGTTATTGGACTCACAATGGCATAGATGTAAGGGGTATTGCAAGAGCTTTTGTAGAGGGCGCAAGGTCAGGAGAATTTGATCAGGGAGCATCAACTATTACCCAGCAGCTTATAAAAAATGAAGTATTCAATGTGGGTCTTGGAGAGACTACATTTATGGACAAGCTTGAAAGAAAGATACAGGAGCAGTATCTTGCAATGGAGCTTGAAAAAAAGTATTCGAAGGAAGAAATTATAGAATGCTATCTTAATACTATTTATCTCGGTCGTGGTGTAAATGGAATTCAGGCTGCATCTACCAAGTATTTTAACAAGGAGATGAATGAACTTACAATCTCTGAGATGGCAGTAATAGCCGGTATAACACAGAACCCTACTAAGTATGATCCTACCAGATTTCCTGAGGAAAGTGCAAAAAGAAGACAAAGAGTTCTCAATAAAATGCTTGAGCTTGAATATATAACACAGGCACAATATGATGAAGCTATGGCGGATGATGTATTTGCCAGAATAGCTGAGGTGCAGCAGATTAAAGAAGCTGAAGGGGATGTATATTCATATTATACAGATAAGATTATCGTAGATCTTCGTAACGACCTTATGGAACTCTACGGTTGTACGGAAAATGAAGCTTCCCAGATGATATTTACAGGTGGATATTCCGTGTACTCCGTACAGGATAAGGATATTCAGGAGATATGTGATAATGTTATAAATGACACAAGCTATTATGGTGACGGAACAAGAGTCGGTCTTGAATATAATCTTACAATACTTGATGCGGATAAGGAAACGGTTCACAACTATTCGATAGGACATTTACTCAGGTATTTCAGGGAAAAGACCGGAGATTCCAAATTTAACAATATATTTAGTGATGAAGCATCGGCAAGAGCGGCAGCGGATGAATTTAAAGAAGCGATGCTTATACGAACGGGCGGTACATTTAGCGGAGAAAGCTTCACGGTTTCACCTCAGCCGCAATTTTCCTTTACAATTATGGACCAGCATACAGGATATGTTAAGGCTATAGTCGGAGGCAGAGGAGAAAAAACGACAAACAGAGGTTTGGACAGGGCAACGGATTCACCAAGACAGCCGGGTTCTACTTTTAAGATTCTTGCTGCATATCTTCCTCTTATAGATGCCTGCGGAGGCGGACTTGCGATGCCGTTTACAGATGAACCATTAAAGTATGCGAACGGCGTTCAGGTTCATAACTGGTGGGGTAATTCCTATCGTGGTCCGGTAACTGTGCGAAAAGCAATTCAGGATTCAATGAATGTTATTGCAGTTAAAGCGATAACGGTGGCTACACCTGAGCTTGCTTATAAATATCTTGTCGATATCGGTCTTACAACAATAGTTGATTATGATGTTGATTCGGATGGAAATATTATATCAGATATAAATCAGGCAACCGCACTTGGAGGTCTTACTCATGGTGTTACTACCTATGAAATGACGGCGGCCTATGGCTCCATAGCAAATGGCGGCATATATACAAAGCCGGTGGTATATTCAAAGGTTGTTGACCATGATGGAAATATTATAATAGATAATACTACACCTACTACAAAAAGAGTTATGAAGGAAACAACCTCATGGCAGCTTATAGAAGCTATGAAATCTGTTTTAAATGGTGGTACCGGTGGTTCGGCGAGGATGACAACAGGCATTAAGTGTGCAGGTAAGACAGGTACAACTTCAAATACCTATGATTTATGGTTCTGCGGTATGACTCCTTATTATACGGCTTCCATATGGATGGGATTTGATTCCAATATAAATATGGGTGGTTATAATCAAAGTCTTCACTGTAGAATGTGGAGAGATATAATGGATCAGATAGCTACAATGGAAGGCCAGGACCCTTCAGTTGATTTTGTAAAGCCGGACGGAATTACAACAGTCAGCTTATGTCAGCTTACAGGTAAGCTTCCGGGAGAAGGCTGTCCGACATTTACGGATTACTATGCAGCAGAGGATGTTCCGGGACAGAGATGTGCGGGACACGCAACCTATACCTTCTGTAGAGAATCCAAGTGTATTGCAACCTCGCAATGTCCGGAAACTGTAACCTTTTCGGCTGATATAGATGAAGAAACAGGAGCAAGAAAGCTTATCAGCACGACCGGCGGAGAAAGTACAGAGGGATATGATTTTACCGAAGAGGTTTGTCCTATACATCCGGAGCTTCCGGAAGAGCTTACGATTACATCCGCAGCAGGAGAAGGTGGAACAATTTCACCTACCGTAACCTGTGCAAGAGGTTCAACCGTTACCTTTTATATCACGCCAAATGCAGGTTATTCGATTTATGATGTAGTTGTAAACGGAGTGAGTGTTGGTCCGCAGACAAGCTATACATTTAATGATGTTCAGGACAATGCGACTATAAGTGTAGCCTTTGTTAATAACGGAGGAAGTGTATCACCTCAACCGCAGCCTCAACCGCAGCCTCAACCACAGCCTCAGCCGCAACCTACAGAAGCGCCTACAGAGGCACCGACAGAAGCACCGACGGAGGCACCTACAGAGGCACCGACAGAAGCACCGTCACCTACAGAGGGACGAATTAATAATTTAGATGACAATATAGATGTTATATGAGGAGGATAATATATGAAAAAAGTAGCTTACATTGCATCAGAATGTGTACCGTTTGTAAAAACCGGAGGCTTGGCAGATGTTGTTGGTACTTTACCGAAGATATTTGATAAGGATAAGTATGATGTGCGTGTCATAATGCCGAATTATATGTGCCTTCCGGCAAAATATAAAAGCAAAATGAGATATATTACTCATTTTCATATGGATATCGGTTGGAAACAGCAGTATGTAGGAGTTATGTATCTTGAATACGAAGGTGTTCCTGTATATTTTATAGATAATGAATACTATTTTAACGGATTTAATATATACGGAGATGTAAAATGGGATATTGAAAAGTTCTGCTATTTTAGTAAAGCGGCACTTGCAATTCTTCCAACCATAGGCTTCAGACCTGATATAGTACATTGCCATGACTGGCAGGCGGGACTTGTTCCTGTTTATCTGAAAACATTATTTTCAGGTAATTCTTTCTATGATGGAATAAAGTCAATTATGACAATACATAACCTTCAATTTCAGGGAAAATGGGATATAAGAACCATTCAGGAATACTCAGGACTTCCGGAATACGTGTTTACTCCTGATAAGCTTGAGCTTAATAAGGATGCAAGTATGCTGAAGGGTGGTCTTGTTTACGCTGATAAGATAACAACAGTTTCCAATACATATGCTCAGGAAATCCAGACTCCACAGTATGGAGAGGGACTTGACGGACTTCTTTCCGCAAGAAGAGAATCTCTTTGGGGAATTGTAAACGGAATTGATTATGATGATTATAATCCGGCAACAGATAAGAAGATTTTCAAAAATTATACTATAAAGAATTTCAGAAAGAATAAGGTTGTAAATAAAAGAGAGCTTCAGAAAAAGCTTGGCCTTCCGGTAGATGAGGGAGCATATATGATAGGAATCATATCCAGACTTACGGATCAAAAGGGTCTTGACCTTGTTGACAGGGCTATGAATGATATATGTACTGACGGAACACAATTTGTAGTTTTGGGAACGGGTGACAGAAGATATGAGGATATGTTTAAGTATTATCAGAGCTTCCATCCTGCAAAGGTTTCGGCAAATATTTTCTATTCAGATGATTTGTCACATGAGATATATGCTGCCTGTGATGCAATGCTTGTACCTTCAAGATTTGAGCCTTGCGGACTTACACAACTTATGGCTTTAAGGTATGGTACTCTTCCTATTGTACGTGAAACAGGAGGACTTAAGGATACAGTTCAGCCGTACAATGAATATGAGGGTACAGGAACAGGATTTTCCTTTGCTAATTATGATGCATTTGAGCTTTTAAATACTATAAATTATTCCAAGAAAATATTCTTTGATGATAAGGAAGCATGGGCAAATATGCAGGAAAGAGCTATGCAGCAGAATTATAGCTGGGCAAATTCCGCAGCGATATATGAACAATTATATGAGCAAATATAGTTTTGAATATTAAAAAGATTATTGCAGCCACATATATTGATATATGTGGCTGTATGCTTTGTGTAATAAGGAGAAAGCTTGTATGGCAATGGATGGTGTTACAATAGCGGGAATTTTATATGAGTTAAAAAATCGCCTCATCGGCGGACGGATATATAAAATATATCAGCCTGAAAATGATGAAATATGTCTTGTTATTAAAAATAAAATAAATAATGAAAATATAACCGAAAGGCTTGTACTTTCGGCAAATGCCGGTATGCCTATGATATATCTTTTAGAAAAAAGCAAGGATAATCCGAGTGTGGCACCTAATTTTTGCATGCTTTTAAGAAAGCATATAGGAAACGGAAGAATAAAGGATATTAACCAGCCTGAATTTGACAGAATAATAGAATTTTATATCGAACACCTTGATGAAATGGGAGATATATGTACCAAAAAGCTTATTGTTGAGATAATGGGCAAATACAGCAATATTATATTTACTGATGAAAAGGATAACATTATAGACAGTATAAAACACGTTTCCAATGCTGTAAGCTCAGTAAGAGAGGTTTTGCCGGGAAGAACATATATATATCCACCGTCAAAAAATAATCCTTTAAAAACCGATGTAAACTTTTTTGTAAATCACGTTATGTCGGAGCATGGAGATATATCTAAAGCACTTTATACGGCATATAACGGATTTTCACCTTCAATGGCAAATGAAATAATATATCGTGCAGGAATAAATAAAAATAAAACAGATGAGCTCACCTTAAATGAAAAGGAAGCAATTTATCGGGAATTTGAAAAAGTAATTGATGATATAAAAAATGGCTCATTTATGCCTTGCATTGCCTATGATGGATATGAACCAAAGGAGTTTTCATCAATTATTCTTAAATCATATGGAGAAATTAAGGATAATCTTCCTGAAAAAAATTCATCAGGTGTAAAGCTCTTTAATAATATTTCAAATGTTATACTCGAATATTATAAAGAAAAAAATGTATCTTCAAGAATAAAGCAACACTCAACGGATTTAAGAAAGATTGTATCAAATGCCGTGGAAAGAACTGCAAAAAAGTATGATTTACAGGTAAAGCAGCTAAAGGATACTGAAAAAAGAGATAAATATAAGGTTTACGGAGAACTTCTCACAACCTATGGATACAATGTTTCTTACGGTGATAAAGAGCTTGTATGTGATAATTACTATACCGGTGAAAAGATAACGATACCACTTAAAGAAGATAAAACAGCGATGGAAAATGCGAAGGATTATTTTGAAAAATATGGCAAGCTGAAACGGACATATGAAGCACTGACTGTATTAACAAAGGAATCCAAGCAGGAGCTTTCGTATTTGCTGTCCGTACAAAATTCTCTTGATATAGTCAATACGGAGAGTGATTTAAAACAGATAAAGCAGGAATTGATTGAAAGCGGATATATAAAGGGTAAGGCGGATAAAAAGGGAGAAAAAAACACTTCAAAGGCAAAGCCGTTTCATTATATATCCTCAGACGGATATGATATATATGTAGGAAAAAATAATTATCAAAATGATGAGCTGACATTTAAGCTTGCAGATGCGGGTGATATGTGGTTCCATGCAAAGCTTATATCCGGCTCACATGTGATTGTGAAGACGAAGGGTAAAGAGGAGATACCTGACAGAACCTATGAGGAGGCGGCAAGGCTTGCAGCATATTATTCGTCGGGAAGAGAAGGAAGCAAGGTGGAAGTGGATTATACGGAACGTAAAAATATAAAAAAACCACCAAAGGCAAATCCAGGCTATGTCATATATCACACCAATTACTCAATGACAATTGAGCCGGATATTCATGGGATAAAGGAAATCAATGATTAGAGCGATTTTAGTTGCTTTTTTCACACTGATATACTATAATATATTGGGTTCAGTTGACGTTTAAGATAAGCAGGAAGGGTTAGATAAATTGATAAAAAGCATGACAGGCTTCGGAAGAAGCGAGATAATAAGTGAAGATAGAAAGATAGTTGTTGAGATAAAGGCTGTAAACCACAGATATTGTGATATGAATATCAAGCTTCCTAAGAGATTTAATCACTTTGAAGCAGATATCAGAAATCTTTTAAAAGAAAAGATACAAAGGGGAAAGGTAGATGTTTTTATAACCTATGAGGATTATACAAAATCCAATGTGTGCGTTAAATATAACAAAGAAATAGCTGCAGAATATATAGGCTATTTAAAACAGATGGCAGAGGATTTTGAAATAGCGGCTGATATAAAGACTTCAAATATCGGAAGATTTCCGGAAATTTTCACATTAGAAGAGCAGTCGCAGGATGACGAAGAGGTATGGGAGACACTTAAAGAATCGATAGAAGAGGCCTGCGACAAGTTTGTGGAAGCAAGAATTGTCGAGGGTGAAAATCTCAAAAATGATTTACTTATAAAGCTTGATAATATGCTTAAGGCGGTTTCTTTTATAGAAGAAAAATCACCGGAGATTATTGTGGATTATAAAAAACGTCTTATGGAAAAGATAGACGAGTTAAATGCCAATACTCAGATTGATGAATCAAGGATTGCACTTGAGGTTACCTTATACGCAGATAAGATATGTGTGGATGAAGAGATAGTAAGGCTGAAAAGTCATATAGAGAGCACTAAAAAAATTTTGACTGAGGGTGGCGCTGTAGGAAGAAAGCTTGATTTCATAGCTCAGGAGATGAATAGAGAGGCCAATACAATACTTAGCAAATCAAATTCTCTCTTGATATCTGACAAAGGAATTGAGCTTAAGACAGAGATAGAAAAGGTAAGAGAGCAGATACAAAATATAGAATAAATAAAGAGCGGGTGATAATATGAATAAAGAAGGCTTTTTAATTGTTGTTTCGGGCTTTTCGGGTGCAGGAAAGGGTACTGTTGTAAAAAAGCTTGTTGAACAATACGGATACAGTCTCTCCATATCAGCAACAACGAGAGCTCCGCGAGAGGGTGAGGAAGATGGAAGAGAATACTATTTTAAAACTGTTGCAGAGTTTCAGAATTTAATTGATTATAACGGATTTATAGAATGGGCACAGTATGTTGATAATTACTACGGAACACCGAGAAAATTCGTTGAACAGGAGATGAGAGAAGGCAGAGATGTTATTCTGGAAATCGAGGTTCAGGGAGCTATGAATGTAAAGAAACAATATCCTAATGCCTTACTTATATTTGTTACGGCACCTGATGCAAACAGTCTTAAGGAAAGACTGACAGACAGAGGAACCGAGAGCGAAGAGATAATAAATAAGAGAATGAAACGTGCGGCGCAGGAGTCGGATGATATAGATGCATATGATTACATAGTAATAAATGATGAAATTGAGGAATGTGTAAAAACTATTCATTCAATTATAGTCAGTAATAAATGCCTTCGCGGCAATAATTTAGATTTTATCGAAACAATAAAGGGAGAGCTTAAGGCTCTATAGGAAGGAGAAAAAATATGTTACATCCATCATACACAGATTTAATGGCTGTTGTAAATAGTGACGTTGAAGAAGGAGAGCATCCGGTAGTACAAAGCAGGTATTCGATTGTTATGGCTGCATCCAAAAGAGCAAGACAGATTATAGCAGGAGATGAACCTCTTGTTAATGCTCTTGATAAGAAGCCTTTATCAATAGCTGTTGAAGAGTTATATAGCGGTAAGGTTAAGATTGTCGGAGATGATGAATAATAATTAAGGGGCTGTCGCACATATATATGTAGCAGCCCTTAATTACTTTTAGGGAGGTAAATATGAAGCTTATTGAATTGTTGGACGGACTTGACTTTGAGGTTATAAACGGAAATGTTGAAACAGATATAAAGGATATAAAAAACGATTCAAGAAATGTTTGTGAAGGGGATTTGTTTTTCTGTATATCGGGAGCAGTTTCGGATGGACATAAATATGCAGAGGATGTATTAAAAAAGGGAGCAGCGGCTCTTATAGTTGAAAAGGAAATAGACAAAAAGGAGCTTAAAAACCAAGCAGTTATAAAAGTAAAAAACAGCAGATATGCAATGGGGTATATAAGCTCAAAATTTTACGGAGAGCCTTCAAAGAAGCTTAAGGTGATTGGAATAACCGGAACAAAGGGAAAAACAACTACTACATACATGATTCGAGAGATGCTGGAGTCGTGCAAAAAAAAGACCGGTCTTATAGGAACGATAGAAATAATGGACGGAAAAAATATAATACCGGCTAAAAATACGACACCGGAATCCATAGTATTACATAAAACACTGAAGGATATGGTTGACAATGGACTTGAGGCGGTTGTAATGGAGGTGTCTTCACAGGGGCTTATGCTTGACAGAGTGGCAGGAGTGGATTTTGATTATGGTATATTTACCAATCTGTCTAAGGATCATATCGGACCAAATGAGCATAAAACCTTTGAAGAATATATGATGTGGAAGGCAAAGCTTTTCACTCTTTGCAAGACAGGCATCTTTAATGCCGATGATTCGTATATGAAGGATATGATAAAGGATGCGGATTGTGAGATAATAACTTACGGTATGAAAGAGGGAGCAGACTACAGAGCTCTGGATAAAAGACTTTATAACAAGGATGGTATGCTTGGAATAGAATATAATTTGACCGGAAGAAATAATGCAGATATAATTGTAGATTTACCGGGAGAATTTTCGATACATAATTCACTTGCCGCTGTTGCGATAGCTGATTTACTAAAGGTTCCTATGGAGGATATAAAAAAGATTTTAAGAAATATAAAGGTTCGGGGAAGAGTGGAAATGATTCCTATATCCGATGAATTTACAATCCTGATAGATTACGCACACAATGCGATGGCATTGGAAAGTCTGCTGACGGCACTCAGAGCATACTCGCCAAAGCGCCTGGTTACGCTTTTTGGATGCGGCGGTAATCGTTCTAAGGACAGGAGATATGAAATGGGAGAGGTATCCGGAAAGCTTTCGGATTTTACAATTATAACAAGTGATAATCCGAGAGATGAGGAACCGCTTGAAATTATAAAGGATATAAAAATCGGAATAAGTAAAACGGATGGCAGATATATAGAGATTCCTGATAGAAAGGAAGCAATCAGATATGCCATAATGAATGCAAAAAACGGTGATGTAATCGTGCTTGCAGGAAAAGGACACGAGGATTATCAGGAGATAAAGGGTGTTAAGCATCATATGGATGAAAGAGATTTGATAAAAGAAATATTGGAGGAAGAAGATGTCACAACTATATGCGGATATAATAATAGATATTTCGCATGAAGCCATAGATAAGACCTTTCAATACATTATACCTACTGAGCTTTCGGAAATGCTTTCTGTCGGAATGCAGGTAGAGGTACCCTTTGGGAGATATAACAAGCTTAGAAAAGGGTATATAATAAATATAACCGATAAAGCTTCTTTTGAAATAGACAAAATGAAAAGAATATCAGGCATATCCGATAAAAGCATTATGATAGAGGGTAAGCTGATTAAGCTTGCCGCTTTTATACATGCAAACTATGGTTCTACCATGATAAATGCACTAAAAGTTGTAATGCCTGTAAAGGAAAAGATAAGAAAGACAGAACAAAGAAGCAGGGATGAGGAATTTGTTTTAAAGGGTGAACCGGTAAGTGCCTTAAATGAGGAACAGAAATCACTTGTTGAAGAGTTTATAAGGGATTATGAAGCCGAACAGTTTAAAACATATCTTCTTTCAGGTATAACTGGAAGCGGAAAAACCGAGGTATATATAAGCTGTGTAAATGAAGTGATAAAAAAGGGAAGACAGGCTATAGTGCTTGTGCCGGAGATAGCACTTACCTATCAGAATGTTGCCCGTTTTAAACAGTACTTCGGAGAAAGAATTGCCGTGATAAATTCCAAACAGAGCAAAGGAGAAAAATATGAGGAATTTGAACGGGTAAGAAATTGCGAGGTTGATGTTGTCATAGGTCCGAGATCGGCGCTTTTTGCTCCGTTTCCTAATCTTGGAATAATAGTTATAGACGAGGAGCACGATGCGGCATATAAAAGTGACCAGTCACCAAAATATCATGCGAGAGAGGTAGCCATAGAAAGAGCGAGGCTTGAAAATGCATCCGTAATTCTTGGCTCGGCAACTCCGTCGGTAGAAAGCTATTCCATGGCTAAGCTAGGAGCCTATAAACTATGGAAATTAAATAAAAGACCAAACGGAGCATGTCTGCCTGACATTTCAATAGTAGATATGAGGGAGGAGCTTCATCTTGGCAACAGAAGCATAATCAGTAAGGAATTAAATGACAAGATAGCAGCCTGTCTTGAAAAAAAAGAACAGGTAATGCTGTTTATCAATAGAAGAGGGTTTAACAGCTTCGTTTCATGCAGAGAATGTGGCGAGGTCATAAAATGCCCGAAATGTGATGTCTCGCTTTCATTACACAATAACGGGTTTATGATGTGTCATTATTGCGGTCACATAGAAAGAGTGCATAAGGAATGTCCTAAATGTAAATCAAAGCTTATCGGTGGCTTTGGAACAGGTACTCAGAAGGTTGAAGAGGAGATAAAAAAGCTTTTTCCAAATGTGAAAACCTTGAGAATGGATAAGGACACGACTATGAAAAAGGGAGCTCACAGCAGGATAATAAACCAGTTTGTCAATCACTCGGCGGACATACTAATCGGAACTCAAATGATAGTGAAGGGACATGATTTTTCAAATGTTACACTTGTGGGAATAATACTTGCTGATATATCACTTTTTGCAAACGATTATCGTGCGGGAGAAAGAACCTTTGACCTGCTTACACAAGCAGCAGGAAGGTCCGGTAGAAGTGATAAAAGCGGCAGTGTGGTTATACAGACCTACCAACCCGGGCATTATGCCATAGCTACTGTAAAAAAACAAAGCTATGATGATTTTTTTGATATGGAGATGACGTACAGAAGTCTGCTTAAGTACCCGCCGGTCTATAATATGATGGTGATACTGTTATCCTCGGAGAATTACGAGACCTTATGCAGTGAGTCGGAGATGATTTATAAAAGGGTTAAGCAAAAAGCATCAGAGGATAAAAAGATAAGAGTGATAGGACCTGCGGATGCATCTATCGTTAAGATAAACGATACCTACAGAAGAGTCATTTATATAAAATCAGAGGATATGAGGATGCTCAGGCTGATAAGAGAAGAATTTGATGATTATTCACAGGATAATATAAGCATTATGTTTGATGTTAATCCGATAAATACATATTAAAAGTAGAAAAGAGGTAAATAAAATGGCTATAAGAAACATTAGAATTGACGGCGATGACATACTTAGGAAAAAATGTAAGCCTGTTGAAAAAATGACAGACAGAATAAACACTCTAATTGATGATATGTTTGATACCATGTATGCTGCAAACGGTGTCGGACTTGCCGCCCCGCAGGTTGGAGTCCTTAAGAGAATAGTTGTTATAGATGTAATGGATGATAATCCTCTTTGTCTTATCAATCCATATATAGTTTCCTCTGACGGAGAGCAGGAGGGTGAGGAAGGCTGCCTCAGTCTTCCGGGACTGTCGGGAAATGTAAAAAGACCAAATCATGTGGTGTGCAAAGCGCTTGACAGAAATATGCAGGAGATAACCGTCGAGGGAGAAGAGTTATTGGCAAGAGCAATATGTCATGAGTTGGACCACCTTGACGGAATACTCTATAAAGACCTTGCAACGGACGGACTTCACAGTATAGATGCTCCTGGTAATGAAGATTAGTGAGGTAAAATATGAAGATAGTTTATATGGGAACACCTGAATTTGCCGTATATCCCCTTAAAGCAATAATTGAAGCGGGACATAAGGTTTCACTTGTCATAACACAACCGGATAAAGCCAAGGGCAGAAGTAAAAAGCTTGTGCCTACTCCTGTTAAGGAGACGGCCTTGGAATACGGAATAGAAGTATTTCAGCCCGAAAAAATAAAAGACGAAATATCTGTATTAAAAATTAAAAAAAATAAGCCGGATGCCATAGTTGTTGCGGCGTATGGTCAGATACTTCCGGAGGAAATACTGAATATTCCTCAGTATGGCTGTATAAATATACATGCCTCATTGCTTCCGAAATACAGGGGAGCAGCACCTATAGAATGGGCGATAATTGACGGAGAAGAAAAAACGGGTGTAACCACCATGTATATGGAAAAAGGCCTTGATACCGGAGATATGATTGAAAAAAAAGAGGTTTTAATAGACCCGTCAGATACAGGACAAACTCTTCGTGATAAGCTTGCAAGGGAAGGTGCATTGCTCATTATATCAACTTTAAAAGCGCTTGAAGAAAAAACCGCAAAGAGAATTAAACAAAATGATGAAGAAAGCAGCTATGCGCATATGCTTACCAAAGAGCTTGGAAGACTTGATTTTAATCAGTCGGCAGTAAGGATAGAAAGAATGATAAGAGGTCTTATACCGTGGCCTTGCGCATATACTACCATAGACAAAAAAAGCGTAAAAATTCTAAAGGCAAGAGTTGCTGACTCTATAAACGAGGAATATAAAAACGGTAAGCCGGGAGAGATAATAGAGGTAACAAAAAAGAACTTTACCATAAAATGCAAGGAGGGTGCGATTACCGTTCTTTCACTTTTGCCGGAAGGAAAAAAGCCGATGGATGCAGCTTCATATTTGAATGGTAATAAAATAACAAAAGGCATGACTGCCGGAGAATAATAATGACGGATACAAGAGATATCGTGCTGGATATTCTTATGGATATCGAGATAAATAATACATTTTCAAATCTTGCCTTAAATAAGGCACTTAAAAAAAACCAGTTCATAGAAAAAAAAGAGAGAGCCTTTATCACAAGGCTCTCTGAAGGTGTTGTCGAAACAAGACTAAAATTGGATTATATTATAAATCAATTTTCAAAGACCGGGATAAATAGATGCAAGCCTATGATAAGATGCATACTTCGTATGGGAGTATATCAGATTCTTTTTATGGACAGCGTGCCTGACAGTGCAGCATGTAATGAGTCAGTAAAGCTTGCAAAAAAACATAATTTCAGTACACTTTCCGGATTTGTAAATGGCGTTTTAAGGAGCATATCAAGAAAAAAGAATGATATAAAATATCCTTCACGTGAAACTGATATGGAGGAATATTTATCGGTAGAATATTCCATGCCTAAATATCTTATCAGGAAGATTAAGGAATTTTATCCCGATAAAAATATAGATATATTAAAAGGAACTTTTTATGAAAGACCTACGTCAATCAGGGTAAATGAGACACTTATAAAAAAAGATGAACTGAAAAAACAGCTTGAAGCAGAGGGGATAAATGCCTCTGACGGGAATTATGATGATAAAGCAATACTTATAAAAAATTATGATTTTATAAGAAAAATAAGCGGATATAAGAAGGGATATTTTACAGTCCAGGATGAAAGCTCAATGTGTGCAATAAGAGATGCCTTTAATAATATAAATAAAATAGATGATGATTTTTTGGCTCTTGACGTATGTGCTGCACCGGGCGGAAAAACAACGGCTGCACTTGAATATATGGATGGCAGGGGCAGACTTTATTCCTTGGACATTTCGGAAGAAAAGCTTGAACTAATAGATGAAAATACAGAAAGACTCGGATTTAATAATGTAAAAACTGCCTGTCACGATGCAACAGAAGGCTTTGAAAATTTAGAAAACTACTATACGGACGGGTTGGATAATGGTTTTGATTTAATCATAGCGGATGTGCCTTGTTCGGGACTTGGTATAATGGGAAGAAAAAATGACATAAAATACCATGTTACTGAGGAACAGCTTGAAAATCTGGAACAGCTTCAAAAGGGTATCCTTGATAACGTTTGTAAATACATCAAAGATGGTGGCATATTGCTTTATAGTACATGTACCATCAATCCGAATGAAAATGAAAAAACAGTAGACTTTTTTTTAGATAAGCATAAGGATTTTAAGCTGATAAAACAAAGGTTATTTTTACAGGGGATAGATAGCTGCGACGGTTTTTTTTATACGATAATGAAAAAAGAAAAACATGGAGAATGATATGGATATTCGCTCAATGTACTATGATGAACTAAATGAATATATTCTTTCACTCGGCATGCCTTCTTACAGAACAAAGCAGGTTTTTGGCTGGATGCATGAAAAGTTTGTCGGTAGTGTAGATGAGATGACAAACCTGCCTAAAGCATTGCGAAAGAAAATATCGGATGACGGATTTATCGTGCTTAAGGAGGAAACAAAACAGGTATCAAAAAAAGACGGAACCATAAAATTCCTTTTCAGACTTTATGATGGACAGATGATAGAAACCGTTTTTATGAAATATTCGTATGGAAATTCTATTTGTATATCATCTCAGGCGGGCTGTAGAATGGGATGTAAATTTTGTGCCTCGACCATAGGCGGACTTGTAAGAAATTTAAGTGCTTCCGAGATGCTGGAGCAGGTATATGCTGCCATGAGAATAACCGGCGAAAAAATAAATAATATAGTAATAATGGGAACCGGAGAACCGCTTGATAATTATGACAATGTGATTAGATTTATAAGGCTTATAACAGATGAAAGAGGATATAACTTAAGTGCACGCAATATCACGATGTCAACCTGTGGGATTGTTCCTATGATAAGAAGGCTTGCTGATGAAAAGCTTGCCATAACGCTTGCAATATCACTTCATGCTCCAAATGATAGTAAAAGGAAAAAGCTTATGCCTATTGCCGAAAAATACAGTATAAATGAGATTTTGGATGCCTGTAAATATTATTTTGAAAAAACCGGAAGAAGAATCAGCTTTGAATACAGTCTGGTAAAGGGAGAAAATGACAGCAGTGAGGATGCAAAAGAGCTTTCAGAGCTTTTATCCGGGCTTAACTGCCATGTTAATTTAATTCCGGTAAACCCTATAGAAGAAAGAAATTTTGAAAAGGGAGACAATAATTCTATTCAAAAATTTAAATTAGGACTTGAAAAAAATTCAATAAATGTTACTATAAGAAGGAGTGTGGGCAGTGATATTGATGCTGCCTGTGGACAATTAAGAAGAAAGTATTCTGTTAAGGTTTAGGAGGAGTTCTATGAAATCCAGCGGCAAAACAGATACCGGCAGTAAAAGAAGTAATAATCAGGATAGCATTTACTATAGTGATAAGCCGGTAGGACCGTTACCTAATTTATATATAGTTGCTGATGGCATGGGAGGTCACAGAGCGGGAGATCAGGCTTCCAATATGGCAATTGATATTGCGGTGGATTTCATAAAAAAATCCACTATAGAAAATCCTATTGCTGTTTTAAAGCGTGCCATGATATTTGCAAACAATGAGATATATAAAACAGCAAGTCGTGACCCTGATTTAAGAGGTATGGGTACAACTATGGTGGCTGCTGTTGCTCAGGAGGATAAATTATATGTTGCCAATATAGGTGACAGCAGGCTTTATGCCATAGGAGATGACATAAGACAGATAACCATGGATCACTCTCTTGTTGAAGAGCTTATACGAGACGGAAAGCTTGAAAGAAAAAAAGGAAGAAATCATCCTGAAAAAAATATAATTACGAAAGCTATGGGCTCAAAGGAAGAGGTAATACCTGATTTCTTTGAGATAGACATAAATACAAATGATAAATATCTGCTATGCTCGGATGGTTTATCAAACATGGTTGAAGATGATGAGATAAGAGACATAGTTATGGATAACGAAGACTTAAGCGAAACAGCACAAGCTTTAATAGACAGAGCTAATTATTATGGTGGTGCGGACAATATTTCCGTAGTTATCATATCCAATTAGACTATTAGAGAAAGAAACGGAAAGGGTTAAAGTTATGTTGAAACCGGGAATGATATTATGTGATAGATATGAGATACTTGAAGTCGTTGGCGCAGGTGGAATGTCTATTGTTTATAAAGCCAGGGACCACAGGCTTAACAGAAATGTTGCAATCAAGATGTTAAAGCCTGAGTTTGTAAATGATAAAAATTTTGTTACAAAGTTCAGAATAGAAGCACAGGCCTCCGCAGGACTTGCACATCCGAATATTGTAAATGTATATGATGTAACAGAGGATGATGGTATATACTTTATTGTAATGGAGCTTGTGGAAGGAATTACCTTAAAGGAATATATAGACCAGAACGGAAGACTTCCTATGGATAAGGCAATCGACTTTTCCATACAGATAGCTTCCGCATTGGAGATAGCACACGAGAATCATATAATACATAGGGATATTAAACCGCAAAATATACTGGTAAGCAAAAACGGCAATCTTAAGGTAACGGATTTCGGAATTGCAAAGGCTGCTTCTTCCAATACACTCACATCAGGAGCTATGGGAAGTGTACATTATATATCACCTGAGCAGGCAAGAGGCGGATACAGTGATGAAAGAAGTGATATATATTCACTTGGTATCACCATGTATGAGATGGTTACGGGCAGAGTGCCGTTTGAAGGAGACAATAATGTATCCGTTGCGTTGATGCATATTCAAAATGATATGATTTCTCCGAGAGAATACTATCCGGATATATATGCAAGCTTTGAAAAGATTATACTTAAGGCTACACAGAAAAAACCGGAAAGAAGATATCTTACCGCAAGTGCTTTAATTGCGGATTTGAGGAGAGTACAGAATAATCCGAATATTGATATAGTTGTTGCACCGACAGGCATATCCAACAGACCTACACAGGAGTGGTCTAAGGAAGATATAGATGCTGTAAGAAGTGCCAGTCAGGCTAAGCCTGTTGGTAACGGACAGCCACAGTTTTATAATGCACCTATACAAAACGAAATGGGTGAGATGCAGCCGATTCAAAGATTGTCGACCATTCCGGTAAATAATCAGAGGATAAATCAGCTTTTCGAGGAGGAAGACCCTTGGGAAGATGAGGAAGAGGAAGAGGTTGCACCGCCACCAAGGAAAAGCAGTTTAAAAAGAGTACAGGACTATGATGAAGAGGATGATTATGATGAGGATGATGGAGATATTGATCCAAATCTGAAAAAGGCTGTTATCATAGGTGCCGTGGCAACGGCTGTTATAATAGCAATCATAGTTATGGTAGTGCTTGGCAAGGTACTTGGCTGGTTTAAGTTCGGTAATAAACAAACTACTGAAAGTACTACATCGAGTGAGTCCGAGATATCTACGGAAGAGCTTGCTGTGATGGATGATGTAGTAGGAATTTCAGAGGATGCCGCATTAAAGATTTTAAGAGATAATTCCGGCTTCACCAACGTAACCTCAGAGCATGTAAACAATACTGAGGTTCAGGAGGGTTATGTTTTTGAACAGAGTGTTGAAAAGGGAACTCCTATCAGCAAGGACGCACCTATTGTTATAAAGGTAAGTGCCGGAGCTGAAGAAAAAACTATACCTGACGTAACCAATTATGAGGATGATCAGGCAGTAACGATACTTCAGGAGGCAGGCTTTACCGTTACACATGCATACGAATTCAATGATGAGATAGAAAAGGATAAGGTTGTAAGAACTGAACCGGCAGGCAATTCCATGGCAAAGGAGGGTACAAAGATTACCCTTGTTATAAGCAATGGTAAGGAAGAGAAAAATGTCGAGGTTCCAAATCTTAACGGCTATACTCAGGCAGAGGCAGAAAATGCACTTGCAGCAAAGCAGCTAAGTGTTGGTAATGTCACACATGAAAATAGTGATAATGTTGCAGAGGGCTATGTTATAAGACAGGGTACGCAGAGTGGTTCAGAGGTTCCGGAGGGAACAGCCATTGATTTTGTTATAAGCGATGGTCCTGAAGAAAAGACAGTAACCTATACGGCAGACGTAAAGGTAGATATAAGTGCAAATGATACAGGCAGTGTTGATGATGAAGGTAATGCAATTCCTTCAAAGTATGTTGGGCATACGGTTACAATCCGTGTATCTAACGGAACTGTTACACAGGAGCAGACTGTTACAATCAATACTGAGGGTAAGGCAAGTGCAAATGTAAGTATAGATGGTCTTGCTACAAATAATGAAAGCTTTACCTATACAGTATATGATGGCGGAAATGATGTCACAGGTGATTTTGCCAAGACACCGAGCACAACGTATAGAGAAAACTAATATGATTGGAAAAATTATAAAGGGTGTAGGTGGATTTTATTATGTCCACCTACACGATAATTTTATATATGAATGTAAGGCCAAGGGTGTGTTCAGAAATCAAAATATAAAGCCTATGGTTGGAGACGATGTCGAAATAGACATAATAAATGAAGAAGAAAAAACTGGCAATATAATTTCAATTAAAGAAAGACAAAATTCCCTGATTCGCCCGGCTGTTTCCAATATCAGTCAGGCAATTATTATTTTTGCGTTGGCAAATCCTAAACCAAATTACAATCTCCTAGATCGTTTTCTGATAATGATGAAGCAAAGAAATATAAAAACAATAATATGCTTCAATAAATCTGATCTTGTAGGGAATAACTATGTATCGGACATAAAAAACATATATATATCCTGTGGCTATGAGGTTATAGTAAGCTCATTTAATGATTGTACGGATAAATCGGAAGCTGCGGAAAAAATAAAGAAGATATTAAAAAATAAAACCACGGTCTTAGCCGGACCATCCGGAGTCGGAAAATCAACGATAGTCAATGCTGTTTGCCCAAACAGGGAGGTAAAGACAGGCGAGATAAGCGATAAGATAAAGCGTGGAAAGCATACTACAAGACATACGGAGCTTATGTATATAGAAGATGACACATATATACTTGATACACCGGGCTTTAGCTCATTATATGTTGGAGATATGGAACCTGAGGAGCTTAAGTATTATTATAATGAATTTGAAGCCTTTGAAGGAAAATGCAGGTTTAACGGCTGTATTCATATAAATGAGCCTGATTGTGCAGTTAAGAAGGCTCTTAATGAAGAAAAAATAAGCAGTCTCAGATATGATAATTACAAGCAGCTATATAACGAACTAAAAGAAAAGAGGAAATGGTAGATGAATATTCTTTCACCGTCACTTTTGTCAATAGACTTTAACAATATTGAAAAAAATGCGGGTATTTTAGACGAGGCAGGTGTGAAGTGGTATCACCTTGATGTGATGGACGGAGCGTTTGTGCCCAATATATCCTTTGGCCCTCCTGTCATAAAGGCCATAAGAAAAATCACAAAGAGCTTTTTTGATGTACATCTTATGATAAATGAACCGAAGAGATATATAGAAGCCTTTAAGGATGCCGGTGCAGATTTACTTACAATACATTATGAAGCCTGTGGGGATGTTGATGAAACAATTAAGCTGATAAAGGAAGCGGGATTAAAAGTGGGGCTTGCCATAAATCCCGAGACAGACGTCTGGTCATTAAGACCATATATAAATAAGGCTGATATGATACTTATTATGAGTGTTCATCCGGGCTTTGGCGGACAGAAATTTATACCGTCTGCAATTGACAAGCTAAAGCAGGTAAAAAAATGGGCAGATGAAGAAAACCCGGATTTGCTTATAGAGGTAGATGGGGGCATAAATTTTGAAAACGTTGAAGACGTTCTTAATGCAGGTGCAAATGTAATAGTGGCGGGCTCGGCATGCTTCAACGGGGATATTGCTTCTAACATAAACCGGTTTTTCGGAATACTTGGATAATTTCCAATTATTGAAGGAGAAAAGTGCGTATGAAAAATGATTACAAAGATTACAAAAAAATAATTATAGTTGCAGGCGGGGAAATAGATGATGATTTGCTCTATAATTTTATAAAAAAAATAAAGGAACCATATATAATAGGTGTGGATAAGGGTATTGAGGCTCTTGAACGAATAAGATATAAATCGGATATTATAATCGGTGATTTTGATTCGGCAAGTGAATATATACGTGAGAAGTATATAAGAAGCGGGAAAGCCAAAATTTTCAGTCCCGAAAAGGATGAAACGGATACACATCTTGCGGTCATAGAAGCACTGAAGCTTCCTTTTGATAAAAAGATTATAAATATATTTGGTGCAACCGGAAAAAGAATGGATCATTTTTTTGGAAATATAGGTGTTTTAAAGCTTTGTCTTGACAACAATGTGGAAAGCTATATAATTGACAAATATAATAAAATTCGAATGATTAATAAGGACATAACCTTATATAAGGATGAGCTTTTTGGTGAATTTATATCCCTTGTTCCTTTTTCGGATAAGGTTGAAGGAGTAAGTCTTGAGGGATTTAAATATAGCCTGAGTGATGGTGTTCTTGTAAAGGATCAAACACTTGGGATAAGTAATGAATTAATAAAGGAGGAAGGTCATATATCGATTAAGAGCGGAAACCTGCTTTTACTTGAGACCAGAGATTAATTATGACAGGTTGGATTGTGTTTGCATTTGCACTTTACATGTGTGGAATGCTTATCATCGGAATATCAACTGCTAAGAAAAATAAAAATGCAGATGATTATTTCTTGGGGGGAAGAAACTTAGGAGGATGGGTGGCTGCTTTATCAGCTCAGGCATCAGATATGAGCGGATGGCTTTTGATGGGACTTCCGGGCTGTATCTATGCATTTGGTACCAATCAGGCTTGGATAGCAATAGGACTTTTTATAGGAACGGTTCTTAACTGGCTGTTTATAGCAGGAAGGTTAAGACGGTATACAATAAGAGCAGGTAATGCACTTACAATTCCCGAGTATTTAAGTAACAGATTCGGAGATAAAAAAAAGATACTTATGGCTATATCTGCTATTGTTATACTTATATTTTTCCTTGTTTATACTGCTTCGGCATTTGCAGCAGGCGGTAAGCTTTTTTCTTCAATAGCAAAGATTGATTATCATACAGCACTCTTTATCGGAGCGGCAGTTATACTTGCCTATACTTTTTTAGGTGGTTTCCTTGCTGTATGTAAGACAGACTTCATACAGGGTATGATGATGCTTATAGGTATTCTTGCAGTGCCTATAGTTGCCGTGATACTCATGGGTACAGGACAGATTATACCTAATCTTATAGACAGCGGTGTAAATGATGCCAGTGATTATCTTAATATTTTTGTTGAAAACGGTAAGCCGATAACAGCCATGAGTGTAGCTTCCCAGCTTGCATGGGGACTCGGTTACTGCGGTATGCCTCATATCTTAGTAAGATTTATGGCAATTAAGGATGAAAAGGAACTTTCCAAGTCAAAGAAGGTTGCCATAGTATGGGTGCTTCTTTCACTTGTTGTTGCATGTATAATAGGTGTAATCGGAAGAGCATATCTTTTCCCGACTGTTCTTTCAAACGAGGGTTCACAGTATGAAAATGTATATATTGAAATGATAATGAAGATGTTTACCGAGGATGTAAAGATTCCTTTCATAGGAGGACTTCTTTTATGTGGTATACTTGCTGCCATCATGTCAACGGCAGATTCACAGCTTTTGGTTTCATCATCATCAATATCACAGGATTTATTTAAAGGGGTATTTTTCAAGGATTTAAAGGAAAAAACTGTTTTAATTATAGCAAGAAGCTGCGTATTCGTTATAGCAATTATAGCTTTTGTTATAGCATGGAATCCTAATTCAAGCATAATGGGACTTGTATCTGATGCATGGGCAGGTCTCGGTTCCGCATTTGGACCTACGATACTTATGTCGCTTTATTGGAAGAGAATAAACCTTCCGGGTGCTGCAGCAGGTATGGTGAGCGGTGCGGCTACAGTAATTCTTTGGGATTATATCAAGTTTATTGATATGGATGGTGCGAAGGTCACACTTGCAACGTATACAGGTGCGTATTCATTACTTGTAGGTTTCTTTGTAAGTCTTGCGTTTATAGTGATTGTTTCACTTATAACACCGAAGGTAAATGAAGAAATAGAAAAACAATATGATGATGTAAAAAATGGTATAGTTTAAATACGATGAGAAAAAGATTTATAGATAAGGTTTTTCTTAAATTATATAAATAAAAAAATAAAATGCCGGTGGAACATACCCGGCATTTTATTTAACCAAAATTATATAATTTAAAGAGAGGATTTATGAAAAACTATATTATTAATATAAACCCAAATTATGAACAAATTATGACAAGAATAACAACATTACGTAAAGAAATAATGAAAAAAAGAAGAAAAATATGTATATATCACTTATTTTGAAGTAATTTTATGGAGCAATCGTATGGAAATAAAACTAATAACAGTAGGAAAAGTAAAAGAAGAATACTACAGAGAAAAGATTGAAGAGCTAAAAAGAAACATAAATTCCGGTCAGGTATATAAGATAAATGTAATTGAAGTTCCCGATGAAAGTATACCCGCAAAACAAAGTGAAGCAGTTTTAGAAGGAATAAAAAATAAAGAGGGCGAGAAAATTCTTTCGAAGATAGAAAAAAATGATTATGTTGTGGCGCTTTGTATAGATGGTAAGCCGACTGACAATAAAAAACTTAGTGCACTTATAAAGGGAGCACAGACTGATTACAAGACATCGTTTGTTCTGATAATAGGAGGCTCTCTCGGATTGTCTGATGAGGTGATAAAGCGTGCAGACTATAAGCTTAGCATATCAAACATGACCTTTCCTCACCAGCTTATGAGGGTAGTGCTGCTTGAGATAATAAAAAGCCTTAATTACTTATGATAGCTGATATTATTAATTATTGTGTAGGCTCTGTAGATTTGTTCGGCAAGACATACTGCGGCTATACCGTTTTCAAGCTTCATGGATGAAAGAGTAAAAGGTTCATAATCAGATAGGAAGCTATCCGAGATAATAAACTCTATACATGAACAGCCGGAGATACTAATATCCGAAATCCTTTTAGCAAGCTCTTCCGAAGTGTATGAATCGGTATCATAATTAATAACAAATATATAGGATTTTTTATGGAGCGTAAGCTTTGTTATATCCTTGTAAAGTATCTTTTTTATATTGGCAAAGGGAAGTGTTCTTTTAAAATACTCATTAAGAGCCATTTCATAGCTTGTTTCAAGTTTCTTTTCATCTATATGTAAAATAATATCCATAGAAATTATATCTCCGATTCGTTAGCTTTATACGCTTTTTGAAATAATACAGATATAATAACATAAAAAAATATTTCTGCAAATTAATAAATTATCTTTATTTAATAATCAATAAATTTCTGTTTTGTAAAAAATGCACAAAAAAAATTGTTATAAATGTCAATTTACGAATCGACCGGTTATGATATATACTAAAAATCAGATGAACAACCGGTTGCGCAACCGCGTTTGCGCAGTTTTGTTCGCTCGTAGGAGATACAAATGAAATTTATGGAAAAGTCAAAATTTTAACAAAATTATGGGAGGTAATTTAATGGGAAAACGAAGATTAAAAAGCTGTGTTGCAAAACGAATAACGTCAATTTTGCTTGCAGCAGCCATGGCAGTTAGCACACCTGTCGGCACACTGTTTAATGCGAATAGTGTGGCGAAGGCGGCGGATGATGGTTGGGAAACTACTACACTTGTTGAAAATGGTGATTTTGAATCTTGTAGTACGAGTAATAGTATATCAGGGTGGACAATATCCCCTTGGCTTGGTAATAATGGATTATGGTATGTAGATAATAGAAATAATAGTGATCCTTATTCAAAAAATGAAACTATTTACTTGAAAACAGATAATTCTGGCTCTGATCCTTCGAATTTTTCTATGTCTCAATCTATATCAAATGTTCAATCAGGAACATATAAAGTAAGTATACGTTCTACAGGTTCTCCTGATGTTTCATCTGGTATAAGTATCTCAATATCTGATGGAACTACAACCAGGTCAAAAAATCTTGGGAAAGCAACATCTTGGGGAACATGGGTTACAACAGATACAGAAGAGTTGGAAATTACAAGTACAAGTACATTGACAGTAACCATATCAGGTACTGTCCCGAGCGATTACTATGGCTATATTGATGATATAGTTATTTCAAAAAAAACAACTGACTCAAGCGATCCAAGTGGAGACGATCCAAGTGGAGACGATCCAAGTGGAGACGATCCAAGTGGAGATGATCCAAGCGGAGATGATCCAACTGTTGTTGCTTCAGAAGGCGAATTAGTAAACGGAGATTTTGAGACAGAGAACAAAGGTTGGACATTGGCAGGAGGAGACGGAGGAGCTCCATTCTATGCTAGTGATTCATATGATTCTAATACAACACAGTTTATTAAAATTGAATCACCAACCGCTGCTCAAAATATGTCAGTTAAACAGACTATCAATAATTATCCTGCAGGTACATATAAATTGTCTTATAGTATCTCTGGAGCAAATGATGCTGAGTTCCCTTTGACTGCAAAGGTTTTGGATGCTGATGACAATGTTTTGGTTAGTCAAAACGGAGAAAAATTAACAGGATGGTCCAATTGGAGCACAGTTACAACAGATAAGTTTGTACTGGAAGATACATCAACTATAAAGATTGTTTTTGAAGGAGAAGTACCTACTACGTTTTGGGGTAGTATGGATGATGTAAAGCTTATACCGGTAACTACACCTAACGTTGACCCGATTGAGTCATCACTTTATGTAAAGCAGGTTGACCTCGCGGATGATTTTATTACAGGTTTTGATATATCATCATATCTTTCTATAAAGGAAAGCGGAGCAACATATAAGGATGCTGACGGAAAAGAATTAAGTGATAAAGAATTTTTTGATTTACTTAAGAATTCAGGCGTTAATTGGGTAAGAATCAGAGTTTGGGTTGACCCTACAGAAAATGGAAAGACTTACGGTGGCGGTCATAATGACCTTGCTACAGCTAAAACGATAGGAAAGCTTGCAACAGATTCAGGCTTAAGAGTTTTGATTGATTTTCATTATTCAGACTTTTGGACTAATCCCGGTAAGCAGAGCGCTCCAAAAGCATGGAAGGATTTAACCTTAGATGAAAAAGCAACCAAGCTTAGCGAATACACGACAGACAGTCTCAATCAGCTAATTGCAGCCGGTGTTGACGTTGGAATGGTTCAGGTTGGAAATGAGACTAACGACGGATTCTGTGGTGAAACAAACATGAGTAATATGTGCACACTTTTTGCGGCAGGAGCTGATGCCGTAAGAGGAGTGTCAAGTGATATATTGATTGCGATTCACGTAGCAGACCCACAAAAACTTGATTTTAGCAGCTATGCAGACGAGCTTGAAAAAAATGGAGTAGATTATGATGTATTTGCATCAAGCTACTATCCTTATTGGCATGGAGAGCTTTCTAACCTGTCAAGTAAGATCAAAGCTGTAGCAGATAAATATGGTAAAAAGGTTATGGTTGCCGAAACTTCATATGTTCATACACTTGATGATGGTGACGGACATGAAAATACTGAAAGTGAGGGTAAGCTTTCTGTTGATACTTTTCCGTATCCTATCGGACTTCAGGGTCAGGCACTTCATATAAGAAATGTTGTAGATACGATTGCAAGTCTTGACAGTGGTATAGGTGTATTCTATTGGGAGCCGGCATGGATACCGGTTCAGCATTATGATGCTACAGCTTCAAATGCGGCTGAGGTATTAGCTTCAAATAAAGAAAAATGGGAAAAATACGGTTCAGGCTGGGCTACTTCTGCAGCCGCTGATTATGACATGAATGTCGGAGAATGGTATGGTGGTTCTGCTGTAGACAATGAAGGCGTATTTGATTTTGATGGAAAAGCACTTCCTACATTACAAATTTATAATATGATTCGCTATGGTACGACAGCATCGGATTATATAGTTGAAGCGATAGATATAGAAGCTGAATTTGATTTGGGTGAAGAGATTACTCTTCCTGATACTGTTAAAGTCTTTTTCGCAAGCGGAGCTCAAAAGGATGCAACGGTGACTTGGAATGCTGATGATTTAGCGGCAGCAAAAGAAAAAGAAGGAGAGTATTATGTCAGAGGAACTGCAAAGTATGATGATAAGAATTATGAAGTGATTTGTACATTGACAATTAAGCCATACAATTATTTAATTAATCCGGGATTTGAGGATGATACAAATACTGCATGGGTTATAGATAATCCGGGCGAAGAAGAAAACTATAAGAGTCATATTACAGATGTGGAGGATTCCCATAGCGGAAACAAAGAATTCCATTTCTGGGGAGAAGAGGCATTTGTAACCGGATTTTCACAGACTGTTAGCTTAGAGGCAGGAAAGTATAATTTTGGCGGATATATACAAGGTGGAAACATGGGAGATGATGCAGAGGTTTACTTCTATGTTGATATCGATGGGGAAATAACCAAGTATCCTGTTACGCTCAAAGGATGGAAAGAATGGCAAAATGGTAATATAGAATTTGAACTTGAAGAAACCTCCAAGGTTACCGTAGGTATGTATATATCGGGCGGTGCAGGCGGCTGGGGTACAGCTGATGACTTTTATTTAAACAAGCTTGAAATTGAGGAAACAAAAGAAGAACCAAAAGAAGAGACAAAAGAAGAAGCGGTAGAAGAGACGAAGGAAGAAGCGGTAGAAGAGACGAAGGAAGAAAACTCAGATAATGCATTTGCTACTTATCAGGGATATCGTTTCTATAAAGACGAAGATGGAAATATTACCTGCTATGATTCAAATGGAAAGAAAGTTATAGACGAATTTAAGTGCGACGGCACATATACCTATTACTTCCAGTTTGACGGAACAGCTATGAAGGACAGACTTACCTATCATCCGGATGGAGAGCATGTTATCTACTTTGATAGCGAGGGACATGAGGTGTTTAGTGATATTGCACATGTTAAGCGCAGTATAGCAGGCGATGAGGTAGACGACTATTGCTTCTTCGATGTATTTGGATATCTCTATGTTGATGTAATAACTTGGGATAAGACAGGTACGGTACTCTACTACGCAAACCCTTACGGAGTACTTGAGATGGGTAAGTGGTTCCAGTTCTCAGACACAGTTAAGTGGGGCGATGGCAGAGAGACAGAAGGTATTGCAGGCGGATATGGTTATGCTACCGAGGACGGAACTCTTATGACCAATCAATTTACATATGACTGGGAAGGAAACTTCTGTTATATGCAGGGCAATGGTACTATATTGCGTTAATTATAAGCAGATAATGTAATGATAAAAACAAGTGAAATTGTATATTAAGGTATACATTTCACTTGTTTTTTATTTTATGACGGGAATATATTGAAATTAAAAAAAGTAAATGATATTATGAAATTTAGAAAAATATTAATTTTGAGATAATAAATTTAAAAAATACTAAAAAGTTCTAATAAAGAAAGATACATTATGGATAAAAAAATACTAATTCTTGATATAGACGGAACATTAGTCAATTCTAAGAAAGAAATTACAAAGAAAACACATGATGCTCTTATGGATATTCAGGACATGGGGCATATAGTCGTACTTGCTTCAGGCCGACCGTATCCGGGTATGAAGCAGTATGTAAATGCATTAAGTATGGATAAAAAGGGCGGATATGCGATAGCCTTTAACGGCGGAATGATAATAGACTGTAAAACAGGACTTCCGGTGGTTGAAAAATGTATACCGAATAATTATGTAAGACCTTTATATGATTATGCGCTTGACAATGGTCTCGGCATGGTTACATACAAGGACGATATGGTTATTACAGGTACAGATATAGACAATTATATGCAGTATGAGGCAAGGCTTAACTTTATGCCGCTTAAGAAAGTCAGGGATTTTGTCTCCTTCGTGGATTACGATATGGTAAAGTGTCTGATGACGGCAGAACCGAATATAAAAGCTCCGAGGTGTGAGATGGAGTTAAAAAAGATGTTCTCGCCAAAGCTTAACGTGTTCCGCTCGGAACCGTACTTTATAGAGATAACTACAAATGGTGTTGATAAATCAACAACCATAGCAAAGCTACTTGAGTTGGTAGATATTCCCAGAGAAAATTCCATCTGCTGCGGAGACGGATTTAATGACACGACTATGGTAAAATATGCGGGAATTGGTGTGGCTATGGGCAATGCCCAGCAGATTGTAAAGGATAATGCGGACTATATAACCGCCTCCTGCGATGAAGACGGATTGGTCGAAGTGATTGAAAAGTTTATTTTATAAATAAAAGAGGTAAAAAGAATGGATGCTCCACTGCTTTTAACTAAGGCAGAATCGCTGCTTAAATTAAAGGAACTGCTGAAAAAATCATTTATCGAGGATATAGTTGTTGTAAATGTAAGCGAGATTTTTGTAAACTTTAACAATGTATATGAGCAGATAAAGGAAAAGTTCTCGGGAGATAATATAATAATAAGAAGCTCACTTAGGCATTACGGAAATATTCACAATGCAAAAATGATACATCTTAATGCAAGTGATGCCGTTGATTCAAAGGATAAGGAATCTGTTGAGAAAGCATTGAAAAAAATGGCATATATGTATGCTGACAACGATGAAAAAAAACTTCCGGATTTCTTTGATGAGCAGGTTTTGATTCAACGATATTCAGAAAATATAGCTATATCCGGAGTTGCCTTTACCAGAGATTTTATATATAAAAGACCGTATTATATGATTAATTATGAGATGTCACAAGATACTGATGAGGCACATGACGGAAGGACAAAATGGATAGCAAAAAATATCTCTCGTGAGTTTTTGGACTATGATTTTTTAAGTCTGATTAATGCCATAAAGGAGATAGAAGAGGTATACAGAGATATCGAAGCTTTGGAAATAAAATTCGGAATTGATTCTATTGATAACGTAATTATATTTCAGGTAAGACCTCTTGTAGAGCTTTTCGATAAACCGATGGCACTTACTGATAAAGAATTTTATGATGCAAAATCATTTGCAAAATGTGACTATCTTGATACCAGCCATGTGCTTTCGGATATGGCGAGCTGGAGACCTGCGGAGATACTTGGATTGAATCCAAGACCGCTTGACTGTTCTTTATATAAGGAGCTTATTACCTCAGGTAAATGGAATGAAAGTATAAGTCACTTTGGATATGCCAATGAAATATATGATTTAATGCAAAAGATAGGCAATAAGCCTTATATATCCGTTGATTACACGATAGCCGGCTTAACACCTAAAAACTTAAAAAGCAGCATAAGATTTAAGCTTAAAGAGTTTTATATTAAAAAATTGAAAGATAAACCTTTTATGCACGAAAGACTTGAAAGAGATTTGATATTTAATTGTTATGATTTTGCAACCAAGGATAAGCTTAAAGAGCTTTCGGAAAATGGCTTTTCAGAGGAAGAAATATCGGAGCTTTCAAAAGCTTTATATGAGGTTACCTCCAATATTATTGACATATATGACGATGTGCATAAAAAGGATAAGGAAGATCTTGATAAGCTGACGGAGCTAAGAAGGCAGATAAGGTCATATGCACCGCTTAAAGAAACCAATATCATGAAGGTATATAAATACATAAATGATTTGATGACAGCTATAGAAAACTACGGAGCTCACCAATATATAAGACAGTCAAGATGTGATATAATTGCAAGAAGTCTTATGAAAAGTCTGGCGGATAAAGGATATTTCACACATGAAGAAATATATAAATTTACTTCATCCATAGAAACGGAAGAGACGAAGTTTGAAGATAATATCATGCGATATATTCACGGGGAGATAGATACCGATGAATTTAACAAGGCATACGGTCATATAAGACTTAAGACCTTCGACATAAGGACGGACTGTTATAAAAATATGAAGCTTGAAGGTATATTTGAGGGCACAAAGCTTTCTTCTTCAAAGGGTGCAGCAGATCTTGATTTGAATGTGCTTTCTGAAGCCTTGAAAAATATCGGATTTAATATCTCATCAAAAGATTTTATTGCGCTGATGTCAGACATGATAAAAAACAAAGCGTATTTTCGATTTGAATTTATAAAGTCCGTCAGCCTGATACTTGATATGATAGCAGTTCTCGGTAAGCTCCACGGAATAGACAGAGAGGATATGTCGTATCTGGAGATAGAGGAGCTTATCAGCTACCATAGCAGGGATTCATATATACAGATAATACAGTCAAGACGAGATATGTATCATGCTTATTCGTATCTGGTACTTCCGGAGCTTATATTTAATGTAGGCGATATAGACGTTATAGAATACAAATAAGCATACCTGTCAAGAGGTGTAAAAATGGAAAAAACAAAGCTAATGATTGAATTTCCCGGCAGAAACTACAGCACGGATAAACCGCTTTTGTATTATGCGGGAAAGATTTTTGAAAATCGTGATTATGAGGTTATAAGACTTGATTATAACTTTAAGCTCACGGGTGATAAAAATGACATAGAAGGTCTTATTGAAGAGGCAAAGCCTTTCGTAAAAGAAGTGCTTGATAAGATAGATTTCAAAAAATATGAAGATATTGTTTTTATTTCGAAAAGTATGGGAACCACTCTTGCAGGATACTTTGAAGAATTATATAAGATACGTGTCAGGCATATATATCTTACGCCGCTTCAAAGCGCACTCAAATACTTAAAAAGGGGAAAGTGCATAGTGGTTGCGGGAAAAAATGACAGATTTTTAGACAGCAGGAGATTAAAAATATACTGTGTGGAGCAGGATGTTGCTTTGAAGCAGTTTGATGATGTCGGACACTCGCTCGAATCAGAGGATGACATAAATATCACATTTGCAATATTGATGGTAATTGTTAAGCTTTATAAGGGCTTTTCAAATTGATTTAATTATGCTAATGATGTATAATGAAAAAGATGTAGTAAAGATAGTTTTTTAAAATAACAGGAGGATAAAAATGGGTTTTTTTAAAGATTTTAAAAGAGATTTTGCACAGGCAGTAAATGAACTTATGCCTGATAAGGATGAGCTTGCAAATGAATATGATGATGAAGATATAGTCAATACATTTGACGCTAATGACAATGAGATAGATATAGCACCTGAGGATATGCTTGAAAATATTGATGATATCAATATAGATGCCTTTGATGAAGAAAAAACGAAGGAAAGCAGTGAGGTAGACATGGAGCCTGCTGCCGAATCTTCAGAAAAGGACGAGGAAGAGGAATTTAACAGTATTCCCGAGGCTGAGATAGTTATTGATGAGAGTGGGGAAGATGCGATGGTAAACACTCTCGGAGATGATGAAGAGGAGACGGTAAAAGAGGAAATCCTTGAGGCCATGACAGATGAGGAGCTTGAAGCTGAAACAAAAGAAGATAGTTTAAGCGAGGCAGAAGAACCTTTGGATGAAGCATACGGAGATGATGAGCTTAAGGCGGTAGATGCTTTAGATGAAGAAAACATGCTTGAAAATACTGAGGATGCACTTATGCTTGAACCGGAGGAAAGCGGACTTAGCGATGTGGATTTGAGTCAGGCAGTTGAAGCGGCTATAAACATGAGAAATGAAGAAAAGGATTCGGCATATGAGGATAATTATGAGGAGGCAGATATGGCTGATATAGAAGAAAAAATAAATGACGAAGAGACAACAAAGGAAAAGGAACAGGAAGTAAACAGCATACTTGCTGATGACACAACTTATATTACCAAGGGAACGCTTATAAAGGGTAATATTGAAACAGATGGCGGAATAGATGTTATCGGTGCCGTAGAGGGTGATGTTAAATGTGCAGGTAAGCTTATTATCGGAGGATCGATCGAAGGAAATATCGAAGCGGGAGAGATATATGCCAATGCTGCCAAGATAAAGGGTGAAATAATTACCGAAGGAAGCGTAAAGATAGGTGTCGGAACAGTTGTGGTCGGAAATGTAACCGCTACTTCGGCAGTGATTGCCGGAGCGGTAAATGGTGACATAGATGTTCAGGGACCTGTAATTGTCGATTCGACGGCTGTTATAATGGGAGATATTAAATCCCGTTCGGTTCAGATAAATAACGGTGCCGTTATAGAGGGACGTTGTTCACAGTGTTACTCAGAGATAGATGTAAAGAGCTTTTTTGAATAGTAGGAGATATGACAACATGAAGATGAATAGAATATTATTAAAGCTTAGCGGAGAGGCTCTTGCAGGAGATAAGAAAACCGGCTTTGATGATGAGACGGTATGTGAGGTTGCAGAGCAGATTAAGAAGGTTGTTGATAAAGGAATTCAGGTAAGCATAGTCATAGGCGGAGGAAACTTCTGGAGAGGAAGAACCTCTGAGCATATGGAAAGAGTTAAAGCAGACCAGATTGGAATGCTTGCAACAGTTATGAACTGTATGTATACAGCGGATGCACTTAGAAGACAGGGAATAAAATCTCATATTATGACGCCTTTTATGTGTGGCAGTATGACAGAGCTTTTCAATAAGGACAAAGCGATAGAGTATCTTGAACAGGGAGAGGTATGCTTCTTTGCCGGAGGAACAGGACATCCGTATTTTTCAACGGATACAGCAACAGTACTTATGGCGGTTGAGGTAGAAAGTGATGCAATTCTTATGGCAAAGGCTATTGACGGAGTGTATGACAGTGACCCGAAGATAAATCCCGATGCTAAAAAATATGAAAGCCTTAATATAAACGAGATAATTGATAAAAAGCTCGGGGTTATGGATTTGGCTGCTGCAGTTCTTGCCATGGAAAATAAGATGCCGTTGCTTTTGTTTGGATTAAATGAAAAAGACAGTATTATAAAAACCGTTTCCGGTGAATTTACCGGAACAATGGTTAAATGCGAATAAAATACATATTTAATAATAGAAAGATGAGGGAAAAATAATGTTAAAACAATACGAAGAAAAAATGGAAAAATCAGTTGAAAGCTTAAGGTCGGAATATGCAAGTATAAGAGCAGGAAGAGCCAATCCGCATATTTTAGATAAATTAAGAGTGGATTATTATGGAACACCATCTCCTCTTCAGCAGGTTGCAAATATTACGGTTCCTGAAGCAAGAACTATCATAATTCAGCCGTGGGAAGCAAGCCTCATAAAAGAGATAGAGAAGGCTATACTTACTTCAGATCTCGGAGTTACTCCGAATAACGATGGAAAAGCGGTTATAATCAATTTCCCTGAGCTTACTGAGGACAGAAGAAAGGAAATGGTTAAGGACGTTAAGAAAAAAGGTGAGGCTGCTAAGGTTGCTGTAAGAAATGTAAGAAGAGATGCCAATGATGCAGTAAAGAAAATGAATAAATCAAATGAATTATCAGATGACGAATTAAAGGATAATGAAGATAAAATTCAGAAGATGACGGATAAATATATAAATCAGATTGATAAAGCTATCGAAGAAAAATCAAAAGAGATACTTACTGTTTAATTATGGAGGGAGAATTTGGAAAAGGTAATTGATGGAGAAAAGCTTACAATTCCGACTCACGTTGCTGTCATAATGGACGGTAACGGAAGGTGGGCGAAAAAAAGGCTTATGCCGAGAAATTTCGGACACAAGGCCGGAGCAAAGGCAATTGAAAGAATTAGCAGTGATGCGAAGGAGCTTGGAATAAAATATCTTACCGTATATGCATTCTCGACGGAAAATTGGAAGCGTTCTGTTGAAGAGGTCTCAGGTATAATGAATATATTAAGGGATTATCTTGACATATGCATAAAGGATGCCGAAAAAAACAGGATGCGTGTAAGAGTTTTGGGTGACCGCACGGCTCTTGATAAGGATATAATCGATAAGATAGAAGAGCTTGAAGGCGTTACAAGCGTGTATGATGAGTTCAATTTTAACATAGCCATCAATTATGGTGGTCGTGATGATATAAGGCGCGGAATTGAAAAAATACTTGCCGATTACAAAGAAGGAAAGCTTGATGGGAATATAACCGAGGCACTTATTTCATCTTATCTTGATACCAAGGATATGCCTGATCCGGATCTTCTTATAAGAACAAGCGGAGAATTAAGGCTTTCCAATTTTCTTATATGGCAGCTCGCATATACCGAGTTTTACTTTACGGATTGTCTGTGGCCGGATTTTGATAAGGATGAGCTTATAAAAGCAATAAGATATTACAATGGTAGAGATAGAAGATATGGCGGGGTAAAATAAATGTTTAAACAGAGACTTATGAGTGGAATAGTTCTTGTTATTATTGCAGTGGCTGTACTTTATTTTGGCGGTTACGTGACAGGTGTGTTTACTCTGCTTCTTTCCGTAGGAGGAATGTTTGAGCTTTTAAGAATATATAATCAGCACAACAAGGTTCTCGGATATGCAGGATATGCTGCGACCTTTGCTTATTATCTGCTGCTTTTTACAGATGGAAGAAAATATATCCTTTTCATGTTCATATTGGCTATTTTGCTTATACTCGGAATATATGTGTTTGCATATCCAAAGTATACTGATAAGGATATAATGGCTGTTATATTTTCATTTTTCTATACTGCATTTATGCTTTCGTATGTTTATGAAATAAGAATACTGCCACACGGCGGTATACTCGTCATAATGATATTTATATGCTCATGGGTAAATGATACGCTCGCTTACTGTACAGGTGTCACGATGGGCAAGCATAAGATGTCTCCGAAGCTTAGTCCCAAAAAAAGTGTAGAAGGACTTATCGGCGGTCTGTTAGGTTCGGCAGTAGTCGGAGGAATCTATGGATATTTCTTCGATAAATATGTATATACAATCGAAAACAGTGTATTGGTATTTGCTCTTATAGGGTTTGCGGGAGCAGTGGTAGCAGTTATCGGTGATTTAACTGCTTCAGCTATAAAAAGAAATAATGATATAAAGGATTACAGCAAGCTTATACCGGGACATGGTGGAATACTTGACAGGTTCGACAGTATAATATTTACTGCTCCGGTTATTTACTACCTTATGACATTTATGATTAAATAGTTGATTTGGAGGATATATGAAATACATTTCAATTATCGGTTCAACAGGGTCAATCGGAACCCAGAGCCTCGATATTGTAAGAACAAATGAGGATTTAAAGGTAGTTGCCTTAGCAGCAGGAAGCAACATTACGCTGCTCGAAAAACAGGCAAGAGAATTTAAACCTGACATAATAGGAATTTGGGATGAGGACAAGGCAAAGGAATTAAGAATCGCCTTGTCTGAATTTGACATAAGAATAGTTTCCGGTATGGATGGACTTATAGAGGTTGCAACATATGAAAAAGCAGAAATAGTCATAACCGCTATAGTCGGTATGATAGGGATAAAGCCTACGGTAGAGGCTATAAAAGCCGGAAAGGATATAGCTCTTGCCAATAAAGAAACCTTAGTCACGGCAGGTCATATAATAATGCCTCTTGCAAAGGAAAAGGGTGTGAACATACTTCCTGTTGACAGTGAGCATTCCGCGATATTTCAATGTATTCACGGAGAAGAAAATAATAAAATCAGCAGACTGTTGATAACTGCTTCAGGTGGACCGTTCAGAGGTAAAACAAGAAAAGAGCTTGAAAATGTAACCGTTTCCGATGCTTTAAAGCATCCTAACTGGTCTATGGGACATAAAATAACCATAGATTCTGCTACAATGGTCAATAAGGGACTGGAGGTTATAGAAGCAAGATGGCTTTTTGATGTAGAGCCTTCCCATATAGAGGTGGTAGTCCAGCCGCAAAGCATAATACATTCTATGGTAGAGTTTAATGATGGAGCAGTAAAGGCACAGCTTGGGACACCGGATATGAAGCTTCCTATACAATACGCTTTATTCTATCCTGAAAGAAGAAATCTTGCAGGTGAAAGACTTGATTTTACAAAAATGAACGGAATAATAATAGAAAAACCTGACAAAGAAGTGTTTAAAGGACTTGATTTTGCATATACTTCATTAGAAAAGGGCGGTTCCATGCCGACAGTATTCAATGCTGCAAATGAAAAAGCAGTAGCCCTTTTCCTAAATGAAAAAATCAAATTTCTTGAAATATACGACATAATAGAAAAGTGTATGAGCGTGCACAAAATAATACAGAATCCAACGCTCGAAGACATACTAAACACACAAAACGAGGTAAATGAATATATTAATAAAATTATTTAATCAAAAAACCTCAAAAGCAGAGGAGTAAACTATGAATATAATATTGATAATTCTTGTGTTTGGAATTGTGGTTTTCTTCCATGAATTCGGCCATTTTATTGTTGCAAAGGCAAATCATATAGCAGTAACAGAGTTCTCCATAGGAATGGGACCCGCAATTTTTTCGTTTAAGAAAAAAGAAACAAAATATTCGCTAAGAATCCTGCCGATAGGCGGATACTGTATGATGCTTGGAGAAAATGAAGACAGTGATGATGAAAATTCATTTTCCAACAAAAGCGTATTGGCAAGAATACTTGTTATAGCGGCAGGACCGTTTTTTAACTTTATACTTGCACTGATTTTTTCCGTAATACTTATAATAGGCTGCGGCTATGATGAGGCAAAAGTTTCGGAAGTGAGCGAAACGGGAGCAGCTTACGAAGCAGGAATTGAGGCAGGCGATACTATTCTGGAAATAGGCGGAAAAAAGGTTCATTTCTTTAGGGAAGTACAGATATATATGATGGTAAACGATTCCTCAAAGCCGGTTGATATCGTTGTGAAAAAAGCAGACGGAACAATAAAAAAAGTAACCGTGTCGCCTAAACAGGCAGATGATGGCAATTACTATCTCGGAATATCAAGACAGGGTTATAATGTTGCCACAAAGGGAGCGGGAGAAACCATAAAATACGCTTTTTATGAGACAAAATACTGGGTTGATGCAACCTTTTCGAGTCTCAGGATGATATTTACAGGCGGAGTAAAAAGTGGTGATATAATGGGACCTGTCGGAGTAGGCGGAGCATTCAATGACATCATAGAAGAGGTTAAAGAAGAAAGCCACACCTTCAAAGAAACAGTTATAAATATTATATTAAATATGATTAACTGGTGTATTCTTCTTAGCGTAAACTTAGGTATTATGAATCTTCTTCCGGTCCCGGCTTTAGATGGTGGAAGACTTTTATTCCTGTTTATCGAGGCGATAAGAAGAAAGAAGATACCGCAGGAAAAGGAAGCGTTTGTCAACATGATAGGCTTCGCACTTTTGATGGTGCTTATGGTGCTTGTTTTTTTCAATGATATTAAAAATGTATTTTTCTCATGATAAGTATAAGGAAAGGCTTTGAATATGGATAAAACATATAGAGAAAAGACCAAACAGATAAAAATAGGAGATGTAGTCATAGGCGGTGGAGCGCCTATAGCTATTCAGTCTATGACCAATACCGAAACCTCGGATATTGATAAAACGGTAGAACAGATTATAAGACTTGAGAAGGCGGGCTGTCAGATAATTCGTGCTACAGCAAATTCAAAAAAAGCGGCAGAAAGCTTTGATAAGATAAAGGAGCGTATACATATACCTATTGTTGCGGATATACATTTTGATTACAGACTTGCTATATCTGCCATAGAGCACGGCGCAGATAAGATAAGAATAAATCCGGGCAATATCGGGGGAGAGGACAGGCTAAAGGTCGTTGTTGATGCCGCAAAAAAGAAAAATATACCGATAAGAGTTGGTGTAAATTCCGGTTCGCTTGAAAAGGCTCTTATAGAAAAATACGGCGGAGTAACTGCGGAAGGTATTGTTGAGAGTGCACTTGACAAGGTTAGAATGATAGAGGAGTGCGATTATGACAATATTGTTATAAGCATAAAGTCCTCCGATGTTTTGATGTGTGTAAAGGCACATGAGCTGATTGCGGACAAAACCATATATCCGTTACATGTCGGCATAACAGAGGCGGGAACGGTAAATCTTGGCAATATTAAATCAGGTATAGGCTTGGGACTTATACTGAGCAAGGGAATAGGAGATACGATAAGAGTTTCGCTTACAGGAGATCCTGTTGAGGAAATAATATCCGCAAAGACTATACTCAGGACACTCGGACTTAGAAAGGGTGGAATAGAGCTTGTATCCTGTCCGACCTGTGGAAGAACCAAGATAGACATGATAGGACTTGCAAATTCGGTAGAAAAGCTTATACAGGAGTATGACAATCTGAATATCAAGGTGGCAGTCATGGGATGTGCCGTAAACGGACCCGGAGAGGCAAGAGAAGCTGATATAGGAGTAGCAGGCGGAATCGGAGAAGGACTTCTTATCAAAAAAGGTGAGATAGTTAAAAAGCTTCCGCAGGAAGAGCTTCTTTCTGCCCTTAAGGAAGAGCTTGATAATTGGACGATATAAAGCGTAAGATGTCTTATAATCGCTTTTAAAGGAGGAAAACACAGGGTGGCAGGTAAAATATTTAAAGATGTCTTCCCGGGTTTAAGATTATCAAACGATATAGAGGATCTGATAAATCAGTCTGAAGTCACAGGAATAACCATGTTCGAGAGCAAGAAGAAGATGGTTATTTCTATATTGAGCAATAATCTTATTCCAAAGAGAATGATATATAAAGCAGAAAGTGAAATATCCAACTTTGTATTCCCAAAACAGCAGGGACTTTGTATTATAGATGAACATTTCAAGCTGTCAAGCCAGTACAGGCTTGCTCAGCTTACAGAAGAATATAAAGAGAGCTTTCTTCTCGAGATGAAAAATAACAGCTACATATGCTACAGATTTATGTCCCGCGGTGAATGGTATTGCAATGATGACAATGTACTCACTCTGGCACTGGAGGATTCAAGTCTTGCAAGAAACCATTCAAGAGCTATTAAGGAATATCTCGAAAAAACCTACGAAGAAAGGCTTGGTTTAAAGATAAAGGTCGGCTTTGACTTTACGGATGAGCAAAAGACCTCTCTTCGTGCTGCAAACGATATTATATTAAGACAGGAGCTTAGAAATATCGAAGAATTGAATGAGATAAATAAACCAAAGAATAAAAGAAACGAAAAGGAAGAAAGTGCTTCTTTGGATGGTGGGAAAAACCCAAATACAGGAACAAAAGAAAAAGCAAATAAAGAGAGACAAAAAAATCAAAGCACTGTGGCGGGCGGAGAGACAAAAAAATTGCCTTTTGAAAAAAGAAGTAAGGAAAAATATAGTAAAAATCCGGAATATAAGTATGATGAAAATGTCATATACGGCAGAAATTGTGAAGGTGAAATTGTAAATATAAGTGATGTATTCGACGGAATAGGTGTTACCTGTATAAGAGGACAAATTATCACTCTTGAAGACAGAGAACTAAAAAGCGGTAAATATATCATAAACGGGACGATAACTGACTTTACCGATACGATAGCCTTCAAGGTATTTGTTGCACCTGATGATAGGGCTCCCTTACTTGAGGAGCTTAAATTAAACGGATTTTATATTATAAAGGGTGTTCCTCAGTACGATACATATCAAAGAGAGCTTGCTGTTTCTTCCATAAGCGGTATAAAGCCGATAAATGATTTCAGAGAAAAGCGTATGGATACCTATCCTGAAAAAAGGGTTGAACTGCATCTTCATACTGTAATGAGTGAGATGGACAGTGTTGTTGATATAGAAAAAGTGATAAAACGCGCAAAAGAGTGGGGTCACAAGGCATTGGCGATAACCGACCATGGCTGTGTTCAGGCGTTCCCGGTAGCTAATCACTGTATAAAGCCGGATGAAGATTTTAAAATTATCTACGGAGTCGAAGGATACTTTGTGGATGATTTAAAGGACCTCATTTTAAATGATAAAGGACAGAATATTGATTCGGAATATGTGGTATTTGACATAGAAACCACAGGTTTAAGCCCTAAACATAATAAGATAATAGAGATAGGTGCGGTAAGGATAAAGGACGGAAAAATATGTGATACCTACAATAAGTTTGTAAATCCTGAGGTAGCTATACCTTACAGTATAACTAAGCTTACCTCTATAAACGATATGATGGTTAAGGATGCACCGACTATAGAAACCATACTTCCGGATTTTCTTGATTATGTGGGAGATGCAATAATGGTTGCCCACAATGCAAGCTTTGATACGGGATTTATACGTGAATTTGCAAATAGACAGGGACTTCCTTTTGATTATACTATTGTGGATACCATGACACTTGCCCATGTGCTTATACCTGAGCTTGGTAAGTATACGCTGGACAGACTTTGCAAGCAGTTCGGAGTATCTCTTGAAAACCATCACAGGGCCTGTGATGATGCGTATGCTACTGCCGAAATATTTGTAAAGATGCTTAAAATGATACATGAAAAGGGAGCGGATACAATAAGTGAGCTGAATATGATAGGCTCGGCATCTGCTGATAAGATAAAGAAGGCAAGAACCTATCATGGCATAATACTTGTCAAAAATGATATAGGACGTGTGAACCTATACAGGCTGATATCGGAATCACATATAAATTATTTTAACAGAAGACCGAGAATGCCGAAAAGTCTCATAAATAAATACCGTGAGGGACTTATAATCGGCTCTGCCTGTGAAGCGGGAGAGCTGTATCAGGCTGTTTTAAATGATGCAAGCGAGGATGAGATAACAAGACTTTGCAATTTCTACGACTACTACGAGATACAGCCTACAGGCAATAATATGTTCATGATTAAAAATGAAAAGCTTTCAAATGTGAATTCGGTTGAGGATATTGAAAACCTAAACAGGAGGATTGTCGAGCTTGGAAGGCAATTCGGCAAACCTGTTGTTGCAACCTGTGATGTGCATTTCCTCGATCCGGAGGATGAAATATACAGAAGTATTATACTCGCAGGTCAGGGCTTTGATGATGCTGATGAGCAGCCACCTCTTTACTTTAGAACAACCGAGGAGATGCTTCGTGAATTTGAATATCTCGGTAGTGATGTGGCAAAGGAGATAGTTATAACCAATACCAACAAGATTGCTGATATGATAGAAAAAATATCGCCTGTTCGTCCGGATAAATGTCCGCCTGTTATCGAAAACTCCGACGAAACACTTACGAAGATATGCTACGATAAGGCGCATGAGATATATGGACCGAACCTTCCGGATATAGTAAAAAACAGACTTGATAAGGAACTTAATTCCATTATCTCAAACGGATTTGCCGTTATGTATATCATAGCACAAAAGCTTGTGTGGAAATCCAATGAAGACGGATATCTGGTTGGCTCAAGAGGCTCGGTTGGTTCCTCCTTTGTGGCGACCATGGCAGGTATAACGGAGGTTAATCCTCTTCCGGCACATTATATATGTCCACACTGCTACTACGTGGATTTTGATTCGGATGCCGTAAAGCAGTATGAAGGACAGTCGGGATGCGATATGCCTGATATGAACTGTCCAAAGTGCGGTACTCTCATGAAGAAGGAAGGGCACGATATACCGTTTGAAACCTTTCTTGGCTTTAAGGGCGATAAGGAGCCCGATATCGACCTTAATTTCTCAGGTGAATATCAGGCAAAGGCACATGCGTATACGGAGGAACTTTTCGGAAAGGGAAAGGCTTTTAAAGCAGGTACTATAGGTACTATGGCCGATAAGACGGCTTATGGTTACGTATACAAATATTTTGAAGAACGTCATATAGAAAAAAGAAGATGCGAGATGGAAAGGCTCGCTGTAGGCTGCACCGGAGTAAAAAGAACAACCGGACAGCATCCGGGTGGAATGATTGTTCTTCCCAAGGATGAAGAGATTTATTCCTTCACGCCTATCCAGAAACCTGCAAATGATATGAACACGGATGTCATAACAACACATTTTGAATACCATTCCATCGATCACAACCTGCTTAAGCTCGACATACTTGGACATGATGATCCGACTATGATAAGAAGACTTGAAGATTTAACAGGTGTTGATGCAAAGAAGATAGCACTGGATGATAAGGATGTCATGTCCCTTTTTCACAGTACCGAGGTGCTTGGTATAAGTCCTTCGGATATAGGAGGTACAAAGCTCGGAACGCTGGGAGTGCCGGAATTCGGAACGGAATTTGCCATGCAGATGCTTATAGATACTCATCCTAAGGCTTTTTCTGACCTTGTACGAATAGCAGGACTTTCTCACGGAACAGATGTATGGCTCGGAAATGCCCAGACACTCATACAGGAAGGAACCTGTGAACTTTCGTCTGCAATCTGTACCCGTGATGATATAATGGTTTATCTTATGTACAGGGGACTGGAATCGGGACTTGCCTTTAACATTATGGAAAAGGTAAGAAAGGGAATTGTTGCAAAAGGAAAATGTGAACAATGGCCTGAGTGGAAGGAAGAGATGAAAGCGCATGATGTACCTGACTGGTATATCTGGTCTTGTGAAAAAATTAAGTATATGTTTCCTAAGGCACATGCTGTTGCATATGTTATGATGGCGTGGAGAATAGCATGGTTCAAGGTCAACTATCCGTTGGAATACTATACAGCATTTTTCAGTATCAGGGCTTCCGCCTTTGACTATAAGCTCATGTGTCAGGGCAAGGCTGCCTTGGAAGAAAATATGGCTGAGTATCAGCGTACCGAAAAGGAAAAACAGACTGCGACTATCAAGGATACGATTAAGGACATGAAAATTGTTCAGGAAATGTATGCCCGTGGTATAGAATTTATGCCGATAGATTTATACAAGGCGAAAGCTGACCGATTTATTATTATAGACGGGAAGATTATGCCAAGCTTTAATTCCATCGGCGGAATGGGTGACAAGGCAGCACAGCAGCTTGAAGAGGCTGCTGCAAACGGAATATTTACTTCAAAAGAAGATATAAGAAATCGGGGAAAGGTTTCTAAAACCATACTTGACGATATGGAAGCTCTTGGGATACTGAACGGGCTTCCGGAGACTAATCAATATGATTTCTTTTCAATGCTTGGATGAGTCAGGTTTTGGGTCGTTTAACTCAATTCCTGCAAGGGGCATGGTGACGGTTTCAATTAAAAGCATAAATATAAATAACATAATCGCTATAGATGAGATATATGAATGGAGATATAACTCGTAGCCTTTATTTTGCTCAAAGTTAATTATGCAGTCCATTATGGCGAGAGGTGCCATAACAACTACAAAAAGGAAGAGGTGCACCATATCCATCGCCTTTCGTTCGTCCTCACTGTCAAGACAAAGGACAAGAGGAACGAAAAGCAGGATAAGAGAAGTTTGAAGCTCGGCAAAAGGTCCTGCTATTACAATCAATGTAATGGCGAGTGCACGCTTCCATTTTGATTTACTGATAAAGGCACATACGATTAAACCGATGACCAAAACAGCCCATATGATATATTTTGCAACACTTTTATCTGACAGGGTATTGTAGCCGAGTGACATTGATAAAATATCAAGTCCGGAAAAAATATCTGACCTATAAGCCGCGCCGCCTGATTGGATAAGTTTGATTACATCAGGTATTCTTTCAAACATGTCTTTTATAGCCGAAAATCCACCGAGGAAAAATGAAGGAATAATATATAAAGCTATACTGTATAAAAATTCCAAAGCCGTATCAAGAAATCTCTTTTTACGTAAAAGCAGAATTACAAAAAAGATTGCATAAGGCTTAATTGCAACGGCTAAAGCAAGAGAGATAAGACTTAACTGTCTTACATATTTTTTCTCGCTTTCATAGTTAAAGATAAAGAGAAATATAAAAATCAAAGCAAGTATGATTATATTTCCTCTTTCATAATTATAAATCATTGGAGCGGATAAGAAACATAAGAATAAAAACCAGACTTTGCTTACAGTATTTCCCTTTTTAAGATTATATAAGATAATCGCAAGTGCCGCCGAAGTAAGAGCGGCAAACATAACATATATGAGAGAGGTTTCGGAAAAATGAATAAAATATGATTTATCATAATTATAGACCTCAGCCTTTGCGAAATACGTCAAAAATCTGAAAAACAGCATATAAAGAGGAGAGTAAAAAGTATATTCTCCGATGTTAGACGAAGCATACGGGCTTTTTAACATTGAATTATTGAACGGGTCAAAAAAGTCCATATACGAAAAATTATAATAATTAAATATAAGCGAATGCATGGAATAACCATCGGAGGCTATAGCCGATATATAAAGTACAAGCTGGGTAAGTGTCAGTGAAATAAAAAAAATACAAAAGGTTATTTTATTTTTCTGTAAATTGGTCAGCTTTTTTGTTACGGGTTTTTTCATTTTTATACTCTCCATTTAAATGTAAATTAATAATAAATAACATAGATATTTTATTTCAAATAATGAGTCATGTCAATATAATTGAATATATAATCGTATGATAAAAAACCATTTTAAATAAATCAGTTGCTATTTTAATTTAAATATATTAAAATAACAGCAACTGGGCAAATTACTAATAGATAGAATTATTATAATAAAGGGACGTGATATGATGAACAACCAAAGCACACAGGATATCGATATAATTAAAGAAAGTACAATTGAAGTGCCGGATATACTTGCGCAGGTTTATGATGCTTTGTCAGAGAAAGGATATAATCCGGTAAGTCAGATAGTAGGATACGTAATGAGCGGAGATCCTACTTATATAACCAGCTATAAAAATGCAAGAAGCCTTATTATGAAGGCTGAACGTGATGAAATCATAGAAGTACTTTTGGAAAATTATATAGATACAAGACTTAAATAGTAAAAGTTAAAGAGGATTAAAATATACTATGAGAGTTATGGGTTTGGATTATGGAACAAAGACGGTCGGCGTAGCTATAAGCGATGAAGAGGGTATAATCGCTCAGCCTCTTGTTACCATAGAAAGAAAGCATGCAGACAAATTAAGACAGACATACGCGCAGATAGAAAGTATATTAACTGAGTATCCATGTGAACGGATTGTAGTCGGACTTCCTAAAAATATGAACAGTACAGAGGGGGAAAGAGCCGAAGCCTCAAGGCTGTTTGCGGAAAATGTTGAAAGAAGAACGGGACTTACAGTCGAGCTTGAGGATGAAAGACTTACAACGATGGAGGCAGACAGAATACTTGCTGCATCCGATGTTATAAAAAGTAAAAGAAAAACTTATATTGATAAGATGGCAGCAGCTATTATACTGCAGTCATATCTTGACAGAGAAAATAATAAGAGAAATTTATAATAACAAAAGGAAAAATGGGAGATTGATATGGAAAAAAATGAAAAAATAGTTTTTGAAACTGCTGAGGGAGATATTGAGTTTTATGTTCTTGAACAGACGATGATAGCGGGCAAAAATTATATATTGGTTACAGATGATTTAGAAAGTGAGGAGGGAAGCTTTGTTGTCTTAAAAGAAGAAATGGTAACAAATCCGAAAGACAATGAAGAAATCGCTACTTACGGAGTAATAGAAGATGAGAACGAATTAAAAGCAGTTATCAAGGTTTTTGATGAGCTGCTTGAAGACATTGATTTGGAGGTATAGTTTTGAAACCAGATGACAATAAGCCGGTAAAAATCATTCCATTGGGCGGACTGGAACAGATAGGAATGAACATTACCGCAATAGAGTATGAGGATAGCATAATAGTTATAGATTGTGGTCTGTCCTTTCCGGAGGATGAGATGCTTGGAATAGATCTCGTAATTCCGGATGTTACTTACCTTAAGGAAAATGCGGATAAGGTTAAAGGTCTTGTGGTGACACATGGACATGAGGACCATATCGGTGCAATTCCTTATGTGGAAAATGAGATAAATATGCCTATTTATGCAACCAAGCTGACTATGGCACTTATAGAGCATAAGCTTACTGAACATAACAATATAAATAATGTACGAAGAAAGGTTGTGGCACTTGGACAGATTATAAACCTTGGATGCTTCAGAATCGAATTTATAAGAACCAATCATTCTATAGCAGATGCGGCGGCACTTGCTATATATACACCTGCCGGAATAATAGTACATACAGGAGATTTTAAAGTGGATTATACCCCTGTATTTGGTGAAACAATAGACTTACCGAGATTCGGAGAGCTTGGTAAAAAAGGCGTTCTGGCACTTATGGCCGATTCGACAAATGTGGAAAGACCTGGATATACGCAGTCTGAGAAGACAGTTGGAAAGACCTTTGATAATCTATTTAATGACAATAAGGACCATAGAATAATAATTGCAACCTTTGCTTCAAATGTTGACAGAGTTCAGCAGATTATTAATTCTGCTTATAAATACGGCAGGAAGGTTGTAATTGAAGGAAGAAGTATGGTTAATATAATCAATACTGCTTCGGAGCTTGGATATATTAATATTCCGGATAATACATTGATAGAAATTGACAGAATAAAGGATTATCCGGACGAGCAGCTTGTACTTATAACAACAGGAAGCCAGGGAGAGAATATGGCTGCTTTGTCAAGGATAGCTGCATCTATACACAATAAAGTAACCATTCAGCCGGGAGATGTTGTAATCTTTTCATCCAATCCTATTCCGGGTAATGAAAAGGCGGTATTTAAGGTTATAAATGAGCTTGAGATGAAGGGCGCACATGTTATATTTCAGGATACTCATGTATCGGGACATGCCTGTCAGGAGGAGCTTAAGCTTATGTATGCGCTGACCAAGCCGAAGTATGCAATTCCGGTACACGGTGAGTACAGACACCTTAAGAGACATTCCGAGCTTGCTGTGGAGATGGGAATTCCTAAGGAAAATGTCAAGGTTCTTACAACGGGAGATGTTTTGGAAATATCAGAGGATGTATTTAAGGTTACCGGAAGAGTCCCTGCTCAGGGTATTCTTGTTGATGGACTTGGCGTAGGAGATGTGGGAAATATCGTTCTCCGTGACCGACAGCATTTGTCACAGAACGGACTTTTGATAGTTGTCGTTACACTTGAAAGAGAAACAAATCAGCTTCTGGCGGGGCCGGATATAGTTTCAAGAGGCTTTGTATACGTTAGAGAGTCCGAGACACTTATGGAAGATTGCAAAGAGGTTATACAGGAGGCGCTTGATACGTGTCTTAATAAGGGAGTAACAGACTGGAACAGGATAAAGACAAGCATTAAGGATTCCGTCAGCGAATTCCTGTGGAAGAGAACAAAAAGGAGTCCTATGATTTTACCTATTATAACCGAGGTATAAGCTTATGAGAGATGTTATAAGGCAGAGTAAGGAATTAAACGAAAAAATAAAACAGTCAGCCGAATATAAGAGATATATCGAGACGAAAGAGGCTTTATATAAAAATGATGAACTTTGCATAAGACTGAAGGAATTTAAAACAAGAAACCAGAGCCTGCAAAATAATCCCGTCTCCGATGCCTATGATGCGGTTTCTTCTCTTGTAAAGGAATATGATGATTTGTTGCATAATGAGGTGGTTGGTGACTTCTTAAGAGCCGAGCAGAAGATCTGTAAGCTGATGCAGCAGGTTTATATAGCGATATCTGACGGATTGGAGTTGGAATATTTAGATGAGTAACGAAAATGAAAAAATAACGGAAAAAAAATCAAATAATAACAAAACATCGGGAAAGCAGACAGATATGACTCAAAGCCGACAGGAAGCAAAGCCGCAAAGTAAGCAGACAAACCAGGGAAACGTCCGCCGACCGGAACAAAAAGACTCCGGCTCAGGAAGAAAAAAATCTGCGAGAAAAAAGGCGCGAACTGACGAGCTTATCAGAAAGGGACTTAAGCGTTCTTCGGCGTTTACCTTCAGCCTTTTGGTAAATATTGTAATAGTCTTCGTAGTTATTAAGCTGTTTTCATATTCCTTTAATTTTGCATACAGCGTATTTGGTGATGTGGCAAAGGACCCAACCGGACGAGAGTATGCGGTTATAGAAATTCCTGCCGATTCCTCAACTCTCCAGATAGGAAAGGCTTTGGAGGATAACGGAATTATTGATGATAAATATGTGTTCTTTGCCAAGGTAAAAATAAAAAATCTTGGTGGAAAAATAAAGGCAGGAAAATACGGATTGTCCTCCTCGATGACGTATGGTCAGATTATCAATTTGATTTGCGGTATAAATGATGAAGAAGAGGAGGAATAGCCTTTGAATGGTATGGAAAGGATATCCTCATTTATAGATTCTTATATAGAGGATGATGAAGGCCTGCTTAATGAAATTTTAAGTGAAGCGATAAAAAACAGGGTTCCTGTCATAAGAAAGGCATCCAAGGAATTTTTAAGGACCCAGCTTTTGATAAAAGAACCTGAAAATATTTTAGAGATAGGAACTGCGGTTGGCTATTCTTCGCTATATATGTCAAATTATATAAAACCAAACAGCAAAATAACTACCATAGAGCTTGATGAAGAGAGAGCAAACTTAGCTCTGGAAAATATCAAAAAGCTCGGTAAGGAGGAAGTCATAAGAGTGATAAAGGGAGATGCATGCAAGGTGTTAAAAACACTCCCCGATGCTTCGTATGACTTTTTGTTTGTTGATGCTGCAAAGGGACAATATATAAATTATTATGAGGAAATTATAAGAGCTGCGGCGAAGAATGCGGTTATAATCTCAGATAACGTACTGCAGGACGGAGAGATTCTTGAATCTCACTATACTGTTGAAAAAAGAAACAGAACAATACATGACAGGATGAGAGAGTACCTGTACAAGATAACACATGATAAAAGAGTTTGCACATCAATTTTATCAATAGGAGACGGAATGACTGTTACAATAAAGCTGTCTGACTGATAAAACGGAGAAGGAAAATGGAAAGTAGAAACATAAAAAAACCCGAACTTTTAATTCCCGCCGGAGGTATGGACACACTTAAGGTGGCTATAGACTACGGTGCCGATGCGGTATATATGGGCGGAACAAAATACGGATTAAGAGCAAAGGCAGACAATTTCACCATCGAAGAAATGAAAGAGGCGGTAAAATATGTACATTCAAAAGGAAAAAAGGTTTACGTTACCGTCAATATCTTTGCACACAATGATGACATAGAGGGAGTAAGAGATTATTTTAATACTCTTCATATGGAAGGACTGGATAAGGGTGAAACTGCCATAGACGCTTTACTTATATCCGATTTCGGCATATTTACACTTGCTAAGGAGATACTTCCGGATGTGGATATACATATAAGCACTCAGGCAAACAATACCAATTATATGACATATAACTTCTGGTATTCACAGGGGGCAAAGAGAGTTGTAGCTGCAAGAGAGCTTTCACTTAAGGAGATAAAGACAATAAGAGAAAATATTCCGTCAGATATGGAGATAGAGGCTTTTATGCATGGCGCAATGTGTATATCTTATTCGGGAAGATGTCTTCTTTCTTCTTATTTTACCGGAAGAGATGCCAATAAGGGTGCCTGTACGCATCCGTGCAGATGGAAGTATTCTGTCGTTGAGGAAAAAAGACCGGGAGAATACCTTCCTGTAGAAGAGGACGACAGAGGAACCTATATATTTAACTCAAAGGATTTGTGTATGATAGAATATATCCCTGAGATGATAGCTGCCGGAATTGATTCATTTAAAGTGGAAGGACGCATGAAAACTGCGCTTTATGTGGCAGCGGTTACAAGGACATATCGTAAAGCTATAGATGATTTTTTTGAAAACGAGGAAAAATACAGAGCCAATATGGACTATTATAAAGAAGAAATAGCTGCATGTACCTACAGACAGTTTACAACAGGCTTTTATTTTAGAAAGCCTGATGAAAATACCCAGATATATGATAATAATACCTATGTAAATAATTATATATATCTTGGCTGTGTTGAAGAAATTGAAAATGATATGATAGTTATACATCAGAAAAATAAATTCACTGTCGGAGAAAAAATAAGCTTTATGACATTTGAGGGTAAAAATATAGATACCTTTGTTCAGGCAATTTATGATGAGAAGATGAATCCGATGGAATCAGCTCCTCATCCCAAACAGCTTCTATATATAAAGACAGACAATGAAGAAGGCATTAAAAAAGGTATGATTATAAGAGTAAAGCGCTCCTAAGCTTAAGGAGTGCTTTTTTTTCTATGCGGGAAACATAGGAGCGGGATATATTTAATTTTTTTGCTGTTTCCTTCTGAGTGTGCTCCTTTTGTCCGTAAAGACCGTATCGCATGGCTATTATTATTTGCTCTCTTTCGGTTAAAACAGTACTGTAGATTTTGGAAATATAATTTATATTGTCACTTTGGATTATATCGACAAGGACATTTTCATCATCATTTTTAATGATATCCATAAGACTTATCTCGTTTCCCTCTTTATCTGTACCAATCGGTTCGTATAAAGAGACTTCCCGCGCTTCTTTTCTTTCCTGCCTTAGTCTCATAAGCAGTTCGTTTTCTATGCATCTTGATGCGTAGGTTGCAAGTCTGCTTCCTTTTTTTTCATCAAAGGTATTGATTGCTTTTATCAAGCCGATTGTTCCGATGGATATAAGATCCTCGGTGCTTCTTTCCGGGGTCTGATATTTTTTTACTATATGGGCTACCAGCCTAAGATTGTATTCTACAAGCGTATTTCTTGCGTCTATATCACCGGCTCGCGTAAGCGAGAGATAGTGGCTTTCTTCCTCGTATGAAAGGGGATGCTTAAATGTTTCCAATGTATACGCCTCACACAATCCCTGTTTGTATATGATATGAAACTTATGTAAAAAAGTGCTTTTCCCAAAATAATAAATTTTGCTTTTCATAAAAAGATATGTGTGATATAATGATAGACAGCTAACTATATTTTAATGGAAGGGGACGTATAATGCGATTAAGTAGTGGTAGAAAAAAGATACGTATAGGTGATTTGCTGGTAGAAGCAGGAGCGATAACTGCCGAAGAACTTGAAGAAGCGATTGCCTATCAAAAAGAAAATGGCGGCAAGCTTGGTACGGTGCTTGTAGACCAGGGTTTCATAAGCCAGGAGCTTCTTATAACCGTACTTACTACTCAGATGGGTATAGATTTCATAGAGATTAAATCGTGTAAGCTTGATGAAGATATACTTAAGCTTGTTCCGGAGAACCTGGTAAACAAATATAAAGCACTTCCTATAGGGTTTGATGACAATAATCCTAATATTCTTCGTGTAGCCATGGTTGATCCTATGGATCTTAATGCTATAGATGATATAGGCATAGCAACCAATACTCAGGTTGAACCGCTTCTTGCTATGGAAGAGGATATGAATAATACCATAGCTAAGTATTTCGGAAATACGCAGGCTATGGAAGCGGCCGAGCAGTACAGAAAGGAACGTGAGGCTGACGGTCTTTCCGAAAGCGAAGAGGAAGCTTTAAATGAGGATATAGAGAATTCTCCTATCGTTCTTTTGGTTAAGCAGATTATCGAGGGCGGCGTTAGGCAGAGAGCTTCCGATATACATATCGAACCGCTTGAGTCGAGTGTTCGTGTAAGATATCGTATAGATGGTGCTCTAAAGCAGGTTATGTCATATGATTACACACTTCTTTCAGCAATAAGCGCTCGTATAAAAATCATCGGCGGTATGGATATCGCTGAAAAAAGAAAACCGCAGGATGGTCGTATAACCATTATGGTAGACAGAAGAGAGTTTGATGTCCGTGTTTCCATACTTCCTACCGTATATGGCGAAAAGACGGTTATGAGACTTACCTCCAAGGACGGTCTTACAAAGCCTAAGAGCGCACTTGGATTCGGACCTCAGGAGCTTAAGGTGTTTGACGGAATCTTAAGTAACCCTCATGGAATCATTCTTGTTACAGGACCTACAGGTTCCGGTAAATCAACAACACTTTATACTTCGCTTAGCGAACTTAACACAGAAGATGTTAATATAATAACAGTAGAAGACCCTGTCGAGGCAAATATCGACGGTATCAATCAGGTTCAGGTTAATGTCAAGGCAGAGCTTACATTTGCCGCAGCACTTCGTTCCATACTTCGTCAGGACCCGGATATCATAATGATAGGAGAGATTCGTGATGGTGAGACTGCACAGATTGCCGTACAGGCGGCTATCACGGGACACTTGGTTGTATCGACACTTCATACGAACTCGGCGGCTTCAACAGTTACACGTATCATAGATATGGGCATAGAGCCTTACGTAGCCGGCGATGCACTTGTTGGTGTTATTGCACAAAGACTTGTAAGAAGACTTTGCAATTCCTGTAAACAGGCAAGACTTGCTGAGGAAGATGAAAAAATTATACTCGGTGTTGACCCTGATGATGATACTGTAGTATATGAGCCTGTAGGATGCCCTCTTTGTGGTGAGACGGGGTACTCAGGACGTATCGGTGTATATGAGATGATGCCTGTATCAAAAGAACTTCAGGCGGTTATCGCAAGAGGCTCAACTGCCGATGTAATAGAAAAGCAGGCTTTGGCAGAGGGTATGCTTACACTTAAGATGGGTGCGGCAAAGCACGTGCTTGCGGGTATAACATCATTAGCTGAAATGAAGAAGATTACTTACGAGACCGGTGACGAGTACTAAAAAATATATATAAAGGAGACTATATAATGTTAGATATGAAGGAACTGCTTGCATTTGCAGTAGAACAAAATGCATCTGATGTACACCTTGCATGCGGTATACCACCAAAGCTTCGTATAAACGGAAAGCTTACAGAGGTTGAGGTTCCGCCTCTTACACCTGCTGATGCAGCAGAGGCAATCGGCTCAACGATGCATGAAAGGCACAAGGCTATACTTAAAGAAAGAGGAGAGGTCGACTTTTCATTTGCGGCAGCCGAAACCGGACGTTTTCGTGTAAACGTATTTATGGATCGAGGCAATATGGCGGCTGCATACAGAAAGGTAGATACTCAGATACCAAGACCGGATATGCTTGGTATACCTGATTCCGTAGTTCAGCTATATAAGAAGAAAAGAGGACTTGTACTCGTAACAGGACCTACAGGTTCCGGTAAGTCAACAACACTTGCTTCTATTATAAATAAAGCGAATGAAAATCTTACCGACCACATCATAACACTTGAGGACCCTATCGAGTATGTACATAAACACAAAAAGTCGGTTGTAAACCAACGAGAGATAGGTATGGATACACTTAGCTACGCAAATGCTCTTAGAGCTGCACTTCGTGAGGACCCTGATATAATCCTCGTAGGAGAGATGCGTGACCTCGAGACAATTTCCACAGCCATAACCGCTGCAGAAACAGGTCACTTGGTTTTCTCGACATTGCATACAATCGGTGCTGCATCTACTATCGACCGTATTGTCGATGTATTCCCGCCGCATCAGCAGCAGCAGACAAGAATTCAGCTTTCGATGGTACTTGAAGGCGTTATATCACAGTCACTTATACCGACTGCTGACGGTAACGGACGAGTAGCGGCCTTCGAGGTTATGCTTGCAAATCCTGCTATACGAAGCCTTATAAGAGAAGCTAAGACTCACCAGATTCAGTCAACTATTCAGACGAGCAGACAGCTCGGAATGGTTACCATGGATGACTTTATCATGGAGCTTTACAGAGGCGGAGTAATCACAAGAGATAACGCTCTCATCTACGCACAGGATCAGGTTGCTATGAAGAAGCAAATGTAATCTTTTGTGCAATTTTAACAAAAAAATAAAAAAATATTTAAAATTGTTGCAAAACTTAACATAACATTATATACTTAGTTAAGATACATATTGTTAATAATTTGTTCATAAATTAAAAAAAGAGGGTCGGAGGAGTAAGAATGGCACAGTATATATGCAAGGTCATGGATAAAAATGGCAAGAACAAAAGCTTGACCGTAGATGCTGCCGGTGAAGACAAAGTCAGAGAGAAACTTAAGTCCGAGGGTTACATAGTTCAGGACATCAAGGAAAAAGGCACAAAAAGCGGCAAGAGAGGCAAAAAGGTTAAGGATAAGGATTTGGCTGTATTCTGTAAGCAGTTCGTATCAGTTCTTAATGCGGGTGTTACCGTTATAACAGCGCTTGATATGATGGCAGAGCAGATGGATAACAAGTCATTGCAGTCTGCATTACGAGATGCGCAGGCATACGTTCAAAAGGGTGGAACCTTAGCAGATGGCTTCAAGCTTAATCCGAAGGTTTTCCCACCGATACTTGTCAATATGACGGCGGCAGGTGAGATGTCAGGTAATCTTGAAACGGCGTTTGAAAGACTTACAACTCATTTCGAGAAAAACAATAAGTTAAAGTCTAAGGTTAAGGGTGCTATGACATACCCGATTATCATATTGATAGTCGTTATAGCCGTTGTAGTAGTTCTTCTTATGACAGTTATACCACAGTTTGCGGATATGTTTGCTGATATGGGAGCTGCACTTCCTAAGCCTACACAGATGCTTGTTAATTTGAGTGACTTTATGATTCACAGATGGTATATAGTTATAGGAATAGTTGTCTTGATTATTGTAGGGCTTAAGATGTTTGGCAAGACAGAGGTTGGTTCCGAGATATATTCAAAGATAGCGATAAAAGCACCGCTCTTTGGTAATCTTACAATCAAGTCTGCAGCAGCTAACTTCTCAAGAACACTCAGTACACTTATGGCTTCCGGTATTCCACTTCTTGATGCAATCGAGCAGGTTGCAAAGATGCAGAATAATAAGATTATAAGAGAAGGTCTTATGGATGCAAAAACTCAGGTAGCTAAAGGTTTACCTCTTTCCAAGCCTATAAGAGATATGGAACTTTTCCCGCCTATGCTTCCTCAGATGATTAAGATAGGTGAGGAGACAGGTAATATCGAGGATATGATGGATAAGGTTGCTGACTACTACGAGATGGAGGTTGAGAGTGCAACAGACGCTCTTACAGCAGCTATGGAGCCTATGGTTATCGTACTTATGGCAGTTGTTGTAGGTGGTATCGTTATAGCAATCTACTCACCTATGCTCAGTATGTACGATGCAGTTGATAATTATTAAAACGGGTATTCATCGTCAGGCGAGGATGGCGATATGATATCATATATAATTTAAAAGTTTAAAGAAAGAAGGAGAATGATTTATGAAGAAGATGAACAACAAAGGTTTCTCATTGGTTGAGCTTATCATTGTTATAGCTATCATGGCTATACTTGCAGGTGCTATAGCTCCAGCACTTATCAGATATATTGATAAGTCAAGAAAGTCTAACGACGTATCAGCAGCTAAGACTATTAAGACTGCTGTTGAGACTGCTATGTCAAACGAGGGCACTTATGAGCTCTTAACTACATTCCCAACAACCGGTGGTACTGATTACGGTATCGCTGCTACTGCTATGGCAGACGGAACTGTTGACATTCAGGCTTCAAGTAGAATGGTAATCGCAGCCGGCGAGGAAACTGATGGTATTACTGCTACTGATTTTGCATTCAAATATAATTATGCTGAATCTGATGCTTCTACTCTTGAAGCTGATGCAAGAAAGCAGATTGCTAAGAACATCGGAGAGAAGACTCCTAAGGTTAAGTACAAGAAGGATGCTAAGGAGAAGGATGATGATGGAGCTTACATCTCAGGAACTGATTGTAGTTGGGTTGTTTACATCTCACAGGGTGGTTCAGTTGTAACCGGTCTTGGAAATGGTACTACCAAGTTCTATCAGCTTGCTCCTGAAGTATCAAAGTATTATCAGTAAGATTTAATTATAATTACGGCTATAATTCCACCTGATTCGCCAGGTGGAATTTAGCTGTATAAAAAAGCTTAAATAATGTGACTACATATTTGAAGGGAACTGTTAAGATGGATTTTGATATAGATATAGCTGAAAAAATCATGTTTTCTGTGGTTTTTGGTCTATATGGCATAGTGATAGGAAGCTTTCTGAATGTTCTTATATTAAGGACACCTATCAAAGAAAGCATCACCTTTAAGAGGTCGCATTGTATGAGCTGTGGTCATACACTTGCGTGGTATGACTTATTTCCGTTATTTAGTTATTTATTTTTAGGTGGTAAGTGCAGGTATTGTAAGGAACACATTTCGTGTCAGTATCCGATAGTGGAAGCTGTAAATGGTATACTTTATATAATTCTCTACCTCGTAAAGGGAATAAGTATAGAGACATTTCTTTACTGCCTGTGTGCTTCTGCCTTGTTATCACTGAGCGTCATAGATGCTCGTACACGGGAGATACCCGTAGGATTTAATATATTCATATTTGTTTTAGGACTGATTAGGCTTTTAACAGACTTGAGTCATTGGAGTCAGTATGTAATCGGTTTTATTGCGGTCAGCGGTTTTTTGCTGTTGCTTATACTTATAACAAAAGGCAGAGGTATGGGCGGCGGTGATATGAAACTCATGGCGGCAGCCGGCTTACTATTGGGCTGGAAGCTTAATATTTTAGCATTTTTGATAGGATGTATCCTTGCTTCGGTTATACATCTTACTTTGATGGCTATTAAGAAAGCAGATAGAAGCCTGTCCTTTGGACCCTATCTGTCTGCAGGAATTTATATAGCAATGATATGGGGTGAACAGCTCGTGAGCTGGTACCTGAGTATGTGGGCTTTTGAGTCCTTATAATATTTAAAAATCACTGATTAGCGAGGGAGGCTATAACGAATGGCAAAAAACGGTAAAGTGTTATCAATTGATATCACAAATGAAAGTATTACAATCATTGAACTTACTGCTTCAGCTAAGAAGCAGACCTACATTCACAATGTTATCATCTTTGAAACACCTGAGGATGCATATGAGGATGGTGTTATCAAAGAACCTGACAAAATTGCGGCAGCTATAAGAGATCAGCTTGCTGCAAGAAATATTTCCAACAGAAATGCAATCTTTGTTCTTTCTTCAACCAAGATTGTAAACAGAGAGGTAGTTATACCTTTTGTAAAAGAGAACAAAATCAGAGGAATCATAAATGCAAACTCATCCGAGTATTTCCCTGTAAATATAGAGGATTATGTGGTTTCTCATTCCGTGCTTGAAACTGTAACAGATGCAGAAAATAACAAGCAGTTAAGAGTTCTTGCAGTTGCTGCACCACAGCAGATGGTTAAGTCTTATTATGACCTTGGAACTATGGCAGGACTTAATGTAGTATCACTTGATTATATAGGAAATGCCATGCTCCAGCTTATCAAGACACAGACTACAGCAAATGCAACCACAATGGTAATCCAGTTGGGAAGTGAGTCAACAGTACTTAATATAGTACAGGGTGACAATCTTCTCTTACAAAGAACAGTACCTCACGGTACAAACCCTGTTGTAAATGTAGTAATGGATGAAAAGGGTGTAGATGCAACTACAGCTATGACATTACTTCAAAATGACAGGCTTATAACCGTTGACTTTGATGATAACGAAACAACGGGTGCTTTCAGATATTTAATTAACAATATCGGACGTGTAATGGACTTCTATGCATCAAAAAATCCTGATAAACCTATCGAGGATGTATTCCTTACAGGTGACGGAGCGCTTATAAGAGGCATAGACGGACTTTTCAAGGTTCAGTTAAATGTAAATACAAGAATTATGGACAGCTTGTACAATATCAAGTTTGATCCAAGTATAGACTTAAAGGTATACAATCCTGTATATCTTGTAACTCCTATCGGTGCAGCTTTTGCTCCTATGGACTTTGTGCCGCTTGATTCTTCAAAGGCATCTGCTTCAGCAGGCGGAAACGGTGCTACCATAGCCTGCGCAGCGGTATTTGCACTCGCTGTAATAGGTGCGGCTATCATGGCGTTTATGTCCATCAAGGCTAAAAATGATGCTCAGACAAAGAAGGATAATCTCGAGGCGGATATAGCAAGGATTCAGGATATCGAGATGGTTGTAAATGAGATGAATCAGGCACAGGCAAGATATGTGGATGCTGCTACAATGTACAACACTACATATTCTACAAATGAGAACATGAGAGTGTTTTTATCGCAGCTTGAAGCAAAGATACCTACAAATGTTATAATCGAAGGATTCACTTCGTCTGAGGCAAATGTTTCACTTCCTGCTGTTTCAACATCATGGGATGGCGTGGCTGACTTTATAATGCAGCTTAAGACGATTGACTGCGTAGCCGATGCTTATGTTTCATCTGTTTCAAAGTCTGAGACAGAATCGGGAGAAACTTCATATGTATTTACAGCAACCTGTGTATATGTAGATACCAGAACTCCTGAGGAGCTTGGTATAATTGATGACGGCTCACAGGCAACAGAAGAAACTACGGAAGCAGAAGATGCTGAGTAAAAAGGGAGGGTGAATAATATGTCTCAATCAAATATCAGAATTATACTAATTATACTTGCCGCTTTAGTACTTGGTGGTGTATATTTATATGTTTATAAGCCAAACATGGATGATAAGAATTCGCTTGACAGTGAGATATCCACTTTACAGGCAAAATATGATGACCTCAAGGCAAAAGAGGTTCACAGAGATGAATATATAGCTCTTACTAAGGAATATAATGAAAAGTTTGATGATGCTATAGCAATATTTCCGGCAACACTTGATCAGGAAATATCAGTTATGTTTATGAAGGGCGTTGAAAAGGATCAGGGAAACCTTAAGTTTGACATAAATTCAGTAGGACTTGGTAAGGAAGAGCTCTTTTACTCGCTTGGAAGCGGCGGAGCATCAGCAGATGGTACAGCTTCAGGAGCTTATGACTGCTATAAGGCGGCCTTCCCTATATCCTATAATGGTTCTTATGAGGGTATAAAGGATTTTGTAGATTATATAATGGCATATAAGTACAGAATGAATATTACTTCTGCCAGTATTGCGTATGACGCAAGTGCCGATGTTTATTCAGGTGTTATAAATCTTAATGCGTACTGCGTAACCGGCGGAGACAGACAGGCTGATACCGTTACAACAGATGTTCAGAACGGTGTAAGCAATATCTTCTTAGGCGGAAGTGGAGCAGCTACACCTTCTTCATCAGGTGCTTCAACAGTAAGTGCATCTTCAAATGACGTAAAGATAACTCTTAACAATGCAAACGGAGATTCAAATGCAGGCGTAGTTATATCAGCAGGCGGTTCAAATATCACTTATTCAGATAATGACGTAGCTACAGTTGATGTTAAGATTGAAGGAAATACAGCAACAATAAGTCTCGGAAGCGATGAGATAACAGTTGATATAGCAGACGGAGCTTCAAGCTTTGGAATATATGTTAATTCATCAGCAAGAGTAGACTCAGATGATACAAACGGGGTTAAGTTAAATGTTTCCAACAGCTCAGACGTAGCTGTAGATATTAAGGTGGATGGAGATGATTCATCATCACCAAGATTCACTGTTGGAAGTAAATCAGGAACAGTAAGGGTGAATTAAGAGAGGATGAGAATTTATGGCAAGAAAAAACAATAAAGGTTTTTCCATAGTTGAGGTTATAATTGCCATTACCATACTGTCGCTGTTGCTCGTACCGATTATTAATCAGATAAGTCAGACCTTTAGAACCAGTCGTAACGCCAAGAAACAGCAGTACGTTACTGATAACGCAGTTTATCTTATGGAGGACTTTCAAAAGTCCTCCCTGGAGGAACTCGAATTAAAGTACGGAACTGCACTTAAGGACACCAAGACATGTCAGGTTTATGACAGTACCGGTACAGCTATATCCGGTGCCGAGGTTACTTATCACTATCTGGATTATCCTGTTGAATCAATTAAATTGGGAACTGACCAAAGTAATTTTACAAGAAAGGTAGTTCTTGATGATTTGACAGCCTGCCTTATGGCTTATGATGCAGGAGAGGATGCTCTTTCAGGTGAACAATACGGTTACAAGATGGCTCTTTTAGATGATGATTTATCAGGTTTCGAGAGAAATAGCGAGGGTTATCAGGTTAAGTATGATACAGACGGATTTGTAGTTGGTGTTGCCTGTGAATTAACGGACAGAATAAGCAATCCGAATACTATCAACCTTGGTAATATGCAGAACCTTGATAGTACAAAGGTTGCTATCATACCCGGTTCAGCCACAAACTTTGATGCTCAGGCAGATACGGCATTCTTCTCAATTATGATGGAAAGGCTCAAAGAAGTTGACTATGCGTCATGGCAGCAGGCGATGATACACTCTGACAACGATAGTGTACTTAATCAGTATTACAATCTTGAAAACACCAAGAAGCTTACCAAGATATATATAGATGAGGCTATGGAAGGAACAGACCAGACTTATACCGTAAGTGTGGATGTCGCATATCAGAATAATCTTAATATCAGTGGAAACGCATATAACGCTTATTGTGAGTACAATGTTTATTCACAGAAGTTTTATATGGATGAGTGTCCGGCGGTATATATAGAGTATCAGCCTTACGCTGTTGATTCGACGGCAACATCAGTAACATATGCTGCAAATGATTATATACTTGTTGACAATTATGTTGACGGAGCCAAGATATATCTTTATAAGCCGGCTGACGACCAAATGAATCTTATATCAGGTGTAGCTGATACAGGTCATCTTGATGGAGACACAACTGTTTATACCTTTTATAGGACAAAAGGTTCATCAAATAAGGTGAATATTCATGTTTGCAGCCTCAATAAGAAGCTTGATGAACATGGTAATGCCATAAGCGAAGATATATATACAAATATCGATAAATCTAATTTTAACACGACAAAATTCACAGAATTTTCAAGTGTAGAAGCAAATGACAGTTCTGCAAATGAAAGGGACGATTTTGGAACAATCAAGCTTTTATCTGAAGATGAAAGAAGAAATGACAGATTGTTCACTATAAATGTAACTCTTACACCGGATGCTGACGATATAAGCAGTAACAGCGTTCATCTTACTGGAGCAAAGGGGGAAAATTAGTTGAGAAAAATAAGACAAATATTTAAGAAACTAAAAAACAACGGTTCCAGTACGATTATGGTTATAGTATCTATGGCTTTTATAGGTATAGTTGCGGGAGCACTTCTCAGTGCGGCAGGATATGCTTATAAGCTCAGGATGCAGGACTTAAATGCAAGAGACAACTTTTATTATCTGGAACAGTCCATGAATGAAATCTATGCCGGTGTCGGCTCTGAGACGGTTAAGAATATGCAGGAAGCATATGTATACACCGTGGAACATATGACTAAGTATGATATAGATACACAGACATACAAAACTATCTCGGATAATGAAGCAAGAACCATGTTTAAAGATAAGTTTATGGATAATCTTTCATCCAATCCTGTCTTTTCACAGGCTGATGTATCGAATTATCTATCGAAGTTTATCTCGGATTCAACTGTTAAGCTTGATTCGACTAAGTTATACATTGACCGTACTGACCCTGATAAGATTACAATTAAAAATGTTACTCTTACCAGAACAGTTAAGTATGATAAGTCTATAGCGAACGGTGACTATACTCAGACTATATCGACAGATATTGAGATAGGCAATCCGGACTTTGATGTAGTCTTCAATCAGACCAGCGGAGACAGTATGAATATATTCGGCTTCTGTATGGTAGCAGATATGGGTATAGAGATAAGTGAGGCACAGCCTGTTACCATAGCGGGTAATATATATGCTGCTGCTGATTATTACAATAAGAAGTATGATGAGAGTGCGTTTGATACAAGTGTTGATGATGCGGATAAGGTTTTTGAAAAAACCTATGGAAGCGGTGAGGATGCCGTAAACTTTAAGTATAAGCATGGAAATGTAACTTCAAAGACCTATACAAGCAGTGACAATAATACACTTTATAACGCTGTCGGAACTCTTACTGACCCGACAGTAGTCGGACAGTTTGAATATTATGACGGCGTAAATAAAAGAAGTATGTATTCGGGCTTATATATAGACAGGACGGATGTTTCAATTCTTGCTGATATGATAGTAGTACCGGGAAGTATAGCGGTTATGGATACAGGCTCACTTTCCATATATGGCAAGCAAGGTCATTCGACTTCAGAAGCAGAGGTATGGGCTGATAATGTAATCCTTGGCGGATATTCCTCAAAGATTCCGAAACTTGATTCTTCAAAAAATCCGGTAACTGATGAAAAGGGTAATGCAACCTATAACTTTATAGGTTCATCCGCAAATGTCCGTGCTGATATGTATATAAAGGATGATACGGAGCTTAATGCTACTGCATCAAGCTTTTCACTCAGAGGAAAGTATTATGGTTACGGAGACAGCACATCTAAGGATTCAAGAACCTTTGTACCGACTGTAGATGCTGCTAATTTCCAGACAGGTTTCCTTAAGGATGACGGAACATATAGTGTTGAAAACAGAGGACATTATAACAGTAGTGCCATCATTGTAAACGGTGAGCGTTCAACCATAGACCTTTCCAATACAAACATTATATATCTTGCAGGTCGTTCTTATATAGAGTTATCAAAGAACGTGACCTCAGAAGATTTTGATGAGGTAGACGGTACAACTACGAACAGCTTTGTAAATAAGCAGACTGTAGAATTTGTACCACAGGCAAATAATTTCTCGACAACCGACAATACGACAGACACATTATTTATGAGAGATTACAAGACAGGTGAGAGCTTGACTATTAAGTCAAATCAGATAGCATATATTCCGGTTCAGTATACCGGTATTCCTACTCCGGCTCGTGACCTGCTTGATATGATTGACCTTCATGATGCAGCGGGAAATCTTTACTATGATGCTGATTTGCATCCGGCTTTAAGAGGAAGTGATTTGTTTGATGAGTACTTCCCATCAGTAAGATTTTTGGATAAAAGCGGTAAGTATGCAATCCCATGTATCATGCAGGAGGTTTCAGGAAAGAAGTATTACTACTATGACTTCCAGAGAGCTTACAACATGATTAAGAATGCAGCGGGAGTTCTTGGTGCAGGTGTGATTGATTCGGCAGACTTTGTTGCCAAGTATCCTACGGCAGAGGATTATGCAGCAGCCTTTATAGTGGATTATGTAAAGGAATTAAATGACCCTAACAGCGTTATAGCAGAGTATCTGACAGATATAAGAGATTATGAGGGCTTTGAGGCAGGAGATATAATTCTTCCAACCACACTTAATCCAGATACTCATATCTATTCAAGCGGTGCCATAACCTCAAAGCAGGGTACGACATTTGATGTGGCTTTAAATAATGATGCAGATATATCAACATTATTTACTACTCAGAATTTTATAGATGTAGCAAGTGGCCTTCCGACTGATTATTCGGATGAGTTTGAAAAAGAATATAATTATGTCAAGTGGAATCTTGGACATATATATGATGCAAATGAGATGACTTATATAGATGAGCTTGTTGCAGATGATGACTACGGCGAGGCATCCATTACACCTATTAATAAGTTCCTTAATTATGATAAGTTAAATACTACCAAGAAGCTTGACCTTACATCCGGATATTATGTTGTATATTCTGATACCGATGTCAATGTAACAGGCTCCGGTGTACTTAAGGGTATGATTATTACAAAGGGTGATGTTACCTTTGCACCGGGTGTTACAGGCTTTGAAGGACTTATAGTTGCAGGCGGAAAGGTTTATGTTACAAATGACCTTCAGACGATAACCGCAAGCTCTGAGATATGTCGGTCAGTCTTAAGAGAGTGTCAGTTATCCGCTGATGAGGATTGCCAGAGACTCCTTGAGTTATTCAAGGGATATGAGGGCTCTGCTGTAGAGGAATTAAGCGATTCTACAACTAAAAAGACAATTGATACCATAGACTATACAGATGTTGTAAGATTCAACAACTGGATGAAGAATGTGGAATAGAGGTGGTGCCGATGAAGAAGATTATCAAAAAGATGGTAAATAACAACAGCGGTTTCACCTTGATAGAGCTCATAATTGTAATTGCCACAATCGTTATAATGACAGGTGCATCCTTTGTTACACTTACGGTTATGCATACTGCTAAGGCTAAGGAGGCAGCAAGTACCTTTGAGGATGCTCTTTCGGAGTTGGCAAGCACAGCCAAGAATAAGGGTATTGATTATAATCTTGATGGTACAATTGATGACTCGGAAAAGAAATATGCACCGGGAATAAAGCTTTACTATGACAATAATGGAGATAAGAATAAGATATATCTTCAAAAATGTGTTTTTATAGCACAGCCTGATGGCTCATACGCACTATGGAACTTAGGTGCTGATGATCCATATATACAATCTGTAAATGCACATAACGGAAAAGGAGAATGCCTCTCATCTTATATTCAGATTAAGATGGAGAGCATATCCGGTACGGAATATACTCTTGGCGGATATAATGTTTTTGCTATATGTTATAACAAAAAGGGTGAATGTGTAAGCGGATATGGAACGTATAAGTTTTCTAAAAAAGGCGGTTCATCCATATCTCGTGTACAGATAAATAAAAATGGCAGCTATATAACAGATGCGGTAAAGGATAGATAGGAGAGTGATGACGTTTATGAAAAAAATTAAAAGCAATGACGGTTTCACTCTTGTAGAACTTGTTATTGCATTGGCGATACTTGCTTTCATTATGACTGCGGTAGGTACGCTTATGGGAAGCAGTGTATTAAGCTTCAGAAAATCACGAGCAGACATTTCAGTTCAAAATGAGGCACAAGCGGTATATGACAAGATGTCGGATGTCCTGATGCAGTCAAAAAAGATTGTTGTACATGGCTATGAGGTGACTTTTGCAAGTGCTGATGCGGCTAAGACTTTTCTTCAAGACTATAAAAAGGTTGAAGACGGTAAGGACGGAAATATAACTTCCTATACAGAATGTTATTATGTAGCTACAGAGGAGGAAAAAGAAGCATTAAAGAGTCAGGGAATAGATGAGGGTATCATTCATTATTTTGAATCGGCATCACCGGAAAAGCTGATATTTGTAAAGGAAATACAGATTGACATTGCACTTTCGATTGATGTTGAACTATTCGGTGAAGACGAAAAGGATATGATGGATGCTCTAACAGGAGAATCGGTTCACGTGATTAAGGAACAGACATCTCCTCTGATATATAATATCAATGATACACAGAGAAATACCTTCACCTTTGATGAAAAGAATGTATACTACGAAAAGAGACATTCTTTACAGACCGGCTTGGATGATGTGATATCAGGGGATGCAAAGTATAACCTTTATTCCGATTCACTTAAGCATACCTTAAATGATGGTACGGATATGACGAGCTGTATTATGACATTTGACGGAACAAACGGAGCAATAGGCTTATATATCTATTTTGATGACAAATCCTTCAGTTATTTGACAGAGGGTATGGTAAAAGTCAGAAACTCAGATGTATTGGAAAAGTAAGAAAGGATGGTAAGAGCAAGATGAAAAGAAGTAAGAAACTAACAATAACTGCATTAGTTGCGATGCTTTTTATGGCTATTGCCGTAACTTTCTTATCATTTTCTCATGCGGATGAGGAAAATGATATAACTGTATTGGCATCAAATGACACCGCAGCAAATGTTAGTTCAAAAACCAACATTGATTACATTATAGCAACCTCCAACAGTACTGATCCTGATGTAGACCCATACTACAATATAGTAGAGATTTACTCGGATACTCCGTCAGGACTTCAGGAATTCTGTACAAATAAGGACTTTGAAAATTATGTAGTCAATGGTTATTCAACTCTTGGTAATATTATGAAGACCGGAATGGTTAAGTATACGCCATATAAGGCATCTTCAATCACCAATGAAAGCACTGCAGCCCTTGTGGCAATATCAAATGCAGACCTTATATATGTTAATGAAGGCAAGACCCCGTTTAGCATAAGTAATGATATATGTGAGGAATTATATAATATCCTCCATACGTATGCAGTAGGTGATTATAAACCGCTTATCATTAACAGTCAGGCTGCATCCGGCAAGAACGATGACAGCACTTCAAAGCAGGAAACTATGGCTTCTCTTGCAACGGATGTATTTACATCAGGTGTATACTACTATACATTTGCATGGGATACTTCAAAGCAGACTGTAGAGCAGTTCCTGTCACATAATAATGGTTCTATGTACCTCGGTATAAACGGTACAAAGCAGAACACAAAGGGTAAGTGGACTACACTTATTAAGGAAGAAAAGGATGCAGAAGGAAACGTAGTTAATGATGCAGATGGAAATCCTGTGGTAGAGGATACAAAAACTATGTCTAAGTTCCTTGTACTTAGTGCAAGTGGTACAAGTACAAGTACTATGAAGACAGAGCTTTTACCTGATACTTTGGTAGAATATTCGGATTTTACTGGATATCATACACCTTCTTCAACGGATGATTTTGCACTCCCTGCCGGTTCCACATCAAAGATTTATGATATAACCGGAACAGCTGTTGCAGATGGTATCTACAATGGTAAGTATGCAGTACCAAATCTCATTCAGGTTGATGAAGCAACTTTAACAGATGTTGAGGATACGGATTTTGAGCTTGGTGCATATGACTTCATTATAATCGATGAAACGGTAACGGGTGATATATCAGAGGATTTATATAAGAAGCTTGCCGCTGCCATGTATGGTAGTGTCAGTATCGTATATCCTGCAAGTATGGGTAGCTCAACAAGTGTGAGCACAGGCGGTTCAGTAAGTGACTTTAGCTCATACAACTACTTAGAGCTTTACTACATGGTTGCAACAACTGATAACATTGCCAGATACACAAATATCATGGTTACAAGCACAAAGAAATTTAACATTATGATAGCCGGTAATGAAACAGGTGCCGGTGCGATAGCAGACCTTATCAATAAATCCACTTACAGAGGTATAGGTGGTAATGGAAGCTCATCTAATATGTTTACCGTACTTGAGATTCAGCCATGTTATCCGATAGACACCTATGTTGCAGAGACTGTAAATGGTGGTTCATACTATACAATTCCTGCAAACGTACTTAATGATGTCGATAAGACATTGCTTCCAACTGATGAAGACGGTCATGTAACCGTTGAGTACTATGATTGGGAGCTTACAAAGACTAAGATTGCTGAGGCGGTTGGTATAGATGAAAGCAAGATTAATCTTGTTCATATGTCAACGGAAGAGCTTGCAGCAAGCAAGGAACCAATCCTTGGAACTTATGACCTTATATATGTAGGTGGTAACAGAACGGCACTTAAGGATGCAGGAAGCTGGAGAAGTGTATCTGGTCTTATGAGATATGCAGGTGGTGTCGGTAATCATGTAACTACTGAAAATTTAAAATTTTTACCTATATACACTATGTATTCTCATAACGGAGATATGATTAACGTATCCGTTAATCATTTGGGAGAGTCTGGTGGCGCTGTAGGTGGTGGAAGCCCTATGGCAGAAGTTCAGATAGGCGGTTCATATCAGTCATCATTTGCGTTACTTAACGGTAATGATATATCCTATGACAGACTTCTTGAGCTTAACCAGTATGTAGATGCCGGTATGCCTGTCATCATAGAAGATGATGTATCGGTAGCTTATGAGGCTATGATAGGTGGTGCAAGTGATCCTTCTGTTGCTAATACTATACTTAAGAATATATGGTCTGCAATGGGATATAATGATCAGGATGCTATGGCACAAACTATAGGAATGGCAGCATGGCAGATTAATAATGAGGTTAATAACAATGACCTTACTCATGTTATTCAGTTATTGGGAGATCCTAATGATTTCTTAAATATGGAGTCTTTACAGAATTCCATTGACCCTGACTGTAATATGAGAAAGTTCCTTGATAGCTGTTATTCCAAGAAGACTCTTGACGGAACAACCGACAATGGTAAGAAAACAGTTTTATGGGGAATCAGTAATACCTCTGACGATGTAAGCTTTACTGATTACAAGGCTGTTAATACCCTTGTTGCAACCTCGGTAAAAAGACCTAAGATTACAGTTACATCAATGCCTGTAACATATAATTATTATGATGCAGACACAAGGCTTTCAGAGGGTAAGCTTAACTTTACATTTGAGGTTGAGGGCTCAACAAATTATGAGACAAAGCTTCTTGTAGATGATGATGGTGACAATAATTTTGAGACTGAGATGGATGCGGACGTAACTAAGAATTCGCTCAAGTGTACTGTAGCAGACAGCTACTTCGGTCCTATAAGCTGGATGCTTCAGGTTAAGGATAAGAATACAGATCTTACAGCTTATGTAAAGGGTGTATCCTATATCAAGAATAAGAATAACCAGAAGCAGACAGTAAGAGTTCTTCAGATAATGCCGGGGGCTGCTCAGGTTGATTCTAATGGAAAACTTACTTCTACTATGGGTGAAGGTGCACAGGGCTCCAATTCACTTTACTTCTGTCCAGTATGTCAGAATGTTTATGAGAGGCTTGAATATAATCCTTACGCTAATACTACAAGTCATTTTAGTATGTGGTATGATGGTACCGGTGCTTATTTTGAAAGTACAAAGGATAAAAATTCTGAAGTGTATCTTGGAAAACATGAACATATCTTCGGTATTCCGAGATATGACAGTAACTTATCAGCAAGCGGTTATACTGGTATAGACGACTGGTCTACTAACCTTGCTGATGACGTAAGTGATTTGTATGACTTTGACCTTGATATATTACTTAGAAGTGAGTTTGAAGATATTTCACAGGGTATACATGATGCCTACTACAATGCAGATGTGGCAACTATGACAGCTGCAATCAACAGCTTTGTTATAGATGCATCAGATCCTGATTATGCAGAGTGGTCACTCTGTACAACAGATGCAGAAAAGTATACATTTATACTTAAGAGACAGTATACAGAGGATGCAAATGCAGCATATCAAAACTATATGAGTGCCAAGAGTGATACTGAGACAACTATTGTAGCTCTTGAGGCAGCTATGGATGCTGTTATTGCAGATAATACGTATGGATATGCAGAGGATTTAAAGACTATTAAGATTACAAAGAGATATCCAGATATATTTAATGCAATAAATGAGGGAGCAGGTAGATTTAACGATAATTTTGACAGTGAAAATAATGCTTTGACTATGGCACTTGCAAACGCATATTATGCATACAGGGATAAGAAGGATATTGAGATAACCTATCATGACCAGTATAAGGAGCTTAACAGATATGCTCATCCTGAGAACTGGCTTACAGGCTGTTATGATATGGTAATCATCGGTCCTTCGGATGACTTTGCGGGTGATGATATAACCAATTCATATGCGTTAGCTGATCTTGCAGATTATATGGCTGATGATGGAAGCGTACTTTTATTCCATGATACCTTAACAGCAGCAAGAGACAATGGTTCTCATACACTTACAGCTACGCTTAGAGGATACTTCGGTATGGACAGAAACAGAGGACTTACAGCAAATAGTCCTCAGGCAGGAGTATATTATCTTCCTTATGCATCAATTGATTCTGACAGATACTTTATGACTAACCTGTCATATAAGAAGACTACTGATACGGGAAGATATGCTTCATGGGTAAGCGATATGAAGCTTCCGTTTAGTAATTTTGGAATTACTAAGTATTTAACTAATGTTGTATATACAGATACATTTATGGCTGCGGATGATGCTAATAATCCTGGGTCATCACCTTATAGATATGCAGATATTTCTTGGAGTACATCCACATTCTGGTATATGGATGCAAAGAATAATGCAAAGGATCTTCCTAAATATGGTACTGATAAGGCAAGCCAGAACAATAAGGGTATAATTACACAGTATCCGTTCACACTTAGTGATAATCTCAATATATCAGGTACACATGCACAGGCATATGCACTTGAGCTTGACAGCTCTAAGATGACTGTATGGTATTCCCTTGCAGGTGGTAACAATACTAAGCAGGGCAGTGATGCCACATCGGCTTCATCTATGTATGCAGCTTCAAGAAATGATGGTATGGATAACTACTTCATCTATTCTTACGGCAATGTAAACTATTGTGGTGCCGGACATTCAAAGATTACCGGACTTGGTAAGGATAACAATGATGAGCGTAGACTTTATATCAATATAATTGTTAATTCCGTTAAGCCTTCGGTTAATCAGCCTTCTATCACGGTTTATGATTATAAGACAAGTGATAAGATGGATAAGGATGGCTCGGATTACTTTATGGAAGTTAAGGATAATAATGTTTATCCGGAATTCAGCTTCAGTGTATATGTAGATACAAGTGAGGCAGGTAATAAGCTTGAAAGAGTAAGAATTTACTATGACCTTGATTACTTAACCACTAATTCAAATGTTTATATAAATGATGCAAATCATATACTTATAGCAGATATGAAGAGTGGTCTTGCGGCAGGTACAATATATGATGTAGGTCAGGATATTGCTGAGCTTCAGTTAAAGCCTGAATACTTTGAACCATATAATCAGGATTACACATACATTGTAATCGAGGCAACGGATTCAAAGGGCAACATAGTTTACCAGCGTATCAAGATTAAGCTATTACCACATCTCTTTGAGATGACACAAAATGATATTAATTATTTAGATATAATTGATAAAATTTAAAGTTAAACCCCTTTATGAAGAAATTCATAAAGGGGTTTTTTTAATATTATTTTTCATGCCGCTTTTTAATCTTTAAAAACAGTGATATAATATAAAAGAATTATTATAAGCTGTGAGGTATAAATATGGACAGAATATATAATCTTATGAAAAAATTAAAAATGAATGCTATTATATTAACTGACGGATATAATATTCACTATCTGTCGGGATATAGCGGACATACGGGTATGGCACTTATCACCTTAAGTGATAAGTATATACTTACGGATTCAAGATATACGGAGCAGGTAACTATAGAAGCTCCCGGATTTACATGTGTAGATATAAAGTCAGAAGGTTATGCAGGTTGTATAAATCGACTTTTATGCGATAAGTTTTTTAAAGAGACAAATTGTGCACAATCAGATGTGGATTCTTCGTGTAAAACCTGTGCAAACAGTGTGTGTAAAGGGAATACTATTCGTGTCGGATTTGAAAATGAAGAGATTTCATATAAGCAATTTAAGACATTTTTAGATGAACTTGACGACAAAATCGGACTTTTACCTTTAGATAACAGGATAAATGAATTACGAAGAATTAAAAGAGCTGATGAAATCGAAAAAATAGCCATGGCTGAGAAAATTGGAGACATGGCTTTTGAATATGTAATAAGTCTTATAAAGCCCGGCATGACAGAAGTGGAGGTTGCGTTACTTCTTGAAAATTATATGCGAAGTCATGGTGCATCGGGTTTAAGCTTTGATACTATTGCAGCATCAGGTAATAATTCCTCACTTCCACATGCTGTTCCTACGGATAAGGTGATTTGCGAGGGTGATTTTCTTACTATGGATTTTGGATGTGTGTATAAGGGTTATTGCTCAGATATGACAAGAACAGTATATATAGGAAAAAATCCTACAGATAAACAAAAGAAAGTATATGAAACTGTCCTCAATGCACAGCAAAAAGCTCTTAAGCTTGTGAAGCCGGGAGCAGTATGCTCGGATATAGATAAAGCTGCAAGGGATATCATTGCTGATGCGGGATACGGAGATTATTTCGGACATGGACTTGGACACAGCGTTGGACTTTTTATCCATGAGGAGCCTCGGCTTTCACCAAAATGTCATGACATTCTTGAACCCGGAGTAACCATAACTGTCGAACCGGGAATCTATCTTCCGGGAGAATTCGGAGTCCGTATAGAAGATCTTGTCGTTGTAACAAAAGACGGCTATAGGAACCTTGCCTTATCTCCCAAAAAATTAATATGTATATAACAAAGAGACGGTGTAAGCCGTCTCTTGGTTATATGTTGATATATTATGCTCTGGATGAATATTCACCGGTTCTTGTGTCAATTCGTATCATATCACCCTGATTGATGAAGAGCGGAACATTTAAGGTAGCACCCGTTTCAACTGTACAAGGCTTGGTAGCACCTGTTGCTGTATCACCCTTTACACCCGGTTCACACTCTGTAACAAGCAAGTCTACTGAGATAGGAGGCTCAACTGCAAATACTGAGCCGTTATGTGAAGCTATCTTACAGTTTTCATTTTCCTTAACAAACTTTAGTGCATCGCCTATTACATCAGCATTAATTGCTATCTGGTCGTAGGTTTCGCTGTCCATAAAGTAGTATAAATCGCCGTCCTGATATAAGTACTGCATATCCTTTCGATCGATATGTGCATTTTCAAACTTTTCAGTTGGACGGAAGGTTTTTTCTACAACACCGCCACTTTTTATATTTTTGAGCTTGGTTCTTACGAAAGCTGCTCCCTTACCCGGTTTTACATGCTGAAATTCAATTATCTGGTAGATATTACCTTCTAATTCAATTGTTATACCATTCTTAAAATCTCCTGCTGATACCATAATTTTCCTCCTTAAAATCGCATATACCTAATTCTAATATAAATACTGTTTTTTTTCAACTGTTTTTTCTAAAACAAGCTTATCCCGGTAATATTTTTTTGGTAATTACATATATTTATTTTAAAGGGGGCGGATTGGAAAGTGAATGATGTAATTTTAAAAATTTTATCGCCATCAATCAGATGTCTGATTAAAGATATAGATATTGATTTTTCGAGTTTAATTGAGATAAGGCTCAGAATAAACGAACCACTGATTTTTGTATTTAATGACGGAGAATATTTTTTATGTGAGAAAAGGAATTTTACTGTTAATAGAAAGCTTGCGTACAGAGTAAATGCAGAAGATATTAAATATGTAATTGATATGATATCGGATTATTCGCTTTATGCATATGAGGATGAGATAAGACAGGGTTATATAACTATTTACGGCGGACACAGGGTAGGTCTTATGGGACAGGCTGTTATGGATAACAATAATATAAAAAGCGTTAAACATATTTCTTTTATAAACATAAGAATTGCCCATCAGATAAAAGGCTGTGCAGTTAAGGTCCTTCCGTATCTCATAAGGGACGGTCGTGTGCTTCACACTCTTATCATCTCACCACCGGGCTGTGGTAAGACAACCCTGCTTCGGGATATGGTAAGATGTCTTTCTGATGGAACAGGCTATGTAAAAGGAATGAATGTTGGGGTTGTAGATGAGCGTTCCGAGATAGCAGCCTGCTATAAGGGTGTTCCGCAAAATGATGTCGGTATAAGAACCGATATACTGGATGCCTGTCCAAAGGCTTACGGAATGCTTATGATGCTTCGCTCGATGAATCCAAAGGTTATTGCAGTGGATGAAATAGGAAGCAGAGAGGATATAGATGTTATCTCGTATGTTATTAACTGCGGATGTGGAATTATAGCAACCGTTCACGGATATTCAATTGACGATATAAGAACAAAACCTGTTTTAAGAAAGCTTGTTGATGAAAAGGCTTTTGAAAGGTATATAGTTTTAGGCAATAAGCGCGGAATAGGTAATATTGAAAATATCTTTGATGAGAGGGGAAATGATTTATTGCTTCAATCGTATTTGGCTGCAAATTAATCGGTATTTTTCTTGTGCTTGGAGGATTTCTTTTGTGCGGGGTAAACAGGGCATTAAGAATGAAACAAAGATTGGAAAGTCTTAAAAGTATGGAGAAAATTATGATATTAATTTCAAATGATATAAGGTACAGACATTCTGTTCTTCAGGAGGCTTTTTTGAACTCTGCAAAAAAAACAGACAAGCCCTTTGCCGAATGGCTAAGGCTTTTAGCTGACAGGCTGTATGGAGGAGATTTTTATGATATATGGTGTCTTTCACTTTCGGAGCTTGATAAAAGCACCTGTCTTACTGAGGGTGATATAGAGGAGCTTAAGCCGATAGGTCAGACACTTGGATATCTCGATATAAGTGCTCAGGAGATGGGGCTTAGGCTTGAAATCGATAATCTTCATGAAAAAATACTAAAGCTTGATGAGAATTTGTATGATCGGATGAAGGTTTCCGTGGTTGCGGGAACGGTCTTGGGAATTTTGACAGTAGTAGTATTGGTTTAAGGGGATAATTTTAATGACTATTTCACTTATATTTAAAATAGCAGCGGTAGGTATAGTTGTTGCCTTGCTTAATCAGGTTTTAAAGCATTCAGGAAGAGATGATCAGGCATATATCGTTAGTCTTGCCGGACTCGTTATCGTACTTTCCTGGATTGTTCCATATATTTATCAGTTGTTTAGTGACATAAACAGTCTTTTTAATTTTTGATTATTTAAAATGAGGTGTCAGATTTGAATATTGGTGCTTTGATGTCCCTTATTGTTATAGCGGTTATTTTGGCTTTAAGCCTAAAAAATAAAAGTCCGGAGATTAGCAGTATAATCAGTCTTTCTCTTTGCATTGCCATAATAGCTGTCTGTGTGGAAAGGATAAGACTTATCATAGGAAGAATAAAAAATATATCCCTGAATGTGGATATAGATAAAACCTATATTCTTATACTTCTCAAGCTTATCGGAGTTGCCTATATATGTGAGTTTGCGGCCGGTATAAGTAAGGATGCAGGCTACGGGGCAGTGGCTTCACAGATTGAACTTTTAGGAAAGCTGACAATGCTTATGATAAGTCTTCCTGTTCTTGGACAGGTTATAGATATTATTTTAAGCATGATGAGGTGATTGGATGAATATTCGGATACATAGTCTTGTTTTTATCTTGTTCCTTGCATTAAGTGCCGGAGGAAATGCTTATCCGGGTGAGGATGAGGATACGGCAGAGCCCTTTTTTACTAAAAGCAAAGAGGAAGCCTATGAGGAAATATTTGATATTTTGGATATTGATTCCGTTGACAGAACCCTGAAAAAAAACGGCATTATTTTTTCCGTAAGTATTGAGGATATGGTTAAGGATATATCTGCTGATGATACTAAGGATATGGGAAATAAGTTAAAAGCAATGGTTAAAAAGATTTTTATTGAAGAGATTGAAGATAGTAAAAATCTCATGCTTCTTCTTATAAGTATAGTTTTACTTGGCTCGATTTTTGTTAATTTTTCTAACTCTCTCGGAAACGGCTTTATCAGTGAAAACGGGTTTTACATAACATATCTTATAATTACCGGAATTATGCTTACATCCTTTAGCGTTACACTCGATATGGTTGTAGAAGCATTAAATGTTTTGCTGAATCTTATAAAGATTATTATCCCTGTTTATGCAGTTTCAATTAATTTTGTCGGACATGCTCAGTCGGCGGCTGCTGTTTATGAGATTATTATGATAGGAATTTGGCTTGTTCAGGTTATCATAATTAATGTTGTTATTCCGATGATAAAGTTTTTTGTTATTGTTTCTCTTATCAATAATCTTAATAAAGAGGATTATTTTTCTAAAATGAGTAAGCTTATAAACAGTCTGGTAAACTGGATTTTAAAAACCATAATTGTATTTATAGCAGGTCTTAACATAATTAAAAGTCTTATAGAACCTCATATTGATATGCTTGGGAAAAATATGGCCGGTAAGCTTATTCAGGCTTTACCGACGGGCTCAATGATATCTGTTCTTACAGGGACATTCTTTGGAGCAGGCGTAATAGTAAAAAACAGTATCGGAATAGCAGGTATCATATTTATTGGGCTTATAGTTCTTACCCCATTACTTAAGACCTTTATTGTTATGATAATAGTAAGGCTTACCTCCGTTATACTTCAGCCTATTGGCGAGAAACGGTATATAGAGGGGATTGAAGGCCTGGCGGAGGGAATCAGACTTTTGATGCTTTCTCTTTTTTCTGCGGCAGTACTATTTGTTCTTACCATAGCCATAATGGCCTATGCAACGGGAAACGGAGGTGGTTTATAGTTTATATGGTTTCTTCGTGGATTAAAGGTCTTGTATTATATCTTATAATTTCGGGACTTGTCATGAAGCTGGTTCCCGGAAAAAATTATGAAAGGTACATTTCCTTTTATATGGGTCTTATTCTTGTGATTTTACTTGCCAGGCCAATCGTTTTTTTATTTGGTATAAGTGAGGGAGATATCGACCGGCTTTCAAAAAGTGTGAATGAGTATCTGACCTTTAATTCATATGAGGAGGAATTAAAGGAAAAAGCTGATAATATAAGCTTTTATGAAAGTGGGATAAATGAGGCGATAAAGCAAGATTTAAACAATCAGGGCTATGCGGTTGATAAGACTTCTGTAATAACCGATAAAAATGGCAGCTTTATAAGCATAACGATATATTTATCGGGAGATTTTGATGAAAATAATTTGAAAAAATTAATTAATGATGTCTATAAATTTGATTTAGAGAGTATATATATAGTAAGACGGTGAAATGATGGAGTTAAATTCTTTATTTGAAAAGTTCAAGGGTAAATCAGGTAAACTTCTCACATTTATATTGATAGGCATATTGTTACTTATTGTAGTTATGCCGGTAAAGAACAACAATAATTTTAAAGCTTCAAACAGTACGTATAAGCCTACGGATAGTGCCGATACTGATGATGCACTGTCAAGGGATGTCGGTACCTATGAAAGCTATGCAGCTTATTATGAAGAAAAGCTTACAGATATTTTGGAAAAATCCTATGGAAAGGGAACAATGAGCGTTATGGTTTCACTTAAGCGCGAGTCAGATAAAACAGATTTATATGATGGCGGTGCGGATAAGGATTTTGGATGTGTGGATGGAGTTTTAATTGTTGCGGATGTAAAGGATGCTGCTTGTGCGGCAGATATTTCATTTGCAGTATGTGCTTTATTTAATCTGCCTGCACATAAGGTGGCAGTATTGATTAAGAATTAGGAGGGTGTTTTTAATTATGAAAAAGACTTTTAAGAAAAATCAAATTGTTATAGCAGCTCTTACTGTTTTGCTTGGTGTTGCCGGCTACATAAATTTTTCGGGTAATAATATCAATCTCGGTAATAAGGAGAAGAAGGATGATAGTAAGGCGGCATTTGCTGAGTCGGATATAAGCAGTGAGCAAGCGGATGCTGCTTATGGGGAGCTTGCTTTTTATGATGTTGAAGAGGAAGAAAATATAGAGCTTAACTCGAGCGAAGAGGATATAGGAGAGGCTATTCTTACTTCGGCAGATGTTTCCGGCAATCTTGTAAATATTAAATTAAATCGTGAGCAGGCCCGCTCAAAAAGTAAGGAGTATTATCTTGAAATTATAAATGGCGACAGTATGGATGAGGTAACCGTACAGCAGGCGACGGAAGCATATGTAAAGCTTACGGATGATATGGATAAAGAAGCGGATGCAGAAACTCTTCTTATGGCAAAGGGCTTTGATAATGCAATCGTATCAATAAGCGACAGCTCAGTGGATGTAGTTGTAGATAAAAGCGAGCTTAGTGATATCGATAGAGCGCAGATTGAAGATATAGTTGTCAGGAAAACAGGATGTACCGTGGACCAAATTGTAATTACATCTATGTCTAAGTGATATTTCTCTATGTGATTTTGTTGCAATATCATAAAATATTGGGTATAATTAGGTAAATATTTTTTGATAGGAGGCAATTGTCGTGGAGGAAAATAAAAATATAGAAAGCATAGGTAAGATTAATATAGCTGATGATGTTGTTGCATCAATAGCAGGAATAGCAGCCATAGAGGTAGATGGAGTTGCAAGACTGACGGGAGGAATTTCTAAGGAGGTAGTTAGTAAGCTTGGCAAGAAGAAGCTTGCTAAGGGTGTCGAGGTTTCAATCGTTGATGGAAATGTTGAGGCTGATATCTCTGTTGAGCTTGAGTATGGTAACAATATAGCTAAGGTTTCAAAGGAAGTACAGGCAAAGGTTAAGCAGTCTATTGAAACAATGACAGGATTAAATGTCACAGTTGTAAATGTCGTAGTTTCAGGAATTAAGCTTGATTAGTGTTCCGGTTGGAAAGCAGGTTTATGTATGACAAGAAGAAATCTTAGAGATAATATCTTTAAAATACTATTTAAGCTGGAGTTTAACACTATCGATGAGATGGAAGAGCAGATTGGTTTTTCTCTTGATGAAATCCCTGATTTATCCGATGAAGATAAAGCTTATATAACCGATAAGGCTGGAAAAATAATCAGTCTTATCGGGGATATTGACAATATTATAAGCGAAATATCCGTCGGCTGGAGCATTGAACGTATAGGTAAGGCAGAGCTTGCTATACTGCGTCTTGCCGTCTATGAGATAAAATATGATGATGATATTCCGGTTAATGTTGCAATAAGTGAGGCAGTACAGCTTTCAAAGACCTATTGTGGCGAGGATGCAAGAAGCTTTGTCAATGGTGTGTTGACTAAGCTCAATGATTAAAGCTTATGAAGATATATAGTGTAGGACAGATTAATAATTACATAAAGAATATTATAACCCAGGATTATGTGCTTAGAAGTCTTACCATAAAGGGAGAGGTTTCTAATTGTAAGTATCATAGCCTGGGGCACATTTATTTTTCGTTAAAGGATGAAACGGGAACCCTTCCGGCGGTTATGTTTAAGGGCAGTATTCCAAATGGTCTTGATTTCAGACTTTATGACGGACAGATGGTTTTGGTTACCGGAAAAATCGGTGTTTACGAAAGAGATGGCAGATATCAGCTTTATGCTTCTTCCATAAAGCTTGACGGCATTGGTAATCTCTACGAGGAGTTTGAAAGACTTAAAAATAAGCTAAATGAAGAAGGTCTGTTTGATTTTGATATTAAAAAGCCGATTCCTAAGTATCCAAAGAAGGTTGGAATTGTAACTGCAAAAACGGGAGCAGCAATTCAGGATATAAGAAATATTGCAAAAAGAAGAAATCCGTATGTGGAGCTTTTTCTTTTTCCTGCTAAAGTGCAGGGAGAGGGAGCGGCCGATTCGATTGTAAGAGGAATAAAGCAACTTGATAATATGGATATGGATACGATTATAATCGGGCGAGGCGGTGGCTCGATGGAGGATTTGTGGGCTTTTAATGAAGAAAAGGTTGTAAGAGCCGTTTACGAGGCAAAGACACCTATTATCTCCGGAACAGGACACGAGGTTGATATAACTTTGGCGGATTATGCGGCTGATCTAAGGGCACCAACACCTTCTGCCGCATGTGAGCTTGCTATTCCTGATATAATGACTGCAATTAACCGGTTAATAAGCTATAAAAGCTCTTTGGATAACCGTATAAAATCAAAGCTTTCTTATGTAAGGCTTATGCTTGATAAGCTTGAAGGCGGTTTAAATGCGCTTTCCCCAAAATCAAAGCTTGATAATAATAATCAGTATCTTGCAGAGATTTTTGATAGGCTCAAAAAGGCGATGGAGAAAAAATACGGAAATTACAGACACAGATATGAGATTCTTGCAACGAGGCTTAACGGACTTTCTCCTACGGCCAAGCTTGTAGGCGGTTTTGGTTATATAGAAAAAGAGGACAAGCCAATTTTGGATGTGGAAGATGTAAGTATTGATGATAAGATAGAAATTACGATAAAAAGCGGTAGTATAAAGGCCGTAGTCAGTGAGGTTAATAAGATTCTTTATGAGTAAAAAAACAGAAAATGCAAATAATGAACAGAATAATCTTGTGATTGAAGAAGCCTTCGAAAGACTTGAAGAGATAAACAAGCTTTTAGAAAGCTCTGAAACAAGTCTAAAGGATTCCATCGCTCTATATACAGAGGGAGTCAAACTTGTAGGTGCATGCAGAGAGAATTTAGAGGGCGTTGAAAAGGAGATTCAGATTTTAAATGATGAGTGATATCGAAACCGTTGAAAAAATAATTTATAAATATCTTCCAACGGCAAAGGGCTATCAGCAGAATGTGATTTATGCCATGAATTACGCCTTTTCGGCAGGAGGTAAGAGGTTAAGACCAAGATTTATGAAGCTTTGTCATGATATGTTTACGGATGTATCGGATATTTATGATGAGAGCGTAATAGGTCCTTTTATGGCAGCAATAGAAATGATTCATACCTCCTCGCTTATCCATGATGATTTGCCGGCACTTGACAATGATGATCTTAGAAGAGGTAAACCAACGGTACATGTAAAATTTGGAGAGGATATTGCAATTCTTGCAGGGGACGGACTTTTGAATTATGCTTTTGAAACCGCCGCAAAGGCCTTTTTGATAAGACCGAAGGATGAAGGTATTGAGAAGGCTTTTACAGTGCTTTGTAAAAAGGCGGGAATATACGGTATGCTGGGAGGTCAGTCAAAGGATGTTGTTATGTCGGGTAAGAAGCTTTCTTTAGATGAGCTTAATTACATATATATTAATAAAACCTCAGCTCTTATAGAAAGTTCTATGATGGTTGGGGCTTATATTGCCAAAGCAGATGATGAAACGGTTTTAAAGCTTGAAGAAGCTGCACGGGCAGTCGGCATGGCTTTTCAGGTTCAGGATGATATCCTTGACATAGTAGGTAATGAGGATGTAATAGGAAAGCCTGTTCACAGTGATGAGAAAAATGAGAAGTATACTTATGCGACAATTTACGGTATAGAAGCTTCAAAAAAATATGTTGAAGAGATGTCAAAAAAAGCTGAAGACATAATAAACAGTATTGAAGTTAAAAATGATGATGCAAAAAAAGAATTATGTGAGTTGATAAAAACGCTGATTGACAGGGATAAATAGATGGAACTTTTGGATAGCATTAATTATGCAAATGACATTAAAAAAATAAATAAAGAGGACTATATAAGGCTTGCAGAAGAAATAAGAGAGTTTTTGATAGATAAGGTCAGTGAAAAGGGAGGTCATCTTGCTTCCAATCTCGGAGCTGTCGAGCTTACCATGGCACTTCATCTTTGTATGGATTTTCCAAAGGATAAGCTTATATTTGATGTTGGACATCAGGCTTATACGCATAAGCTTTTGACAGGAAGAAAAGAGGCTTTTGAGCATTTAAGAGAATATGGCGGTATGAGCGGATTCCCAAAATCCTGTGAGAGTGAAACGGATGTTTTTAATACCGGACATAGCTCAACAAGTATTTCTGCTGCTATGGGCTTTGCAGTTGCAAGAGATTTAAAGAAAGAGGACTTTAAGGTGGCAGCAGTTATCGGTGACGGCTCTATGACAGGCGGTATGGCTTATGAGGCGTTAAACAGTCTGTCACAGACAAAGACAGGCTGTGTAATCGTATTAAATGATAATGAGATGTCGATTGATAAAAATGTAGGAGGACTTTCCAAATATCTTACAAGTATAAGAGTCGGAGATGCGTACAATGGTTTTAAGTCCGGTGTTGAGCAGAGTCTCCTTGCCACAAAAACGGGAACAAAGGTTGCACGTATTCTTAAGCGCTCTAAGGATAATATCAAACAGTTTTTTGTACCCGGTTCTTTTTTTGAGGAGCTTGGGATTACTTATGTTGGACCTGTTGACGGACACGATATTGACAATATGGTCTCTATATTTAAGCAGGCGTTTAAGCTGAATAAGCCTATTATAATTCATGTTAAAACCAAAAAAGGAAAAGGCTACAGATTTGCGGAAAGACATCCGGATTATTTTCATGGTATTTCTTCTTTTGATAAAGATACGGGGCATCTTGTTGAAAAAAAGAAGCATAAAACCTATACGGATATATTTGCAAATAAGCTTATTTCACTTGCAGATAATAATGAGGATATAGTGGCGGTAACTGCGGCCATGTCTATAGGAACAGGAGTTTATAAATTTGCGGAAAAATATCCAAAGAGATGCTTTGATGTCGGTATTGCGGAGCAGCATGCGGTTACCTTTGCGGCCGGAATGGCTAAGTCCGGGCTTGTTCCGTTTGTAGCAATTTATTCTTCATTTTTGCAAAGGGCGTATGACCAGATTATACATGATGTTTGTATGCAAAATTTGCATGTTATTTTTGCGATTGACCGTTCGGGAATTGTAGGACAGGACGGAGAGACACATCAGGGAATATATGATATTTCTTATCTTTCACATATGCCAAATATGGCAGTTATGGCGCCGAAGAACAGATATGAGCTTGAGGCAATGATGGAATTTGCTTATTCCTATGACGGACCTATAGCCATTAAGTATGCGCGAGGCATGGCATATAAGGGATTTAGTGAATTCTTGGCACCGATAGAAGCAGGAAAGAGCGAGATAATTTATAAGGGTAGTGATATAGCTGTTTTTGCCTGTGGAAATATGGTAGAGGAAGCCGCATTATTATATGATATGTTGAAAGAGGATGGGAAAAATCCTACGCTTATTAATGTACGATTTGTAAATATGATAGATAATGAGCTGCTGGATAATATATGTAAAAATCATAAGATAATCGTAACGATGGAGGAAAATATAAGCAAGGGTGGATATGGAGAGCTTCTTTCCTCTGCTATTCTTGACAGAGGGCTTGATAAGGATGGAAAGCTTGTTCATGTAGATGCTTCCATTAAAAGGGATATTGTTCCTCACGGAAGGATAAGTGAGCTTAGGGATTTACTGATGATAAGTGCAAAAAAGGTTTATGAAGAAATAAAAAGGGTCGAAAATATTTAGATTTTTATCAGGATGACCCGATAAGGATAAAGTCATATGCAGGAAAAGATTAAAAAAGAAAGACTGGACGTTTTACTTTTAAATAAAGGATTGGCTTCTTCAAGAGAAAAGGCGAAGGCAATTATTATGTCCGGTATAGTTTATGTGGATGGAGAAAAGGAAGATAAAGCCGGAACTTTATTTCCGGAAAATGTAAGCATTGAAGTAAGAGGAAATACGCTCAAATATGTAAGCAGGGGCGGGCTTAAGCTTGAAAAGGCGATGAAAAGCTTTGTAATAGACTTAGACGGTAAGGTTTGTATGGATGTCGGTGCTTCTACGGGAGGCTTTACTGACTGTATGCTTCAAAATGGTGCCGTAAAGGTATATTCCGTTGATGTAGGACACGGGCAGCTTGACTGGAGGCTTAGAAATGATGAGCGTGTTGTATGTATGGAAAAAACCAATATAAGATATGTTAAGCCTGATGACATAGATGAGGTTATTGATTTTGCTTCTATAGATGTATCCTTTATATCACTCACTAAGGTGCTTCTTCCCGTGAAAAATCTTCTTAATAAGACCGGTGAGATAGTTTGTCTTATTAAGCCTCAGTTTGAAGCAGGTCGTGAGAAGGTAGGAAAGAAGGGCGTTGTAAGAGATAAAAATGTTCATGCCGAGGTTATAGAAATGGTAATGGACTTTGCTGCTTCGATTGAGCTTTATCCGCTTATGCTTGATTTTTCTCCTGTTAAGGGACCGGAAGGAAATATCGAGTATCTTTTATATCTGACTAAGGATAATAATTACAATGAAAAAGCAAAAGAGTATATGTCAAAGCAAAAGCAGGAGGACATAAAAAGAGTTGTGGAATTATCACATGAAACTCTTGATGTTATAAAGTAATATAAGGAGATGCAGGATGAATAAATATCTTATTCTCGCCAATAATGATAAGGATATTGATTTAGAATTAAGCAAAAAAACATTGGAATATATAAATAGCAGGGGAGCTAAAGCAGCTATAGTAAGTGATGTTATAAATGATTATGATGGTACTTTTATAAAAGAAGAGTTTATGGATGATGCTAAGGCTGTTATTGTTATAGGCGGGGATGGTACTATGCTTAGAGCTGCTGCCGGAATCGGAAGCTACAATGTACCTCTTTTGGGTGTCAATCTCGGAACGGTCGGCTTTCTTACGGAGGTGGAGGTTTCAAATCTTTATGATGCTATTGACAGACTTATGGCAAAGGATTATCAGCTTGAAAAGCGTATGATGATTGAAGGCTCCTTTAATGATAAATGTTTTGCGGCATTAAATGATGTAGTTATCACAAGAGCAGGCTTTTCACGAATTATCGGCTTAAATATATATGTAAATAATGAACTGCTTGATACATATGAGGCAGACGGCGTTATAGTTGCAACCCCAACCGGTTCAACAGGATATAATTTATCTGCCGGAGGTCCGATTATTAGTCCTAAGTCCAAGGCTATAGTTGTAACACCTATATCACCGCATTCACTTACATCGAAAAGTATAGTATTTGACAGTGAAGATGAGATTAAAATCGAGATAGTCAAGAAGAGAAAAACTCAGGAGACAGAGGCCATTGTTTCTTTTGACGGAGGGAACAATACTGGCCTTTCTGCCGGAGATATAATAAATGTTAAAAAATCATCAAAGGAAATTGAGCTTGTCAAGCTTTATGATTTGAATTTTTATCGTGTTTTGAGAGATAAGATTGGAGGTTAGTTTTTCTATGAAGGGCAATCGCCAGGAGGTAATAAAGAATATTATTGCTACACATAATGTAGAAACACAGGATGAGCTGCTTAGCCTTCTTGAAAAAGAGGGTTTCAATACAACACAGGCTACAATATCAAGAGATATAAGAGAGCTTAGACTTAAAAAGGTTATTTACGAGGGAGGACGGAAAAAATATGTAATAAAAGATAATCCCGAGGATTTTGATAATAAGGATGAAGCTTCTTATATACAGGTTTTAAAAAACAGTATAATTTCAATGGAATTTTCAGAAAATATTATTGTAATAAAAACTGTTGCCGGAATGGCGATGGCAGTCGGTGCTTCTGTTGACAGATTGAAAATTAATGAAATTATGGGCTGCATTGCAGGAGACGATACGTTATTCCTTGCCATAAGAGATAAAAATATGGCAGTTAAGGTAATTGGAGAAATAAACGATGTTATTAAATTTACACATTAAAAATATTGCATTGATAGATGATATCGATATCGGATTTGAAGAAGGTCTGAATATTCTTACGGGTGAGACAGGTGCAGGTAAATCAATTATTATAGGTTCACTCAGAATTTGTCTTGGTGAAAAGTTTAGTAAGGATTTACTCAGGGACATTGAAGAAGACGGACTTATTGAGCTGGTCTTTTTTATTGAAAATAAAAGAATTATCAATGATTTGGCAAAGCTTGAGATTGTTCCTGATTCTGAAGGACAGATTTTTATATCACGAAGAATGAATAAGTCCGGCAGGGTTATAAACCGTATAAATGATTTTACTGTAACAACTGCAAAGCTTAAGGAGGCAGCAGCTTTACTTGTGGATTTGCATGCGCAGCATGAGCAACAGACGTTACTTAAGAAAAATAAACATCTTGAAATTCTGGACAGCTTTGGTGGTGATGCTTTGGAGGAGTGTAAAAAAGAGGTTGCCAAGCTTTATAAGGATTATACGGATGCTTACGAAAAGCTTTGCAAGATGAACCTTTCCAAAGATGAAAGATTAAGGAAAAAGGATTATCTTACATACAGAATTAATGAGATTGAGTCAGCAAATTTAAAGGAAGATGAGGATAAGGAGCTACAAGCCTTTTATAAAAAGGCGGTTAATTCCAAGGAAATTCTTTCTTTGGCGGATGATATATACAGGATTACCGGATATGATGAAAGAACATCTGCTGCAAATGAGATATCCCGTGCTGTTCTGGCTATGAAAAAGCTTTCAGAGCTTGATGATGAGCTTAATGATTCTTATTCGTTACTTCAGGATGTTGATGCTTTACTCAATGACTTTAACAGAGAGTTTTCTGATTATACAAAAAGCATGGATTTTGATGAGGCAGAGTTTAAGCAGACGGAAAAAAGACTTGATTTAATTAATAATCTTAAGTTGAAATACGGAGACAGCATAAAAGATATTATGGAAAGTCTTGATGACATGAAAAAAGAGTATGAAGAGCTCTTGAATTATGATGACAGGCTGCTTATGCTGGGTAATGAGGTTTCTGACATAAAAACAAGGCTCAGCAAAAAAAGTGATGAGCTTTCTGAATTAAGAAGGAAGACATCGGTTAAAATATGCAGTATAATAACTGATTCGCTTAAGGAGCTTAACTTTATGACGGTAAGCTTTGATATGAAATTTGATAAGACGGAAGGCTTTTCGGCTAACGGAAATGATGAGGCGTATTTTGTTATATCTACCAATGTAGGTGAACCGTTAAGACCGCTTTATGAGGTTGCATCAGGTGGTGAGCTTTCAAGAGTTATGCTTGCAATTAAATCCTGTATGGCTTATGAGGATGATACACCGACACTTGTTTTTGATGAAATAGATGTCGGTATAAGCGGAAAGACAGCAGGAAGGGTTGCTGAGAAGATGGCACTTATAAGCAGGAGCCATCAGGTTATTTGCATAACACATCTTCCTCAGATTGCAGCAATGGCGGATCATCATTACAGCATTGAAAAAAATGTGGAAAAAAATAAAACTATTACAAAAATAAGGAAGCTTAATAAATCAGAAGAAATTGATGAGCTTGCAAGAATTTTAGGCGGTGATGCTGTTACGGATGCTGTAAGGACGAGTGCAGCCGAGATGAAAGGATTGGCAGATAGTACAAAATTATACTGATTATAAAAGAAATGATTATTTATACTAAAAGTACATGGATTTCCATGTGCTTTTATTTTTTAATACTATTTTATAAGAGGTAATGGCTATGAAGCATAAGAAGAAAAATTCATATAGATTAATGCTTATCTTTATTTTAATCTTTGTACTTTCCTTATTGAATATTTCAATAAAGGATTATTATTTTAACGAGGAATATGATAACGGAAGAATTGATTTGCAAAGAGCCTATAAAGCAAATGCTGATAATCCGTCGTTTGATGAGGATGACACGGTTTATTACAATGAAGATAAGCTTGTTATGCCCTCGGGACTTCCCATAGGTATTTATGTTAAGACAAAAGGCGTAATGGTTATAGATACGGGAGTTATAGCAGGAGAGGACGGCAGGATGTATTCGCCCTGTAAGGATATTTTAAAGCAGGGAGATTATGTTGTTGAAATAAATGGTATGAGTGTAGAAGATAAAAAAAGTATGGTTAGTGCCATTGACCAAAGTGATGGTACGCCTATTAAGGTTGTGGTTTTGAGAGATGGTGAAAATCTTTCGTTTGACATCAGCCCTGTTAAGAATTCTGAAGGAAAATATAAATTAGGACTTTGGGTTAAGGATGATATCTCGGGAATCGGTACACTTACATTTGTGGACGAGGAATCCTTTGCTGCATTGGGACATAGTATAAATGACAATGATACCGGAATTATATTTAAGATTTCGGATGGAGCTGTTTACAATGCAAATCTCATCAATATTGTAAAGCCGGATATGAATATGCCCGGCAGACTTGAAGGTATTATCGATTACTCGTCTTCAAATATAATAGGAAGAATAACTCAAAATACAGAATACGGTATAAGCGGAAGCCTTTCCAAGAATTATGATTGTGAAAATCTCGGAGATGAATGGATGAGGATTGCAACAAAAAGTGAGGTAAGTGTCGGACCTGCATATATTTTGTCGGCTATAACCGGTAGTCCTGTATATTATGAAATAAATATAACCAATGTTAATTATGATAAGGAAAGCGGCAGCAAAAGCATTGAGCTTGAGATTACGGACCCGAGACTGATTTCGCTGACAGATGGTATAGTTCAAGGAATGAGTGGTACTCCGATTATACAGAATAATCGACTTATCGGTGCAATAACTCACGTTTTTGTAAATGATTCGACTAAAGGCTACGGAATTTTCATTGAATATATGCTTGAAAAAAATGACGGAAAATGATGTCATTTTTTACTGTCAGAACTTGCGTGTAATAAGGGGTTGTCCTCGTAAAATCTTAAAATTATAATGACAATTAATAACAAATGTTGAAAGGAAGGGTTTTATGAGAACAAGAGTATTAATTGTAAAGCATGACACTAAAAGTGCTGCTGACATAAGAAAAAAACTGGAGAAAAAAGGAGATATAGAAATAATTGGAACGGTTTATGATGGTAAGAATGCAGTTTCTTCTATAAGAAATAATTCTCCTGATGTTGTGATTATGGATTTGCTTCTTCCTAATGTAGACGGAATAGCTGTTATGGATGAAATAAATCAGATAAATGATAAGAATTATAAATTTATAGTTAATGCCAATGCAAGTCAGATAAAATTTATAGAAGCATCCTATAAGGGATGTTTTGGAAATATACTGGTAAATATAGTTGATGAGAATATAAATAATTATGATTTGTATAAGGAGGTTTTAGCTCTTTCCAAATCCAAGGCTAAAGATATATTGGTTATTTCGGAAGAGGAAAATGAAGGTAAGGAGCTTAGCCGTCTTGAGGTTATGGTTACGGATATAATTCATGAAATAGGTGTCCCGGCACATATTAAGGGTTATCAATACTTGAGAACCTCGATAATTATGTCTGTAAATGATATGGAGATGCTTAACTCAATTACTAAGCTTTTATATCCTTCGATAGCCAAAATGTATAATACAACACCTTCGAGAGTGGAGAGAGCCATAAGGCATGCAATTGAGGTTGCATGGAGCAGAGGAAAAACGGATACTATAAATGAGCTTTTCGGATATACGATGGGTTCGGGTAGAATTAAACCGACAAATTCAGAATTTATTGCTCTTATAGCAGATAAAATACGTCTTGATAATAAGGTGAAAATTGCGTAAATTCGTTATTATTATGTCGAAAAAATTGCGAAAACTACGGGTTGACATCGATAATTTTAGAATATAATATCTCTTTTTGTGGTTGTAAGGGAGATATGGAAAGTTGAGGAGTTAGATAATGACACAATCATGTACCAATATTGTAATCGCCGATTCAGGTTATGAGGTTTTATCCAAGCAGTTGGAGTCAAAGACACATAATGTAAATATTCTTGCATCCACAGATGATGGCAGTAAAATATATGATATGATAAAAGAAAGACCCCCTGAGATACTGCTGATAGATGTATTTTTATCCAAGGTTGACGGGCTGGAGGTGGTTGAGCAGATTAGAGCGGACGAGTCCTTAAGCTCTATGAAAATTATTTTTTTATCAACCGTAGGTTCGCCGAGAATAATAAATATGGCATTTAATCTCGGAGCAGACTATTACATAATGAAGCCGTGCAACCCTGAAATAATACTGAAAAGGATTATTCAAATGACTAATATAAATAAGAAAGATATAGATGATGAAGAGGATATTGATATGGAGGAAAGTGATATTTACAGTGGAAACTCCATAGAAAATGATGTTACGGCAATTATAAGGGAATTGGGAATACCTGCCCATATAAAGGGATATCAGTATATAAGGGAAGGTATAATCATGGCAATAAATGATATGAATATGCTTAATTATATAACCAAGCTTTTGTATCCTAATATAGCAAAAAAATATAAAACTACTTCAAGCAGTGTGGAAAGAGCCATAAGACATGCCATAGAGGTGGCATGGAGCAGAGGTCAGATTGACGTTATCGAGAAAATGTTCGGATATACCGTAAGTGCAGGAAAAGGAAAACCAACTAATTCGGAATTTATAGCACTTATAGCAGATAAACTTAGAATAGAGTATAAACTCAGAGCTTAATTGCTTTGTTAATATAAAAAAATGAGGCCTAAGCCTCATTTTTTTGTTCATTTTTATTCAATTACGAAGCTTCCTGTTTCATCGTCGTTGAATACATAATATGCTGTATTCTCCTCAGGCTTGATATAAAGCTTTAAGGATTTAAGCTCAGCGGCTTTTTTTCCGCTTTTTGTCCAAATTGACTTTGCTTCCTTTATAAGAGATGCTTCATCAATCTGTTTACCATAGTATTCTACATAAAAGTTCGATTTCATAGATAATACCCCCTATAAATAAAATTATTACCTAAACATTTTAATAATATAACAATTACCAAAAAAAAGCAATATAATAAAAAACAATTTCTTGTTAATTAAAATATAATATGGTAGAATATATTCTGTATATTTTTGTTTAGTGGAGGCAGTGATGGACGAGAACTACCTTGATGATTTGCTTAATGCGGTATCATCGGATAACAAAAAGAATAGTAAGGTTGATGAATCCGTTGAGAAGGATTCCGGCGTAAATATAGATATGGGTGATTTGTCGGATCTGTCTTTGGATGAATTTGACGATTTGGACAGTCTTGATTTGGGTGACCTTGACTTTGATGATATTGACTTTGATGATATTGATATAACAAGTCTTGACAGTAAACCAAAGAAGAAGGTTAAGGAAGAACAGGAGGATTTTTCTCTTGATGCTTTATTTGATGAGCCGGAGGAACAGTCGGATAGTATTGATGATGCCGAAGATTTGGAGGCATTTCTTGATGAACCGGAAAAAGAGTTCATGTCTTATGTTGAGTCGGGACGGGAGCCTGTAGCAGAGCCGGAGCTTGAACCTGAACCTATACCTGAACCGATACCGGAGCCTGTAGCAGAGCCGGAGCTTGAACCTGAACCTATACCTGAACCGATACCGGAAGCTTCCAATCAGGAAGAAGCTTCACAGGATTCTTCATCGCTTTCTGTAGACGATATGGACTTGGATGACCTTTTTTCAGCTCTCGGAATAGAAGATGAAAGTAAGGTTGAGGAGGATTATGTAAAATCAGAGGATTCGTCTTTGGATGCTATGTCAGGCGATTTGTCTGATTTGGGTGAGGTGTTTGGCGACTTTTCTACCTCTGATGCCTTGGGAGAACCGGATGAATTTGGTTCGCTTGATGATATAGCGGATATCTCCGAGGTTAAGTCCGAAGCAGGCAAAAAGGCGAAGAAGGAGAAAAAAGCTAAGGGTAAAGCCAAAGCAGATAAAGAAACAAAGGAAAAGAAGACGCTCTCACAGATTCTCTTTGGTGAGCCTGATGCAGAGGAGCTTGAAGAAGAGGAAAAGCTTAAGGCAAAAAAAGCGGCTAAGAAAGAGGAACGTGCCAAAAAGAAAGAAGAAAATAAGGAGAAGAAGGCAGAAAAGCTTGAGCTTAAAAAGACAACTGATGACAAAAAGAAGGCAGAGAAGCTTGAAAAGAAAAAGGTAAAGGCAGAGGCTGCTGAAGAAGAGGCCAAGCTCGAAGCCGAAGAAAACGGTAAGCCTGTTTCAAAGGTTCTTACGGGAATTATATTTGGCGCATTTGCAGCATTGGCTGCTGTGGTTATTCTGGGAACAAACGCGTTTAATTATAAAAGAGTAATAAAGAAGGCTGCTGATTATTTTGAAAGACAACGCTACAGACTTGCATATGATGAGGTTGCAGGTGTGGATGTCAAGGAAAAGGATCAGGAGCTTAAGGACAGAATTTATACGGTTATGTATGTCGAAAGACTATATGAGTCTTATGAAAACAATATGAAGCTTAACAGGCCGGACAAGGCTCTTGACTCACTTATTAGAGGACTTGAAAAGTATGATGAGCATTATGATGAAGCGGTTGAGCTTGAGATTGTTGATGATATTAACCTGTGTAGGAGTAATATTTTAAGTGCATTATCGGTGACCTTCGATATATCAGAGGATACGGCATATGAGATTATGGAATATGACGGACAGGAATATATAGATGCTTTGGCAAGGTATAGTGAAAGCATTCAAACGGGTGAATAAAATGATTTCGATTTTGGATTATGATGCAGGCAATATAAAAAGTGTTGAAAAAGCGGTGGCATACCTTGGAGAAGAAGGTATTATAACAAGGGATAGGGATACTATTCTTGCAAGTGATAAGATTATTTTGCCCGGAGTGGGAAGCTTTGGCGATGCGATGGATAAGCTTCGTGAATATAAGCTTTGTGATGTTATATATGATGTTGTTGAGGCAGGACGCCCTTTTTTGGGTATATGTCTTGGTCTGCAGCTTTTATATAAGGAAAGTGAAGAAAGTCCCGGGGCGGTCGGTCTTGGTATACTCGATGGTGTGATAAAAAGAATTCCAGACAGAGAGGGGCTGAAGGTTCCGCATATAGGATGGAATTCTTTGAATATTAAAAAGGGAGCCAGGCTCTTTAGGGATGTTCCTGACAATTCGTATGTTTATTTTGTACATTCGTATTATCTTGAATCGGGAAATAAAGAAGATGTTGCTGCAACTACTGAGTATTCCACACTTATTCATGCCTCTGTCGAGCACGAAAATGTTTTTGCCTGTCAGTTTCATCCTGAAAAAAGCTCTGAGGTCGGACTTAAAATACTGAAGAATTTTATCGAATTATAGTATGGAGGATTTATATGCATACGAAAAGGATTATCCCTTGCCTTGACGTCAATAACGGTCGAGTTGTCAAGGGAATTAATTTTGTTAATTTAAAGGATGCCGGAGATCCTGTTTCAGTAGGTGCCGCCTACGATAAGGCAGGAGCCGATGAGTTGGTTTTTCTGGATATAACGGCTTCCTCTGATGCAAGAAGTATTGTTGTGGATATGGTAAGACGCGTTGCCGAAAATGTATTTATTCCTTTTACGGTTGGCGGAGGTATCAGGACTGTTGAGGATTTTAAGGAGATTTTAAGAGAGGGTGCCGATAAGGTTTCGGTAAATTCTGCTGCCATTGATAATCCTACTCTGGTAAGTGATGCCGCAGATAAATTTGGAAGTCAATGTGTGGTTGTTGCTATAGATGCAAGAAGGAAAAATGACGGTACCGGATGGACTATATATAAGCATGGCGGACGTATTGATACAGGTATAGATGCAATCGAATGGGCAATTAAGATGGATAAGCTCGGAGCAGGAGAGCTTCTTCTTACAAGTATGGATTGTGACGGAACCAAGGCAGGATATGATATTGAGCTTACAAAACTCGTATCTGAAAATGTTTCGATTCCTGTCATTGCCTCAGGTGGTGCGGGAACAAAGGAGCATTTTTATGAGGCACTTACTTACGGAAAGGCGGATGCGGCACTGGCTGCCTCACTTTTTCATTATAAAGAGCTTGAGATAATGGACTTGAAAAAATATCTTGATGAGAAAAATGTCTCGGTCAGATTATAAATTTAAATATAATAATTATTGGTTTGTAAAAAAACTAAATAATTTACAGATGGGAAATTACCTTATTATGATTACGTTAATAGAAAATGAAATTACAGTTGATGAATATCTTGACATACGAGCCAGGGTTAATTGGAAAAGACTTTCTTTAAATCAGGCGAAAAAGGCACTTTCTAACTGCCTTTTTAATGTTAAAGCCGTGGATGAAGAGGGTAATATGATTGGAATGGGGCGTATAGTCGGCGATGGTGCCGTTATATGCTATATACAGGATTTGATTGTTATACCGACGGCACAAAATAAGGGCGTGGGAAGCATTATAATCAAAAGACTTAAGGAATATGTATATGGGCTAAGAGAGGAAAATACAACTATGATGCTTTGTCTTATGTGCGCAAAGGGACGTGAAAAATTTTATATTGACAATGGATTTACAGCAAGACCTACTGAAGCACTTGGTCCCGGTATGATAATGTATATGGAATAAATAAAGACAAAAAACTCCGCATGTACTGCGGAGTTTTTTGTCTTTATTCTGCAAGATATGGTTTAATTGCTGCCATAATATCTTCTTCTTCATTTTCAGTATGAATATGAAGCTCGATTGGCTTGGATATATCCAAACTGAAAATACCCATAATTGACTTTGCATCTATAACATATCTTCCTGAAACAAGGTCAAATTCTGCATTAAAACCACTGATATCATTTACAAAGCTTTTCACCTTGTCAATGGAATTAAGTGATATCTTTACTGCTAACATATCAAATCCTCCTCATTTATATTTTTAATTTGATTTACAATTATTACACGTATATGTTACTATAATATAAGTTTAAGAAGTAAAAGTCAATATTATCCGGGAGATTTTTGGTAAAATGTCAGAAGCATTAAAAGGTAAAAGATTTTCAATATATACATTGGGCTGTAAGGTGAATCAATATGAATCAGACAGTATGGAGGCCATACTAAAGGATAAAGGAGCATTGGCTGTAGCCTTTTTTGAACCGTCGGATATCGTAATTATTAATACCTGTGCAGTTACCAATATGGCAGAAAAAAAATCCAGACAGATAATTCATCGCGCCAAGAAAATTAATCCTGATTGTGTGTGCGTGGCATGTGGCTGTTATGTCCAGTCCGGTAAAGAGGTACTTGAAAAGGATAAAGCGGTTGATTTAATTGTCAGCAATAACAGAAAGAAGGATATTGCAAGAATTCTTGAGGAGTATTTTGACGGGGAAAGTATAATTGATAATTATATTGATATAAATAAAACCAATGAATATGAAAGTATGATGCTTTATAAGCCGGGAGAGCATACGAGGGCTTATGTTAAGGTTCAGGACGGATGTAATAATTTTTGTACATATTGCATAATTCCTTATACAAGAGGACGTATAAGAAGCAGAGCTCTTGATGATGTTATAAATGAGCTTAAGATGTTATCATTAAATGGAGTTAAAGAAGTTGTTGTAACCGGTATTAATCTTCCGTCATATAAGGATGAAGAAGGACATGAGCTTACTGACTTGCTTTTGGAGGCGACTAAAATAGAAGGTATAAAACGTATAAGGATGGGCTCTCTTGAACCTCGTGTCATAACTGAGGAATTTCTTGCTGCCATAAGCAGAGAAGAAAAAATTTGTCCGCATTTCCATCTTTCTTTACAAAGTGCCTGCAATGCTACTCTTAAAAGGATGAATAGAAAATATACGATAGAGGAGTATATGGAAAGATGCGAGCTTATAAGGAAATATTATGATAAGCCTGCAATTACCACGGATATTATAGTCGGATTTCCGGGAGAAACGGATGACGAATTCGAAACAACGTATAAAAATCTTGAAAAGCTTAATCTTTATGAGATGCATATTTTTAAGTATTCAAAAAGAAAGGGAACACTTGCGGCTACGATGGATAATCAGGTAGCTGAAGAGATAAAAAATGAAAGAAGCGATCGCCTTTTAGAAATGGTTGTAAGACATAAGAAGGCATACGAGGATTTATTTAAGAATACTAAGGTTAAAATTCTTGCAGAAGAGTATGAAGCTGCAAAAAACGGAGTCTTTTTGCTTAAGGGTCATACGGAAAGATATTTGTATATAGAAAAAGAGTTTGATGAGGCTTTTTGCAGGAGAAATATTAATGAATTTGTTGAAATTGAAATTTAAATAAAAAAAAATAAAAAAACAGTTGCATTATTTTAAACCATCTGATATACTAATCAAGGTTTAAATAAAGATGGTCGATTGGTCAAGCGGCTAAGACGTCGCCCTCTCACGGCGAAAACAGGGGTTCGATTCCCCTATCGACTGCTGTAAAGATTCTGAGTTTTATGGCTTAGAATCTTTTTTTACTTTATAGGAAAGTTCTTTTATAAAGCAAAAAAGCTCCGCTAAGGATGCGGAGCTCGCGGATAGAAAAATCAAAATGTTAAGAAAATGTTTCAAAAAAATTTCAAATCCCTTTCAAAAAATTAAAAAAAACTTGCATTTTTTTGAAAAATGTTATATATTATAAAAACGTCAGAAAGAAAAAATGGCATCGTTAAAAGATTTTTGTAATTGAAATTTAAAATAGTTGTAATATTTTGGATTATAAAACATATATATTTTATGGACATATTTTGATTGTTCCAAATATATATTAAGGAGAATTGTTTTATGAAGAAGAAATTTTCAAAAAGTATTTTTATATGTGCATTAGCTCTTATGATGGGAGCAGGAATCTTTTTAAATGAACAGGGAACTACTGCTTTGTCTGTTGATGATGTGCCGGGACTGGATTTGTTTTTAAAGCTTGACGGTTATGAAAAAATCGGGAATTCCTTTGATGTTTTCGGATTGGCACAGCAGAAAGCAAAAAATGAAATCAGTCCGGCGGTAAAAGGTGTTTATGACATTTACGGTTCGTTTGATTATAAAAATGATAGAGAATATTTAAAGGGACAGTACATGGAAGTGCTTGAGCAAAAAAGAGAGGAAAGCTTAGTAAAGAAGGAAGAAAAGAAAAAAGCAAGCTATAATTATGCATATACAGCACCGTCTTATTATATGCCTCAGGATGGTTTAACACCTTCCGGCGGAGTTAATTATTATGGTGAGCAGAAGGAAACATATTATAATCTTAATATGAATGGAGTTGTAAATAATGCACAAAGCTCAGGAATAGAAGGCGATTACTGGGTTAGAGAGGATGGAGTTAAGATGTACGGTGAGTATGTCATAGTTGCCGCAAATCAGGATGTACATCCTTACGGAACTACGGTTGATACGTCCTTAGGTGAGGGTATTGTGCTTGATACGGGTAGCTTTGCTGCAGGAAATCCGACTCAGGTTGACATAGCAACTGCATGGTAGATTAATAAGTTGAGTGATAAAGGCTGCTTTTGCTGATTTATATTTCGCAAAAGCAGCCTTTTTTTGAATAAAAAGCTTTTATTTGTATAAAAACTTGAATAATTTGTCGTTTTAATATATACTATAGACAATAATGAATATATTTAATTATATAATGAATATTCGGGTACAATATCTTTATTATTTTTTGGAGGTGCAATATGGTTAATACAGTATGGAAGGATCGCAAGCGAATAATATTTGGTCTTCCGTGGACATTTACCAAATATGGCTTATCCGAGGACAGGTTTTTTATGGAGACAGGGTTTTTAAATGTTAAGGAGGATGAGGTAAGACTTTACAGGATTACTGATGTTTCCGTTGCCAGAAGCTTTTGGCAGAGATTGTTCAATCTCGGAACCATTACCTGCCACTCGTCTGACAGAACACTTAAGACCTTTGAAATAAAAAATATCAAGAAGCCTAAAGAGGTCAAAGAGCTTATTTCTACTTATGTTGAAGAGGAGAGAGATAGAAAGAGAGTCAGCAGCAGAGAGTTTATAAGCGGTGATTCGGGCTTTGATAATGATGATGACGATGATGATGACAACTATGTTTAAGCTTATGTAGTTATGTAATTAAAAGGGGGTATTTTAATTATGAAGAAGTGTCCTATGTGTGGAGTTTCTCTTGAGGATCATGTTACAGAGTGTCCTGAGTGCGGATGTCCGATAGCAGATACAAGTGGTTTTTCGCTTAAGAATTCGCCGGGGGGAAGGAAAAAAAGCGGAAACCCGATGGGAAAGACGATAAGCTCGGGTTCGGGGCTGACTGATATTTTAAGAGAAGGTGACGATGCCTATGATGATTATGATGATTCATCAGTGGGCGGTTCAATTCCTATTTCTTTAACGAGAACCGATATAGAGGGAGATTACTCTTCAAGAAGGAAGGGTAAGATTGGAAAGTATATTTTTAGGATTGTTCTTCTTGCTGCGGTAGCATATGGGGTTTATTATCTGATAACTAATGTATTTACAAGTGACAGAGCTAAAAGCTATGATGAAGCATTGGAATATTTTGTTGAGGCAGTAAACAATGACGATGCTGAAAAAATGGAATTAATCATTCCTAAATATGTTAAGGATACTTCCAAAAAGGCAAAGGATTATCTTGAGAATATCAGTATGATGCATATTAACAGCTATCAGGTAAAGGATTTAGATAAGCTTTCAAAGACGGAGGTAGAAGCTCTTCAGGATGCCATAAAGCTTGAAACAGGCGAGACGGCGAGAATTAAAGAAGCTTACGGAATGACAGTAGAGCTAAAGGTTACCGTTGAAGAAAGCAGCTCCCAATACGTTAAGGGAACAAGTATGCTTTTAACTCCATATATGGAATTTATAAATATAAATAATAAATGGTACTTACAGGTAGATTCCTACGAAAATATTGATTACAACTAAATTATATAAAAAAACAGAGCTATGAATATCTCATAGCTCTGTTTTTGCTTTATAGGAAAGTTCTCCTATAAAGCAAAAACGCTCCGCTAAGGATGCACAGCTCGCGGATAGGAAAATTTGCTACGCAACCGCTCGCGTGCGAAGTGTCACGAGTGACACTTTGTTGATACGATTATTCTGCAATTTTTGATACGGCAACATAGATGCTTGATATTCTATACCATGTAGGATAATCGACTATTCCGGAAGCCGGCATATCAAATGCTTTTTGAAATTCGCTTACCGCAGCCTTGGTTTTACTGCCAAATATTCCGTCGACATTAAGCTTGGGAATTGCGGGATAGCTTTTTGATATTTCATTAAGCTGTTCCTGAATTGTTATAACCGGTTGACCGGAAGAACCTATATCAAGGTCATATCCCGGATAAGAGGAGGGAATTCCGGCTATTCTAGGGGCAGTATTTATATAAATGTTTGAATTATAGTAATATCTGAGTATATCTATGGCGGATAAGCCATCGTCTGCTAAGGCCTTTGAACCCCATTGACTCATCCATTCCGGACATGAGGTTCTTTTTCCGTCACAATACTGTGTAAGTATAGGCTGTCTGACATTGGGCAGTGACAGATAGCTTCCGATTAGACTGTCAACAAGCCGCGATACATCTTCATAAATGGTTTTACCGTATGTCCATTTGTGGTCGTAGGCCGTAGAGGAAGTAATAGTGAAATTGTAGCCTTTGTTTCGATACCATTCCGTATATACCCTGTTTAATGTAAAGGACATAATTGCAAGAATATTTGCCTTTATGGCTTCATCCGGCCATGTAGAATAAATTTCGCAACAGGCAACGTTTTTTATGTAATCGGCATAGGGAACATAAAAGTTAGTGGCAGTGCTGTCAGTAGGAACACCGTCATGTACAATTATTGTTTCGGGTACAACTACACGGTTTAAAACAATTTCACCTGATTCGTTAAGCGGTTTAATCGCCTCTTCTGCAATTTTAGGCGGATAATATTCCCATAAAGTGTGACCTGCTATGACAGTTGGGTTGTATGTATCATTGTCGGTATCAGCCTGAGTCAGTTTGACATTTTGTATCCCAAGCTCACCTGAGAGTATTTGTATACCGCTTATAAGTCTTTCCTCATATCCGTTAGCGCTGACCTTTATGTTATATTCGGAGTAGGGCTGGTTATCTGATGGTGAAAGACTGTAGGAAAGAGGCGGTGCATCAAGCTCTATGGTGTCGGTTACCCCGCTGTTTCCTGTTTCAAGTCTGTATAATATAACATTCGGCTCACCCGTTGTCGCTATATCTATTTGAGCATTATTAACAGGAAAAAGGTTTTCCCCTGTAGTCACTCGTATTTTTAATCTTCCTTTATCTTCGGATATACTCTCATTAATTAAAGAATTATCCATAATCATATCCTAATTATAATTAATAAATTATATGTAGTATGTCAAGAAAAAATACTTGACATGTCTGCTGTTATGGTATATGATACATCTTGTTGTAAAGCGAAATTACTTTACGGGTGGTGCTTTATTTGGAAAAGATAGTAAGGCAGTCATTATTATTTGATTTTTATGGCGAGCTTTTAACCGAACATCAGAAAAATATCTATGAGGATGTAGTTATGAATGATATGTCGTATTCTGAGATTGCAAGAGTTTACGGCATTTCAAGACAGGGTATCTATGATATGGTAAAACGCTGTGACAAGATACTTGAGGATTATGAGGAAAAGCTTAAGCTGGTTGAAAAGTTTGTAACTGCAAGAGAAAAAATAAAAGAGGTTAAGGACTGCATAGGTAATGTTCGGGATATAAATAAAGAAAGAAATGTAGATAAGATTTTAGTTGAAATAGAAACAAAGGTAGAAGATATTCTGGAAGAGTTTTAGTTGCAGATTGGATGAAAATTCGTAAGTATTTTAGTGATGGAGTGTTTGTATGGCATTTGATAGCTTAACCGATAAACTGCAAAATGTTTTTAAAAAGCTTAGAAGCAAGGGAATGCTTACCGAGGCTGATGTAAATGAGGCCATGAAGGAGGTTAAGCGTGCACTTTTGGAGGCGGATGTAAACTTCAAGGTTGTTAAGCAGTTTATCAAATCTGTTAGTGAACGGGCTGTCGGTGAGGAGGTTCTTAAGGGACTTAATCCGGGACAGATGGTTATAAAGATTGTTAAGGAAGAAATGGATAAGCTTATGGGCTCCGAGGTTACGGAGATTAAGCTTTTACCTTCCAATGAGATTACCGTTATCATGATGTGCGGTCTCCAGGGTGCAGGTAAGACAACCACAATTGCAAAGCTTGCGGGACAGTTTAAGAATAAGGGCAGAAAACCCCTTCTTGTTGCCTGTGATGTGTATAGACCGGCAGCTATTAAGCAGTTGGAGATAAACGGTGAGAAGGTCGGTGTTCCCGTATTTACCATGGGTGACGGACACAAGCCTGTAAATATTGCAAAGGCCGCCTTAGAGCATGCCGAAAAAAATGGAAATAACGTTTTGTTTATAGATACTGCAGGACGTCTTCATGTAGATGAAGAAATGATGAATGAGCTTGCCGAGATAAAGTCAAATGTTACGGTTAATTATACTATTCTTACTGTTGATGCCATGACAGGTCAGGATGCAGTAAATGTTGCTACGGCATTTAATGACAAAATCGGCATAGATGGTGTTATTCTTACAAAGCTTGATGGTGACACCAGAGGTGGAGCGGCACTTTCGATAAAGGCTGTTACAGGCAAGCCTATACTTTATGCCGGTATGGGTGAAAAGCTTACTGACCTTGAGATGTTTTATCCTGACAGAATGGCAAGCCGTATACTTGGTATGGGTGATGTCGAAAGCCTTATTGAGAAGGCACAGGCAGCCATAGATGAGGAAAAGGCTATAGAGATGGAGCAAAAGCTCCGTAAGGCTTCATTTGATTTTAATGATTTCCTTGAGCAGATGGAACAGATGGAAAAGATGGGTGGCATGGGTGATATACTTAAGATGCTGCCGGGCTTTAGTGGCAATAAGCAGCTTCAAAACATTGATATAGATGACAATGCGATGAATATGCCAAGGGCTATAATTCTTTCGATGACACCGAAGGAAAGATCTAATCCTGAAATTATCAATCCGAGCCGTAAAAAGAGAATTGCAAATGGGGCGGGTGTTGATATAAGTGATGTAAATAAGCTTCTTAAACAGTTTGAGCAGTCCAAGAAGATGATGAAGCAAATGTCCGGTATGATGGGCGGTAAAAAAAGAGGCGGTTTTAAGCTGCCGTTTGGATTTTGATAATAGGTTTTTACTTATTATAGATTTTGCAAAATGATAAATTCATGAAAATTCATGAGAGATAAAGGGAGGTGAAAATGACATGGCAGTAAAAATAAGATTAAGAAGAATGGGATATAAGAAGCATCCTTTTTATAGAGTACTCGTTGCTGACTCCAGGTCACCGAGAGATGGTAGATTTATCGAAGAGATAGGTACTTATGATCCTAATCAGGAGCCAAATGCTGTTAAGATTGACTCGGAAGCTGCTAAGAAGTGGCTCAATAATGGTGCTCAGCCAACAGAAACAGTAGCTAAATTATTTAAGCAGGCAGGTATCGAGAAGTAATCGAGGGAGGTATCGTAATGAAGGAATTAGTTGAAATTATTGCAAAATCTCTTGTCGATAATCCTGATGAAGTAGCTGTAAGCGAAACTACTGACGGAGATACTATTACAATTGAACTTAAGGTTGCACCTGATGATATGGGTAAAGTAATCGGTAAACAGGGTAGAATTGCAAAGTCTATCAGAACTGTCGTTAAGGCAGCAGCTTCTAAGGGTGACAAAAAGGTAATTGTAGATATTAAATAATTCTGTTTGACTTTCTTTATGGGGTGCGCTTGGCGTTACCCCATATTTTACTTTATTTATGAATTATGAAAGGAAATTATATGGAGGATATCTTTAGAATTGGAGTTATTACATCTACACACGGTCTTAAGGGAGAGGTTAAGGTTTTCCCAACCACAGATGATGTAGGAAGATTTAAAAAACTGAAAAAATGTTTTATACGTACAAAGGATAAAGATATTGAGGTAGAAAAAAATTCTTGTAAATTCTTTAAAAATATGGTTATTTTATCCTTTAAGGAATTTAATAATATTAATGATATAGAAAAATATAAGGGTTGTGATTTGTATGTCACAAGAGAAAATGCTGTGCCATTAAATGAGGATGAATTTTATATATCTGACATTATCGGTGCGGAAGTATATGAAGAAAACGGCAATTTACTGGGGCAGCTTTCAGATGTTTTAAAAACCGGTGCGAATGATGTATTTGTTGTAAAGCTTCCTGATAAAAAGGAGGTTTTAATACCTGTTATAAAGGAATTTGTGCCGGATATGGATATAGAGGCTAAGAAGATAACAGTAAAATTGATGAAGGGAATGTTGGATTAGATGAATTTTCATATAATGACATTATTTCCTGATATGGTAGATAACGGACTTTCTGAAAGCATAACGGGAAGGGCAATTAAAAATAATATAATAAAAGTAAATACTGTAAACATAAGGGATTTTGCCCAAAATAAATACGGACATGTCGATGATTACACCTATGGCGGAGGTGCAGGTATGCTTATGCAGGCGGAGCCGGTTTATCTTGCATATCGTTCAATTATTGAAAGTAACAGTCTTTCGGAAAGGAAACCGAGAGTCCTTTATATGACTCCGCAGGGCATTCCTTTTAGCCAGAATATGGCTGTAGAGCTGTCAAAGGAAGAGGACATAGTGATACTTTGCGGACATTATGAGGGAATAGATGAAAGAGTGCTTGAAATGATTGTTACGGATAATGTGTCCATAGGTGATTTTGTTTTAACAGGCGGAGAGCTTCCTGCCATGATGATTGTGGATGCTGTTTCAAGACTTGTTCCCGGAGTTTTGGGTAAAGAGGATAGTGCAGTATATGAGTCCTTTTACGACGGACTTTTGGAATATCCTCAATATACAAGACCGGAGGTTTTTATGGGGAGAGAGGTTCCCGGTGTGCTTTTATCGGGACATCATAAAAATATTGAAAAATGGAGATATGAGCAGTCGCTTCAAAGGACTAAGGAACGAAGACCTGATTTATATGAAATATACATAAATAAGCTGAAAAAAGAAGATGAAACCAAAAAACAAAATTTATAATGCTTGTTTTATTAGCTGTTATGATGTATAATAAATGAGTTATGAATACATTTGGGAGGAAAACACAATGAAAAAGAAATTACATATAATTGCACTTACTGCATGTCTTGTTTTATCAATGGCAGGATGCGGAAAGAAAAAGGAAGAGGCTACAGAGGCTTCAAATTCTGCATTAAAGGATGATGTTGTTGAATTTGTCAATGTTGAACTGCCGGCTATAGAGGGCGACAGAGATAATGCGGTTGCTATCTATAATTCATATTTTACTTCAGACAATGTAAATCTTGAACAGTTTTCATCGGATTTACAGAATACAGCTATACCGGATATGGAGACATATATAGCAAACCTTACCAATATAGAGGTTTCTACTGATGAGGTTAAGTCTCTTAAGGACTTATATCTTCAAAGTGCCCAGAAGCAGTTGGATGCCATGAACAAGGTTGCGGAATCAATAAATGAGCAGGACCCGGATCTTCTTACTGAGGCAGATGGTCTTATAAAGGAATCAGAGGATCTTATAGTGCAGTATCAGACACAGCTTAGAACTATTGCTTTGGACAATGATATTACAATAAACGGAAGCTTTAGCGATGATGTTTCTTCAGGTACGGATGCTACACCTTAATTTGTTTATAATATTTACATTAATACTAAACGGCAACAGTTTGATATGACTGATTGCCGTTTAATAATTCACAGAGCCGCCGAAAGGAATATGCCAGCTAAAGCTGACCGGCGGCTCGCGCACGAGTAGGGAGCGATTCCATCTACCCTACTCGATTATAATATAGGAGAAATTTTATGGATGAACATATTGTTGAGGGATATTATTTTGAAGATATCCGTGAGGCCAACAAGGCCAAAAAGGAATATTTTAATATTTGTAAGTTGAAAAGTACCATATCCTTTGACGATATAGCAGGAATAAAGAAGCTTTACGTCAAGCTTGTAGGTAAAAATTATTTTACTACTCCGATTGGATATGCATTTCTTCAGGAGATGAGAGAATATCTGGTAGAAAATACGGGTGAAACAGAGCTTCCGCTTATAGGGGTTGCCAGAACAAATGTTGTTAAGGTTCCCGAGGTAATTAAGGAGAAGTATCCGGAGATTTCATCGGGCAAATATAAGGAGCTTAAAAGGGATTACGGCAGACTTCTTAAAACAAAGCGAAAGCTTCAGATTGTCATTGTTGCAATGGCAGTCGTCATACTTGGTATGTTTTATATAGTTGCAACAAATGAAAATATCGGATATTTTAATACCGAAGAAAAGATTCTTAATAAGTATTCGGCATGGGAGGAAAGGCTTAACGGTTGGGAAGAGGAGTTAAAGCTAAAAGAGGATGAGCTTAATGCCATGGAAAAAATGCAGGAAAAATAATATCATTAGTTCACATTTTTAACATAATGTGTCTGTATAATGTAATTAATTTGATTATATGGAGGCTTTATTATGGATAGTTTAAAAATACTTGTTGTTGATGATGAGAGCAGAATGAGAAAGCTCGTTAAGGATTTTTTAGTTAAAAATAATTATTCGGTTATTGAGGCTGCTGACGGAGAGCAGGCGGTGGATTTTTTTATGTCGACAAAGGATATTGCTCTTATTATTCTTGATGTCATGATGCCTAAGCTGGATGGCTACGGAGTTGCAGAGGAAATCAGAAAGGTTTCGGATGTCCCGATTATAATGCTTACTGCCAAGAGTGATGAAAAGGATGAGCTTAGGGGCTTTGAGCTTGGAATCGATGAGTATATAACTAAGCCGTTTTCCCCTAAGATTCTTGTTGCGAGAGTGGGTGCGGTTTTAAGAAGAAGTGATTCCTCTGAAAAGGAAGAGATTCTTAATGCTGACGGAATAGAGATGAATATATCTGCACATCAGGTTAAGGTGGATGGAAAACCGATTGAGCTTAGTTACAAGGAGTTTGAGCTTTTGAATTATTTTCTTGTCAATAAAGGAGTTGCGCTTTCAAGAGAAAAGATTCTCAATAATGTTTGGAACTATGATTATTTTGGAGATGCAAGAACCATAGATACTCATGTAAAAAAGCTTAGAAGTAAGCTTGGAAGTAAGGGTGAATATATAAAAACCATCTGGGGAATGGGTTATAAATTCGAGGTAGAATAATGAAAATATCCATAAGAATGAAAATTGCACTTATGGTAGTAATATTTGCTTCCTTTATTGTAGCAGTATCATGGATAGTATGTAATGTTGCAATAGAGAGGGTCTTTGTAAATAAACTTAAAAGCAATATGGTAACAACCTACAATTCGTGCAATAAGCTTTTTAATGAAAGTGATTCCTACGACATAGATGTAGACGACCTTTACGGAAAAATAAAGAATCCTGCCGGAGCAATTGTTTTAATAATAGATATAGACAATAATAAAATTTATTATACTTCAATCAATGACAATGGTAAAATGATACAAAGCTTATATAGGATTATCGATTCTGTCATTGAGGCAGATGAGGGCAGGAATTTAAATGATTCGGAGTATATTATTCAAAGAAATCACGATGATACGATTAATTCGGATTATTATGACCTTGTCGGTAAGCTGGATAATGGCTTTATAACTATAATCAGAAGCCCGATTTCAGAGGTTGAATCCTTTGTAGATACAATAAAAAGAGTGTTTAATTATATAGCAGCCATGCTTATAATATTCAGTGCTTTTTTTGTGCTTTTTTTAAGCAGCATTTTTACAACACCTTTAAAAAGACTCAGTCATTCTGCAAGAAGAATGGCAGACCTTGATTTTGATACTAAGGTTAAGGTTTATACTAAGGATGAAATTGGTGAGCTCGGAGAATGCATGAATGAGCTTTCTTTAAAGCTTGAAGATACTATTTCACAGCTTAAAACCGCAAATTTGGAGCTTGAAAAGGATATAGAAGAAAAAAGAAAAATTGATGATATGAGAAAAGAGTTTTTATCGCATGTATCGCATGAATTAAAAACTCCGATAGCACTTATACAGGGATATGCAGAAGGTTTAAAGGATAATATATTTGACGATAAGGAAAATATGGATTTTTATTCGGATGTTATAATTGATGAGTCAAAAAAAATGAATCAGATGGTTCAAAAGCTTATAACATTAAATGAAATAGAATTCGGTAATTCCAACATTAAGATAGAGAGGTTTGATATCGTTGAGCTTATAAAAGGAGTATTGAATTCCACCAAAATACTTACCAATGAATCCGATGTAAAGGTAGTATTTGACGAAAAAGCACCGGTATTCGTATGGGCGGATGAGTTTATGATTGAAGAGGCATTTACCAATTACCTTACCAATGCCTTTCATTATGTGTGCGACGGAGGCTTAATTAAGATATTTTTTGAAGAAAAAGAGAATATAATAAGATTGTGTGTATATAATCAGGGTAATAATATTGAGGATGAGGATATAGACAAATTGTTTGTTAAATTTTATAAATCGGATAAGTCCAGAAGCAGGGAATACGGAGGAAACGGTATAGGCTTATCCATTGTTGCCGCAACCATGCAGGCACACGGTAAGGAATATGGTGTTTATAATGTCAGTGACGGAGTAGTATTTTATTTTGATTTAGATGTTAATATGCCTTGCTGATATTAAAAAAAAGTGGTAAAATTATATAGGTTGTACATTTTAGTATGTGCGGAGGAATATAATGAAAAGAATAATAGCGGTCGGTTGCTTTTTTATCTTGATGATTTGTTCCACAGGATGTACGAAGACAATAGAGCTTACTGATGAAGAAGAGTATCTTGTTGCTGAGTATGCGGCAGAGCTTTTACTTAAGTATGACAGAAATATTGATACAAAGTATTATTCTGATGACAGGAAAACAACTACGGAAGCCTTGGTGACCGAAATGGAGCAAAATGTAACGGAGGAAATCATTACTACTGAAGCAACAACGGAGTCTGTTACAGAGCTTACAGAGAATGACACAACACAAGATACTTCGGAAGAGGAGATAACTACCCGGGCAGAAGAGATAACTACTCAGGCGGAAAGCGATAATGTTGATTTGTCAGGAAAAAATGCTGATAAAAGCTTTGATATTGCTGCATTTGCGGGTATAAACGAAGCTTCCGTCAAGTATTCATATTATATGATTACTGATGAATATCCGTCTATGGATCATGATGGTGTTGCTATTACCATAGAAGCTCCAAACGGATATAAGCTGCTGGTACTTAAGTTTAATCTTGAAAACAAAACCGGAGATGACCAGTATATTGACTTATATAGTAAGAATCTTGAATACAGCATAATTATAAATGACAGTAAATCTGCGAAGCAGATGCTTACAATTCTTATAGATGACCTGTATACTTATCAGGGTACCATAAAAGGAAATATGTTTGAAGAGGTTGTTTTACTTTTTCAGGTGTCTGATTCCGTGGCAGAAGAGATAGATAGCGGAAGCTTAAAGCTTAGGGTAACAGATGATAATAATAACAGTACAATAATCAATCTAGATTAATATAATGCAGGGAGGTAGCATATGGATACAAATATTTTATTGGAGAGTGGAACTAACGAGCTGGAGGTACTTGAATTTGTTATAAGGGGTAATCATTACGGAATTAATGTTGAGAAGGTGCGTGAAATTCTTACATATCAGGAGGTTACTCCTATTCCGAATTCGCATCCTTGCATTGAAGGTATTTTTATGCCGAGAGAAGATATAATTACGGTTATTGACTTATTTGCGGCTCTTGGCTTCGACAATGAAGAAAAAAAGAATAATTTCTTTATAGTTACGAATTTTAATAATCTTAATATAGCCTTTGATGTTGAGGCTGTTTTGGGAATTAACAGAGTATCGTGGTCTGATGTTGTAAAGCCGGATGCATCCGTAAGCGGACCCGGATCGGGTGTAGCAACCGGTATTATTAAAAAAGAAAAAAATCTTTTGATAATCCTTGATTTTGAAAGGATAGTTGAGGAAATTTGTCCGGAGACAAGCCTAAAGGTTTCACAGGTTGAAGCTCTTGGTGAAAGAGAAAGAAATGATATACCTATTCTTATTGTCGAGGATTCGCTTATGCTTTGTCAGTTGATTAAAGACTCACTTTGTATGGCAGGATACACAAAGCTTACGGTTAAGAATAATGGACAGGAGGCATGGGATTTCCTGTCAGAGCTTAAGAAAAATAACGGTGTTGATTATGGTGTTAAATGTGTAATAACTGATATAGAGATGCCTCTGATGGACGGACATCATCTGATTAAGCTTATAAGAGAAACAGAAGGCTTAAAGCATCTTCCTATAGTTATCTTCTCATCTCTTATTAATGATGATATGAAGAGAAAGGGCAATCTGCTTGGTGCAAACGAGCAGATTAGTAAGCCGGAGATAGGAAAGCTTGTAAGCGTTCTGGATCATCTGATAGGAAGCAGTATCTACGAAAAATAAATCTGTGTCAAATATGTCACGGGGGCGTTTCTTTTCGGAACGTCCCCGTGACATAATGTAAATGCGTTAGGAGATAGATAGTATGAAATTAAGTGAAACAGGTAAGAAAAAAGATGATATCAAGGATATGTATGATACATATTTTTATGAGACCTTTAAGAGGTTTGATTTTATAGCGGAAAGTGGTCATGATGCGTATCTTGTGGATGAAAACGGAAAGGAATATCTGGATTTTATGGCAGGTATAGCCGTAAATAGTGCGGGACACTGTAATCCTAAGGTTGTTGAAGCAATCAAGGCTCAGTGTGAAACCCTTATACATGCTTCAAATTACTGCTATACAATTCCACAGGGGATGTTGGCAGAGCTTATTTGTACAAGTATTGGTATGGAAAAAATATATTTTCAAAATTCCGGAGCAGAGGCAAATGAGGTCATGATGAAGCTTGCGAGAAAGTACGGAAAGGATAATTACGGACCTAATCGTTATAAGATTGTAACTGCGACAAACAGCTTTCACGGCAGAACGCTTGCTACACTTGCTGCTACCGGACAGCCGGGGTCGGCAATTCAGCACAATTATGATCCGTTCATTCCGGGTATAACATATGCGGAGTTTAATAATCTTAAGGCTTTTGAGGATGCCTGTGATGATGATACGATTGCAGTTATGGTCGAGCCTGTTCAGGGTGAGGGCGGTGTTATACCGGCAGATAAAGAGTTCCTTCAAGGACTAAGACAACTTTGTGATGAACGAAATATGCTTCTTTTATTTGATGAGGTTCAGACCGGATGGGGAAGAACCGGAAGCCTGATGGCTTATATGGGATATGGTGTAAAGCCGGATTGTGTAAGTATGGCTAAGGCTATGGGTGGCGGTATGCCTATAGGTGCTATGTGTACAAGCCAAAAGCTTGCACTGACCTTTGGCCCGGGAGCACACGGAAGCACTTATGCCGGAAATCCTGTCTGCTGTGCAGCTTCTTATGCACAGGTAAAGGAGATAATTGATAATAATCTTTCGGATAACTCTCAAAAAATGGGAGAATATTTCAGGGAGAAGCTAAAAGGTCTTACTCATGTTAAAGAGGTAAGAGGTCTTGGACTTATGGTAGGTGTTGAGTTTGACAGGGATATAGCAACAGATGTCAAGTATAAGTCTGTTGATGAAGGATTGCTTATGACGGCTGTCAGACCTTCTGTTATAAGACTTGTGCCGCCTCTCAATGTTACAAAAGAGGAATGCGATAAGGCTTTTGAAATTATAGATAAGGTTGTAAAAGAGCTTGTTTAACAGGTATACTTTGATATATAAGCAGGGTAGAATAATAAGGTAAGATATAGTGTTACAATCAAAATAATATTTTAATGAAAATGTTGTTAAGTGAGGTATGTGATGGAAAGACAGAATGCTTGGAAGACATATGATGAGAAAGTCTTAAAGGAGGTTGATGAGTTAAGTATAGGCTACAGAGATTTTCTTAATAACGGAAAAACTGAAAGAGAGTGTGTAAAGCAGATTATAAAGGCAGCCCGTGAAAAAGGATATGTTAATCTTTCGGAGCTTCTTAATGATGAAAGGGGTATTAAAAAGGGAGATAAAATATACAGTATATGTATGGATAAAACCGTAGCCTTGTTCAATATAGGTGAGGCACCTATTGAGCAGGGTATAAATATACTCGGTGCACATATTGATTCTCCCCGTATGGATATAAAGCAGAATCCACTGTACGAAAAGGGGGATTTCGCTTATCTGGATACACATTATTATGGTGGTATTAAAAAATATCAATGGGTAACCCTGCCTCTTGCAATACATGGCGTTGTAGTTAAAAAGGATGGTAAGATAATTGAGGTTTCCATAGGAGAAAGTGAAGAGGATCCGGTTTTCTGTGTTACGGATTTGCTTATTCATCTTGCGGGAGAGCAGATGGAGAAGAAAGCAAATAAAGTAATTGAAGGAGAAAATCTTGATATTTTATTTGGAAGCATACCTTTAAAGGATGAGGAGAAGGATGCAGTCAGGAAAAATGTATTAAATATCATAAAGGATAAGTATGATATGGATGAGGATGATTTCATATCTGCCGAGCTTGAGGTGGTTCCTGCCGGAAAAGCAAGAGAATCCGGAATAGATAAAAGTATGATTATGGCCTATGGTCAGGATGACAGAGTATGTGCATACACATCCCTGCTCGCTATGCTTGAGGTTGATAATGTCGGTAAGACAACCTGTTGTCTTCTTACAGATAAAGAAGAGATAGGCAGTGTAGGTGCTACAGGTATGCAGTCGAGGTTTTTTGAAAATACTGTTGCTGAAATTATTAATTTGATGGAGGATTACAGTGATATTAAGCTTAGAAGATGTCTTGCTGCATCGAGAATGCTTTCTTCAGACGTGAATGCCGGATATGATCCGTTATTTGAAAGTGCATTTGATAAAAATAATGCCTCATACTTTGGAAGAGGTGTTGTATTCAGTAAATTTACCGGTTCGAGAGGAAAATCCGGGTCGAATGATGCAAATGCAGAATATATAGCTGATATAAGAAGTATCATGGATAAAAATAATATTTGCTTTCAAACCGCAGAGCTTGGAAAGGTAGATGTGGGCGGAGGCGGAACCATAGCTTATATACTTTCGCTTTATGGCATGGAGGTAATTGATTGCGGTGTTGCTGTACTCAATATGCATGCACCGTGGGAGATTACGTCAAAGGCCGATATATATGAGGCATATAAATGCTATAAGGCTTTTTTAAGGGAAGCATAGCCTGTAATATTTTAAACGGGCATAATCGAAAAACTTATGGTAAGATATATGAAGAATAAAACAAGACAATTAAAGAGAAAAATTCAGGCATTCCTTATGGTATGCCTTTTTCTCGTGTCAATAGCTTATGTATCGTTTGATTCCTATGCAAGGGATACATTTCTTTCTTCGTTTACCCAGACAATATTCAATCAAAGCAATGGTATTGGTAACAATGAAGTAAACTGTCTTCTTCAATCCTCATCAGGATATATATGGGTTGGAACGGACGGAGGCTTATACAGATATAATGGCTCCGGATTTGTAGCAATAAATCTGTGGAATACCGAGAGTGCGGATGTTTATTCTATTAACTGTCTTATACAGGATTCGAAAGGAAGAGTTTGGATTGGAACAGACAATTACGGTTTGTTTTATTTTAAAGACGGAGAATATAAGCATCTTGAAAATGAATACTATGATGGCTTAAAAGCAATAAATGATATATGTGAGACGGAAAGCGGCAGGATTTTTGTCACAACGCCTAAAGGAATTTATGAGGCAAAGGAGGAAACTGATGGTACGGTTTTTCTTTCAGCTTTATCTATGGATGAAACGGAAGGTGTTGAATTCGGAGATGTTGAGGTTATAGGAGACAGAATTTATGCCATTTCGGGTAAAAGTGAAATTTATATATTTGAAAATGAGGAAATACTTGAAAGGATAAATACTCAGGAAATTTCCGCAGGCGATGATTTAAGATGCTTAAGTATTATAAACCAAAAGGTGTATGCAGGAACCTCAGGAAGAAGCATTATATCTTTAGACGGTGTAGAAGGCTATGAGATTATTGACACGGATGTTTACGGAATCAATCAAATAATGTGTGATAACAGCGGGTTGATATGGGTATGTGCAGATAACGGAATTGGTTTTATAGCTTCTGACGGAAGCTTTATAAGACTAAGTGAATGTATCATAGACAGCTATTTATCGGATATAATTGAAGATTATGAGGGGAATTATTGGATTTCCTCGGCAAGAATGGGAGTGTTGATGCTCTCAAAGAGTAAGTTCGTAGATTTTAATATGTTTACGGGTATGCCGGAAACAATGGTAAACGCTGTTTATGTTTATAAAAACAACCGTTATATATGTACAGATGATGGTCTTATTATCTATAACGTAAACGGAGAGCGTGTCAATAATGAGCTTACAGATGCACTGGATGGTATAAGCGTAAAAAATATAATTGCGGATTCCGAGGGGAATCTCTGGATAAGTACATACAGAAAATACGGACTGATGAAATATACCTTTGGAATGGAAACCTTTGAGGAAAGCGTAAATAATATTACGAGAGGCTCCGGACTTCCGAGTAATTCCGTTAATTCCTGTGTGGAGCTTGATAACGGTAATATTGCGGTTGCTACAACTGAGGGAATAGCAGTTGTAAACAAGGACTGTGAGGTCATACATAAATTCGATAAAAAAGACGGATTAAGCGATGATGAAGTGCTTTGTATATGTCAGGGATATAATGGATATATATATGCGGGAACAGATGGGGGAAGTCTTTACATTTTCAGAAGAAATATCGGTGAGATTGTAGATACCTTCAATTCCGATAATGGTCTTAATGCAGGTATGATTACATCCATAGAACCCGGCGAAAAGGGCTTATGGATTGGTACTGACAACGGACTTGGATTCTATAATGATACATATAGAACGATAACCAATATAGAATATTCAAATAATATTTATGATATTATAATAAATGATGAATTTGTCTGGCTTATAAGCTCTATGGGAGTTTTGCGTACTACCGAAGAGGAACTGCTTGGTTCAAACGGTATTTCGGGAAGATATCTGGATGCCGATGACGGACTTGGTAAAACCATAAATACATATAGTAATTCCTTTATTGACAGAAACGGAATTTTATATATATGCTGTAATACAGGTATATGCTCACTGGACACTAAAAATATATCTTATAACCAGATACCGCCTAAGATAAGGGTTACAGCCGTTGATGTGGATGGAAAAAAGTATGAATTTGATGATTTTGCCAATGGTCTTGAGGTTGCAAGTGATGTATCAAGGATAACGATTGATTTTGCGGTATTCAGCTATAGAAACAGGGGAGATATACAGGTTGAATATATGCTTGAGGGCTTTGACAGTGAACCGATTTTGCTGTCCGGAAGAGATACGATGCAGGCTGTATATACCAACCTTGAAGGGGGAATATATACCTTCCGTATAAATGCTTATAATGGTGACAATACACCGTGTGAAAATGAGATTTCATTTATAATTGAAAAAGAAAACAGCTTTACTGAAAATCCTGTATCAAGAATAATAATAGTTTCTGTGGTTTTGATTGTTTTACTGCTTATAACCATCGGTATACTCGGGATGCGAAAAAGCATTAAAAATAAAAACAAAGAGCTTGAAGAGCTATCCAAGGAGCACGAGGAGGTTATCAAAACCAGCACGGCGAAAAATGACTATCTTGCCAATATGAGTAATGAGATTAAAACTCCGGTCAATGCAATGATTTCAAAAGCGGACGAACTCATAAAGCTTATGGATGCCGAGGATGCCTATAAGGAAAATGTTCAAGATATATATGATATTGGAAACGGAATACTTGAAAAGGTGGATGATATAATTCTTCTGGCAAAGATAGAAGCAGGAAGAATCGAGTGTGTAAATGCTCCATACTCGGTTTCTACGATTATTTATGAACTGTCGGAATATGCAAAGGAAAGTATAGATAGCGAAAATATCAGACTTTTTGTTGAGCTTGGTGACAATATAACGGATAATTTAATCGGAGACGGAGATAAGGTTGAAAGTATCTTAAAGATATTTGTTGATAATGCAATTAAATATACAAAGGAAGGCTCAATAACCATATCCGTTGATGCATATGAATTTAGTGATAAGGAAGTAAATATGAGCTATACCATATCCGATACCGGAATAGGTATTCAGGATGAAAGACTTTCCGAGATTTTTGAAGTATATGGTGCTACTGACAATAAGAAGGGAAGCGGCAATAAGACTAACGGTATTGGACTTGCTATAGCCAAGGGCTATTCCAAGCTGATAGATGGTGATATATCTGTAGAAAGTGTTTATGGTGGAGGCTCTAATTTTACACTTTCACTTAATCAGAAAATCGCTGATGACATGGTTGCCGAGCGCGGAAGAGAAAGAATAGATGATATAGTCTCTCAGGAGATTGCAGATAAAATGTGGCTGCCTTCGGTTAAGGCACTTGTTGTGGATGATGAAGCCGTAAGCCGCGAGGTTTCGGTTAAAACACTTGAGGGCTTTGAAATGAGTGTTGATACGGCTGACACGGGCATGACAGCAATTGATATGGTTATGAACAATGATTATGATGTTGTTTTTATGGATCTTGTTATGCCTATTATGAATGGTACGGATGCAATGAAGGAAATCCGCAGTCTGGATGGCGAAAAATACCTTTTACTTCCTATATTTGCATTGGATTATAATACCATATCAGACAACAGCGATGTTTTAATGGAAGACGGTTTCTCGGGTATAATTTTAAAGCCTATGGATGTAAGAAGAGTGGCAGCAATACTTATGGATTGCCTTCCTGAGGATAAAATAAAGGAAAAATCAAGTAATGTAAACGAATATATAAGTAATTCCAAGTATTATGAGGGATTAAGTAAGCTTGAATCAGAGATAAATATTAGAAAGGCTATTGAAAAAATAGGTGGAAGTATAGATGTATTTAATAAGATACTGAGATCCTTTTATAAGAAAAACAGTAACCTGAAGGACATAATAGAAGCACATGGTGTAAATGATACCAGATGGTTAAAGCAAAGAATCCACACATTGAAGGCATCAAGCTATAATGTCGGAGCATATGCATTTTCACAGGAAGCAGCAAGAATAGAGGCAGCAGTTAATTCTAATAATAAAATTTATATGCATAATAATTACGAAAAGCTGATTGTACATCTTGATGAGCTTATGAAAGAAATCGGTGAATATTTTGAATATGTTGATAATTTAAATGAAGGTGAAACCGTTGAAGGTATTGAGTATAGGAAAATAACAGATAAAGACATGCAGCTTTCCAAGGAAAATGTATACTCAGATGACGAGCAGACTAAGGAAGATAAATATTCGGAAGAAACAAATACTGAAGGAATTAATCTTCTCCTTCTTGAAGAGATTAGAACGGCTGTCGTTAATGAAAAATATGATTTAATCAAAGACAAGGCCGGTAAGCTTAATCAGTACACCTATGAAGGTGAGGATAATGATTTTATGCTCGTTCTTAACGAAAGCATAGAGAAAAAGGATTATGATAAGATTAAAGAATTGATTACAACCTATATTGATTTAAATTCTTAATTATTATTGTTTTATGTAGCAAAAAATTATTTTTTTAGTTGACACGAGCAAAACATTATGTTAATATATGTCTTGTCGTGATGACACGGCAAGCAAATGCGCGAGTGGCTCAGCGGTGGAGCACCTCCTTGCCAAGGAGGGGGTCGCGGGTTCGATCCCCGTCTCGCGCTCTTATAAAAAATAGGGAATACCGAATGGTATTCCCTATTTTTTATGAGACCCTACGGGTCTCAAAGGTTCGATCTGTCTCGTCTGTCGACTCGGTCCTCGCTAAACGCTTGCCACCGGACACCCTGCGCCGTCTCGCGCTTTTTATATGTCTGTAAACAAATTAAGTGTATTTTTGTTGTATGTAAGGTTACCGTATAAAAAATCGGTTGTAGTATCATTTTTGTTGTTGTCTGAACTTCCGATGCTTGCAATTATATCAAGCATATGATCATAGAAATCCATTAATATCTCATATTGTGAATAGGAAAGTAAATTATTTAAGGTGTTACCGGTCCTATAATCAAATATGTTGGTTGTAGCTGTTTCGCCTGTTTTCTTCAAGGCCTCTGTAACCGTATTGTTAAGTGATGTATTGTTATAAGGATTAGCGGTTCGGCTGACAGTGCTTTCTTCTTTTTTTTCTGATTCTGTATTACTTATCGCAGTGCTTTCAGTTTGTTTTGTAGAAATAGCATTATTACTTTTAGTGTATGTTACAGCAGGCACTTCATTTGAAACTCCCGTGCCTAATGCATCATATACCTTGGATATATAGTGATTTACACTATCATATGGAGGAACACCGCCATATTTTTTTACTGCTCCGGCACCTGCGTTGTAGGCGGCAAGCATGAGAGTTATATCTCCGTCGTATAAATCTGAAAGCCCGTTTAAGAGCTTGGCGGCTCCCATAATATTTTGGTATGGATCATAAGCATCCGTAACTCCGAGTGAAGCAGCAGTCTCGGGCATAAGCTGCATTATACCCATAGCACCTGAAGAGGAGGTGTCATATGGATTAAAACGTGACTCAACATATCCTACAGCCTTTAATAAGTCCTCTGATATGCCGTATGTTTCTGAGGCTTCCTTAAATATTGCATTTAAATCATAAGTCTTTCCTTCGTTATTCAGCTTTTCTGTTTCCTGTGAAAGCAAAACGTCAAAGGAATTATTGCTTACCGGTTCTGCCTGTTTTGTATTTACGGCATTTGTCGTTATACTGTCATTGACGTAGCCGATTCCTTCTATAAAAAGCATAGCATTGCTCCTTTATCTGTCTGTGTAATTCCATCTGTTGCTATTATAACAGATATATCGACATTTACCAATAAATAAGTAACTAAAATCATAAGTTTGGATAATATTACTATTGTTAGCTTTGACTAACTGTGCTATAATTCGAGCGAATAACAGCTTAATTTTATTTTACGGTTAAATATTCAATCGTAAAAATACTTATAAAATGTTTCAATTATCGTTGGAGGATAAAAAGATGGCTAAAGGATTTATAGAATTTAAGGATGTTGTAAAAAAATACGGTAAAGGGGAAGCGGAGCAGATTGCAGCAAAGGACGTTAGCTTTACAATTGATAAAGGTGAGTTTGTAGTGGTTCTCGGACCTTCCGGTGCAGGTAAGTCAACTATACTTAATATACTTGGAGGTATGGACAGTCCGACCACCGGTGAGGTTTATGTAGACGGAGTTGATATCTCAAAGCTAAGCAGAAAGGAGCTTTCAAAGTACCGTGCTGATTCGGTGGGCTTTATCTTTCAGTTTTACAATCTTATACCAAGTCTTACGGCAAAGGAAAATGTTGCACTTACGAAGAGCATAGTTAAGGATGCTCTTGATCCGGTAAAAATGCTTGAAGAGGTTGGACTTTCTGAGCATGTCAATAAATTTCCTTCTCAGATGTCGGGTGGTGAGCAGCAAAGAGTATCAATCGCAAGAGCCCTTTCCAAGAACCCTAAGCTTATTCTCGGAGATGAACCTACCGGTGCACTTGATTCGGAAACGGGTGTTATGGTGCTTGATTTGATTCAGCGTATGGCACACGAAAAGGGTAATACCGTTATATTGGTTACACACAACGCTGATATAGCCCAGTGTGCGGATAAGGTTATTCGTATGAGAAGCGGAAAGATAAGAGAGATTAGGATTAACGAAAATCCTGTTCCCGTTAAGGAGGTTGAGTGGTAATGCTTGTAAAAAAGATGCTTCGCGATATTACTAAAAATATCGGTCAATTCATATCCGTGCTTCTTCTTTCGGCATTGGCGCTTGTTACTTTTTCGGCATTTAAAAGCGAAGCCTCAGGCGGACTTAGAAGGATGGATAATTTATCTGATAAATATAATCGTGCAGACGGATGGATATACGGAGAGGGCTTTACAAAGGAAGACCTTGATGCGGTTAAGAACCTTCCAAAGGTTAAGGATGCACAGCTAAGAACCATGCTTTCCGGTGAAACTATTGAGTTTGAACAGGCTCAGGTTATTCTTTATCTTGAGGATGAAAATGTGGTATCGCTTCCTTACCTTGTAGAAGGAGAGGAGTTTAATCCCGCAGACAAGGAAAGTGTTTGGATAAACAAGCAGTTTGCAAAGGAGTGGGATATAGAGCTTGGAGATACCATATCGGTAAATGTAATGGGAGTAAAGATAGATAAAAAGGTTGCAGGGTTTATTTATTCACTTGAGCACATCTACATAAAGGCCGATAAGGATATGGATACAGACTTTAAAAATATAGTTTATATGTATATGTCTTCCAAGGCGATTGATGAGTTAGCGGATATGAAGCCTACACAGCTTATATTTACAACCGATGAAAAATCTGTTAAGAAGCTTGAGGAAGATATATCAAAGGCTCTTAACGGTAATTATTCAGTGCTTGTCGATGCCGATTCTATATCCGGAATTAAAAATTATGTGAGTGAAATGGAACAGCATAATGCCTTTTCGTATGTATTTGCCGGTATATTTGTCGTTGTAAGCATATTTATCATCATGACAACCATGAGAAGAATTATAGAAGCTCAAAGAACCCAGATAGGTACTATGAGTGCGCTTGGAGTGAAGCCTTGGAAGATAGCATTTCACTATGCATCATATAGCTTTGTTCCGTCACTTGTCGGTTCGTTTGTTGGTATATATCTTGGAATGTTTGCCATACGAAAGCTTATGTATATACTTACAAATTATTATACGCTCCCGGGTTGGAAACCGGAATTTTTGCCGGAATTTTATTTGTGTGCACTTGTTGTTGTGATAGCATGTATGCTTTCATCTTACTTTAGCTGCAAGAGACTTCTTCGTATAGAGCCTGCAGCTGCTTTAAGACCTGCACCTCCAAAGGCCGGCAAGAATACTATATTTGAAAAGCTTCCTTTTTGGAGTAAGCTTAGCTTTACGAGCACCTATAATTTGAGAGATATTTCGCGTTCAAAGCTCAGAACTGCCATGTGTCTTATCGGGCTTTTCTTTGGAACGGCTTTTGCACTTTCGGCATTCTTTTGTTCAACTACAATGGATAAGATGAAGGATTGGAGCATGGACAAGGTATCAGCGTATAATTATCAGATAGCTTTTCAGGGAAATGTTGATATAGATACAGCGGATAAACTTGCAGATGAATATAATGGTGAGCTTATAATGGGAGCTCAGATTGAGATTGCAAAGACTAAGAATCAAGCTTCAGATAAAAGAGATGCATGTAATCTTGTGGTTACTGAGGGAAAAGGCTTATATGGACTGACTGATGTCGATATAAATGAAGTAAGTATAAAGCCGGGCACGGTTGCCCTTACAAGAAAACTTGCTAAGAAGTATGGATTAGAAGTGGGTGATACGGTTTATTGGCATGTTTACGGGGAAAATACATGGTATGAATCCGAGATTGGACTTATAAACAGGAACTTTAATACACAGGGTATTACAATTTTAAGAGCAGATTTTGAAAAGCTTGAAAATGTAACCTATAAACCTGCTCAGCTTATTACAAATGATGACGTAGATAAAAATAAGCTTCTTGATAATGAATTTATAACCTCTGTTTATTCTAAGGAGGAGATGATTGAAAATTTTGATAAGGCATGGGAAGCTATGGACGCACTCACTGCCGTATTTGCCATATTTGCCGTGATGTTTATCGTGATAGTTCTTTACAATGCCGGAAATCTTTCTTTCAATGAAAGAAAAAGAGAGCTGGCAACCTTAAGAGTACTTGGACTTTCTGATAGCAGGATTGCCAATCTTCTTACCGTACAAAATTTATGGCTTACTATAGTTGGTATAGTAGTTGGTACACCTATCGGAAAGGCGATGATAACTGCTATGATGGATACCAATGGTGAGCAGTATGATTATGCAATATTTACCAAGCCTATGGACTATATAAAGTCATACCTTCTTGTATTTATAACGTCTGTAGTTACAAGTCTTTTATTTACGGGAAGAATAAAGAAGCTTGATATGGTTAGCCAGTTAAAGGCAAATGAATAAAAATTTAATTTACTTTTTTGCATGAACTTAGTATAATTCTTTCTTAATAAAGTGATATATAATACTTTACATTTTAACTGTCAGATGTTAAAATATATTTTGTAAAAGTAAATTGCACACAACTAATTCTGAATGTTGACATAGATAAGGAAAGGAAAAGTTCATGCTTCAAATTAAAGGAATTAAGAAGGAATACAAAACAGGAGGGCGGGTTTCGCTTGCATTGAACGATGTAAGCCTCGCCCTTCGTGACAATGAATTTGTGGCGATACTTGGTCCGAGCGGTTCGGGTAAGACCACGCTTTTAAATATAATCGGCGGTTTGGATAGATATAATAGCGGAGACCTTATTATTAATGGGATATCTACGAAAAAATATTCTGACAGAGATTGGGATTCCTACAGAAATCATGCGGTGGGCTTTATATTTCAAAGCTATAATCTGATTCCGCATCAAAATGTACTTTCAAATGTTGAGCTTGCTCTTACCATATCAGGTGTTTCCAAAAAGGAACGAAGGAAAAGAGCCGAGGAGGCTCTTATTAAGGTCGGTCTTAAAGAACATATGCATAAGCTTCCGAGTCAGATGTCGGGCGGACAGATGCAGCGTGTGGCTATCGCAAGAGCTTTAGTAAATGACCCGGAGATTTTACTTGCCGACGAGCCTACAGGTGCTCTTGATTCTGAAACCAGTGTGCAGATTATGGAGCTTTTAAAAGAGGTTGCAAAGGACAGACTGGTCGTTATGGTAACTCATAATCCCGAGCTTGCCGAGCAGTATTCAAATCGTATTGTAAGGCTTAAGGATGGAATTATCACCTCAGATACGAATCCGGTAACCGATGAGGAACTAAAGGATGAGGGTGCGGTTCATAAGAATATGGGTAAAAGCTCTATGTCTTTTATTACTGCATTGGCTCTTAGCTTTAATAATCTTAGAACCAAGCTTGCAAGAACAATACTTGTGGCTTTTGCTGGTTCAATCGGTATTATAGGAATTGCTCTTATTTTATCCCTTTCCAACGGCGTGGATGTATATATAAAGACGGTTGAAGAGGAAACCTTAAAGGAATATCCGTTACAGATAACCAGTCAAAGCTTTGATTTATCGGTACTTGCACCTGAATATGCCGATGAGGATGAGGATGATAAAGCCAAAAAGAAAAGAGAGGAAACAGAGGTTAGGGAGTTCAGGATGGCATCAAGAGCCTTTTCCACTGTTACTTCAAATGATTTGGCAGCATTAAAAAAGTTTATAGACAGTCCTGAAAGCGGTATGGATGAGGTGACTCGTGCGGTAGAGTATTCCTATGGCGTGGCTCCTTTATTGTATCAGACAAACGGGGACAGTGTTCGTCAGGTTAATCCGGACAAGACATTTTCTGCATTGGGATTTGGAAATACCGGAAGCATGAGCAGTATCCTATCCTCCGTTAGCAGTACCAATGTTTTTTTCGAAATGCCAAAGGATACAGGGCTTTATGAAGGTCAGTATGATGTGATGGCAGGGCGTTGGCCGCAAAATTATAACGAGTGTGTAGTTGTTCTCACCTCAGGTGGAGCTCTTGCAGATGTAGCTGTCTATGCAATGGGACTTCGTGATGCTTCTGAGCTGGATGAAATTGTAGAATCATTTATGAGAGGAGAAAAAATTGAAACGGATACCGAAGAATACTCTTATAAATATACTGATCTTATCGGCATTACATTTAAGCTTGTAATTCCGGGAGATTTATACGCATATGATGAAAATTTTGATATCTGGACAGATAAATCCGGTGACGATAAATATATGAAAGAGCTTTTGGATAGCTGTGAGGATGTGACTGTAGTCGGTGTAGTAAGGCCGAAAGAGGATGCTGTTACTACCATGCTTCAGCTTGGTATCAATTATCCTTATACCTTATCTGAGCATGTTCAGAAGGAGGCAGAAAAAAGAAAAATTGTTCAGGCACAGCTTTCAGACCCTGATACGGATGTGTTTACCGGATTGAAGTTCGGTGAAGATGAAAATAGGGACGAGCTTGGTGTTGAGGATATGTTCACTATAGATGAGGATAAAATGCAGGAGGCATTTAAGATTGATGAAAGCGCGCTTGCTTTTGATTATTCCGGTATCGATTTGGATGCTTCCGATATATCAATAGTGGTAAATCCTGAAGATTTCAGCATGGATTTTCCTGAGCTTTCCGAGGCTGAGATAGCAGATATGATAAGTGGCGTTAAATTTAATATGTCCGAAGAGGCGCAGCGTGAGATGTTTAACCAAATTATTGCAGGTTATCTGGTATACGCCGCAAATGATCCTTCAACGAACTATGCCAATATGCAGTCTGCAATAGGTGATTATCTGAATACCGAAAGCGCAAGAAAAGTAATTACGGATAATGTGAGAGAGATAATAGAGACCTCAGGACAGCAAATTATAAGCACGGAGGAATTGGCATCTCTTGGAAGCAGTCTTTTGTCAGGGTATTCCGGCTGGGCTGTTTCAAATGGTTATATTACACCGGAGGATATGCAGTCGCATATCGGTGAATATCTGGCTACAGAGGAAGCGCAAGGTATCATTAATCAGGCTGAAAACAGTATGATTAATAATCTGATGTTAATTTCCGTATCTGATGAACAGATAAATAAGCTGATGACAGAGCTTTATGCCGGTTACATCACATATGCCGCACAAAATAATATGCCGGATCCTACAAAGCTTTTGCCTTCCTTTTCCGATTATTTGTCAACGCCTGAGGCTTCGGCAATTATTATGGATGGTGTATCAAAAAGTCTGGATACCTCTGAGCTTGAAAATCGTATGACACAGACTATGGGAAATTATTCTAAAGAGATTTCCGAGCAGCTTGCTAAGGGCATGGAAAACATGATGCAAAGTGCTATGGAGGCACTTGGCAGCCGTATAAAAACCGGTATGGAAAATGCTATGGGAAATATGGGGGAAAGTCTGGAAAACGCATTCTCCTTTGACGAGAAAGCATTTGCAGAGGCGATTACATTAAATATGTCTGAGCAGGAGATGAGCGAGCTTTTTACGACTTTACTCAGTGATGAGCACTCCACCTATGAAGGCAATTTAAGAAAGCTTTCCTATATAAATCCGGAAAATCCGAATTCCATTACCATATATCCTATAGATTTTGACAGTAAGGAAAAGATTAAGGAAATATTGGATTCATATAATGAACGAATGAAGCTTGAGGATGAAGATAAGGTTATTGTATATACTGATATTGTCGGTACACTGATGAGCTCTGTTACGGATATTACAAATGCGATTACCTATGTTTTGATTGCCTTTGTATCCATTTCACTTGTGGTTTCTTCAATAATGATTGGTGTAATTACGTATATAAGTGTTTTGGAGCGTAGAAAGGAAATCGGAATTCTCAGGGCTATAGGTGCTTCAAAGCATAATATATCTCAGGTATTCAATGCGGAAACCTTCATCATAGGATTACTTGCGGGTATTATGGGTATTGTAGTGACACTTATATTGATTGTTCCGATTAATCATATAATCGCTTCATTTACCGATCAGCCTATAAGGGCGGCGTTGCCGTTTTTCGGAGGGGTATCCTTGGTATTGCTTTCTGTGATACTTACTTTGATTGGTGGAATAATCCCATCGAGAAAGGCGGCAAAGAGTGATCCTGTGGCAGCACTTAGGACAGAATAAAATGTGTCATGGAGCGTGAGTCTTGTCGCATAGAATGTGTCATGGGACGTGAGCCTTGTCACACAGAAATAAGATAATATAAAAGGAGAATTTGACATGGATATTTTAGAGGCAATTGAAAAAAGACATTCTGTAAGAGTCTATAAGGACATACCTGTAGCAGAGGATGTAAGAACAAAGCTTGATGCTTTTGTGGAGAAATGTAAAAATGAAAGCGGTCTTTCAATAAAGGTTGTATATGATGATCCGGAAATATTTGACTCAAGACTTGCACATTACGGTAATTTTAAAAATGCAAATAATCTTATCATAATGGCAGGAGATAAGAATACCGATAACGATGAAAAATGTGGTTACTATGGAGAAAAGATAGCCTTATATGCACAGACTCTCGGACTCAATACCTGTTGGGCGGCACTTACCTTTAGCAGAGGCAAGGTTAGGAAAATGCTTGATGAAGGTGACAGATTATGTGTAGTTATAGCCTTTGGATATGGTGAAACTGAAGGCGTGGAAAGAAAGAGTAAGAGTATAGAAGAGGTTGTGGTATCTAAGGGAGATATGCCGGATTGGTTTGAAAAAGGTATCAAAGCTGCTCTTCTTGCACCAACTGCTGTTAATCAGCAGAAGTTTAAATTTGGTATAAAGGATGGCAAGCCTGTGGCTGTGGCATCAGGTAGAGGACCTTGCGTTAAGGTGGACCTTGGAATTGCTAAATATCATTTTGAGGTTGCATCAGGCAGGAAAGTATGCTAATATATGCGAATGAAAATTAGATACATGCGGTAATCGGTGCCGATATACTTAGATTATTCTTATATGGATATTTGTGTATGAAATGCTTCTTACAATAAGTATTGACGTTAAAAGGGAAGCAGGTGTGAATCCTGCACGATCTCGTCACTGTATTAGAGGAGTATAGGGTATGTGCATTTAAATGTGTGTTCAGAATACATTTTTTTGCAGCCACTGACAGATTATTTGTTGGGAAGGTATATCCTGTATGATGATGCTTAAGCCAGGAAACCTGCCGATTATTAGGGTACAGGGATATAATCCCGGATTACGAGGCATTAATCGTACCGTTAAAACACGAATTATTTCGGGTTCTTCTTTTAATGTCTTTTACTTTTATGTAGGAGACTTTTTTACTTTATGGAAGAGTTTTTCCATTAAGTATAATAACGGGAAAATAAACGGATATGAATGGATTTTATTTTTGTGCTTTGTCTGTATCATATAAAAGGAGGACATTTAATTATGAGAAAGAAACTTTTGGTACTTGCACTTGCAGGTTGTATGGTACTTGCAACAGGCTGTGGTAAGGATGAGGCTGATAAGGAAACTACCACAGCAGAGGAAACAACAACAGAAGCAGTTACGGAAGAGGTAACTGAGGAAGCAACCGAAGAGGCTACGGAGGAAGCTTCTGATGATGCAGAGGAGGAAGATGAGGAGGATTATACTACAGGTGATGCAAGCCTTGATAATCCTTTGAATCAGGATGATATAGGTGAATCAGAGCTTTTGGTTGTAAGCTTCGGTACAAGCTTCAATGATAACAGAAGACTTACAATCGGTGCCATAGAGGGTGCACTTGCTGATGCATTTCCTGATTACGGCGTACGCAGAGGCTTTACAAGTCAGATTATAATCGACCATGTGAAGAGTCGTGATGGTGAGGTTATAGATAATGTGGGTGAGGCTCTTGACAGAGCTGTTGCAAATGGGGTTAAGACACTTGTTGTTCAGCCTACACATCTTATGGATGGTTATGAGTATAATGACCTTGTTGATGAAATCGGTCAGTATGCGGATGCTTTTGATCAGATTAGTATAGGTGAGCCGCTTCTTACTACAGATGAGGATTTTAAGGCTGTTGCAGAGGCTATCGTTGCGGCAACAAGCGAATACGATGACGGTAAGACTGCAATCTGCTTTATGGGACATGGAACCGAAGCTGATTCAAACGGCGTATATGCACATATGCAGGAGGTCCTTGATGAGCTCGGCTATGAGAATTATTTTATAGGTACTGTTGAAGCAACTCCAAGCCTTGATGACCTTATAGCTGCAGTAGGCGAGGGTGAATACGAAAGAGTAGTTCTTGAGCCTCTTATGGTTGTTGCAGGCGACCATGCTAACAATGATATGGCAGGTGATGAAGAGGATTCATGGAAGTCAACCTTTGAAGCAGAGGGCTATGAGGTTGTATGTGTATTAAGAGGTCTCGGTGAGTTTCCTGATATCCAGAAGCTTTATATCCAGCATGCTCAGGAGGCTATAGATAAGCTTAATTAATCTATTAAAGTATGTACGGTTGAAGCAGATTATCTGTGATTGACAAGCATATGTGTAACTTGCCATCAATTTGTGAAATCAGGGCATATGCCATCTCTATATTAGCACGAAATCGATAAACTCGCTTCGCTCAGACATATCGATTTCTGAGCTAATATATTCGATGCCATATTGCTGATTTTACACAAATTGGGCAAAATGTTACACATATACTTGTCACTCGCAATCTAATCTGCTTCGACCGATATAGTTTCGAATTCGATTGTTGATATGTTATAATACTATTCATATAAGCCAATATAAGAATATTAGAAATTAGAAAAATGTAAGAGGAATTGTTATGAAAAAGTTTTTTAGCAAGGCTGTTGTAATATCAGTATTTTTAGCTCTTGGATTGACAGGCTGTGCTTCTGATAAGAAGGATGATACAACTGCTGTAAGCGAGACAGAAATAGTAACTGAGGATGCGACTGAGGAAGTTACTACAGAGGATGTGGTTAAAGAAGATAATGAAGCTGATACAGAGGAGGCTACTGCATCGGATTCTTCGGATAAGGTTGCAGATGCTTCTGAGATGACAACTATTGATGAGGTTGTAGAAGAGGGTATGGTTCCTATATATGCTGACCAGGTTAATGATGGTGTATATGATGTTACTGTATCTTCCAGCTCGTCTATGTTTAAGATTGTAAGCTGTGAATTAACCGTTGCGGATGGTAAGATGACTGCAACTATGCATATGAGCGGTACAAGCTATCTTTATCTCTATCCGGGAACAGGTATAGAAGCAGTAGATGCAGATGAAGCTGATTACATCCCGTTTGATGAAGCGGCGGACGGTTCACACAGCTTTGAATTTCCTGTAGAAGCCTTAGATGAGGGTATACCTTGTGCGGCATACAGTAAGAATAAGGAAAAATGGTATGACAGAACCATACTTTTCCGTGTGGACTCACTTCCGGTAGATGCCTTTAAGGAAGGTGTATTTACAACGGTTGATTCTCTTGGACTTTCAGACGGAACTTATACTGTAGAGGTAAGTCTTGCAGGCGGTTCAGGTAAGGCAAGCGTTGATTCACCGGCTGACATAAAGGTAGAAAACGGAGAATGTATCGCAACTATCGTATGGAGCAGTCCTAATTATGATTATATGGTTGTAAACGGGGAGAAATATCTGCCTGTTAATACAGAGGGGAATTCTGTATTTGAAATACCTGTAACCATATTTGATAAGAATATGAAGGTTATAGCAGATACAACCGCTATGAGTGAGCCTCATGAGATAGAATATACACTTTATTTTGATTCGACGACAATTAAGTAATAATTAGGATTTTAAACTTAATAAATTAAAATTATATATTTTATAAAAAATAAAGTATTCTTATTAATTATTTATAGGAAATTAAAAATGACAAGTAAAAAGACAGAAAATACGAATTTGTTGCTTTGCATTCTGTTGATATTTTCACTTGTGCTGACAGGCTGCGGAGCAAATAAAAAAACTAATAACGAAGTAAGCAGTAACACAGATGCAATTAATGAAGAAGCCCCTTTGATAGAGGGGCTTCATTTTAAGGAAATTGTTCCGCTTGATTATGCAAAGTGTTTTACTATTTACAGATATGAGGAAGGTTATTCTCTTATCAGTGTAAGTGACGGAAGGAATTATTTACTTGTGCCTGAGGGTAAGGTTGTCCCTGATGGTGTAAAGGATTATTTTATAATTAAAAAGCCTGTTTCTAATATATATCTTGCTTCAACCTCAACTATGGCGCTATTTAACGCTATGGATGCACTTGATGTGATAGGCACTACATCTCTTAATGCAAATGACTGGTATATAGAAGCAGTAAGAGAGGCTATGGAGGATGAAAGTATTGTCTTTGCAGGTAAGTATTCGGAGCCTGATTATGAATATCTGATGGATGATGAATGTAAGCTTGCCATAGAAAATACGATGATTCTTCATACCCCTGAAGTTCAGGAAAAATTGGAAGAACTTGGAATTACGGTTTTTATCGACTGCTCAAGTTACGAGGAACATCCTCTTGCAAGAAGCGAATGGATAAAGGTTTATGCAGAGATAACAGACAGACAGGACGAAGCAGATGCATTTTTTGCCGAGCAGAAAAAATATGTTGAGGAGCTTTCGGATTATGAAAGCACAGGAAAGACTGTCGCATATTTTTATATAAATGAATCCGGCTCTGTTGTCGTGCGAAAGACCTCTGATTACATACCGAAGATGATTGAGATAGCAGGCGGAGATTACATATTTGATGACCTTGGAGCTGATGATGAAAAAGCATCATCGAGCACAAACATTACCATGGAAGAGTTTTATAATACTGCGAAGGATGTTGACTATCTTATATATAATGCAACCATTGATAATCCGCTTCACAGTATAGATGAATTAATAGATAAAAATGAGCTGTTCGCAGAGTTTAAAGCAGTTAAAAATGATAATGTATGGTGTACGGAAAAGAATATGTTTCAGGCTACGGATGTTATTGGAAATATAATCGGAGATTTCCATACTGTTTTGACTGACGAAAGTGCCGAAACGCTTGAATTCCTTTATAGGATACATTGAGTTCTTTTTGACAAATTGAGTGTGTAGACAAGTTTCAACGCAAACACGCTCTCGCTCGGTTTTTTACGTTGCGGTACTAAACTCCTTGTCTTAAAATGATAATTAACTTCTTACTTCGTAAGGTTAATTATCATTTAAGCCAAATCGCTAAGTACCGACGTAAAAAAGACGGTTTGCTTATGAAACTGTCTACACACTCAATTTGATTTACACAGTGAAAAGGGATATAATTGTTTTTAATATGTACTATTTATTTGAGGATATGAAGTATGGTAAAAAAAGATAATTCGATTAATTTTGAAAAACATAGTACGAAAAGTAAAATAAGATATTCTTTTTTCTTTGTTTTTATGCTTATTCTCTTTATAATTATTACGATTTTGAATATTAATATCGGTTCGGTTGATATTTCCGTACCGGATATTTTTAAGATTATTTTTTTGAGAGAGGGAGAGAAGGGCTATTATAATATTATCTGGCATATCAGACTTCCGAGGATTTGCATGGCTGCGATTTTAGGCGGAGCACTTTCGCTGTCTGGGCTTTTGCTTCAGATTTTTTTCAATAATCCTATTGCAGGTCCTTATATTCTCGGTATCTCTTCGGGTGCCAAAATGGTGGTTGCGCTTACCCTTGTTTTCTTTCTTGAGAGATTCGGGAGGGTTTCATCCATTTCTCTTGTTATTGCGGCATTTGCCGGTTCTATGCTCTCGATAGCATTTATTCTTGTTTTATCCAGATACATTAAGTCTATGTCGGTTCTTATAATCGGCGGTATAATGATTAATTATATCTGCTCGGCCATTACGGATTTTATCATAACCTTTGCAAGCGATTTGGACATTATCAATCTTCACGGCTGGTCACTCGGAAGCTTTTCGGCTTCTAACTGGCGTGATGTTTTTATTGCATTTGTTATAGTAACGATTACATCGATTATCATATTTATACTTGCAAAGCCGATAAGTGCATTTTTGCTCGGAGAAGCTTATGCAAAAAGTGTAGGAGTAAATATAAGGGTGTTCAGGGTTGTGCTTATTCTTTTGTCGAGCGTTCTTTCGGCATGTGTGACAGCTTTTGCAGGCCCTATATCCTTTGTCGGTATCGCGGTGCCTCATCTTATAAAGAGAGGGCTTCGTACTTCCAAGCCAATAATTGTTATACCGGCATGCTTTATAGGCGGAAGTATATTCTGCATGGTATGTGACCTTATAGCGAGGACTGCATTTTCACCGACAGAGCTTAATATAAGCACGGTTACGGCGGTATTTGGTGCACCGATAGTTATTGCGATGCTGATTAAGGGCAGCAAGAGGGAGTAGGAAATGGATTATTATTTAAAGACATCGAAGCTTTCAGTCGGATATAACGGCAAGCCGATTGTAAAGGATATAGAGTTTGGTGTAGGCAAGGGTGAGATTCTTACGCTTATCGGTCCGAACGGCTCCGGAAAGTCTACAATTTTAAAAAGTATAACCAGACAGCTTGAGGTGGTTTCCGGTACGGTATTTATCGGTGAAAATGATTTAAAGGATATTAATTATAAGGATATGGCGAAAAAGGTTTCCGTACTTTTGACGGAGCGTGTGAGACCGGAGCTTCTTACATGCTATGACGTTGTGGCGCTTGGAAGATATCCATATACAGGTAAAATGGGAATCCTTGGCAAAGAGGATGAGAAGATAATTTACGAGTCTATGGAGATGGTCGGAATACTTTCGCTTAAGAACAGGGATTTTCAAAAGCTGAGTGACGGACAAAAGCAGCGTGTACTTTTGGCAAGGGCTATATGTCAAAAACCCGAAGTACTGGTTTTGGATGAACCGACCTCATACCTTGATATAAAGTATAAGATAGAGCTTTTGGAGGTTTTAAAGAGGATGGCAAAAACTGAAAAGGTGGCTGTTATCTTATCCCTTCACGAGATAGAACTGGCAGGCAAGATATCTGACAAGGTGCTTTGCGTAAAGGGTGAAAATATCTCCTGCTACGGTACACCTAAAGAGGTGTTTAAGAAGAGTATAATTATGGATTTATTTGATATAGATGAGGATGCATTTAAGATGTATTTTTCAAAGGTGGATTTCTACGAATAGGTTAATAAACTATTATGATAAGTTGATTAAGATTTTAACGGATTAGATTAAGAGGTATCTATGGCTAAGGTTATTATGGTTCAGGGAACCATGTCAAATGTTGGAAAAAGCTTAATAGTGGCAGGCCTTTGCAGAATATTTAAGCAGGACGGATATAAAGTGTGCCCGTTCAAGTCGCAGAATATGGCGCTTAATTCATATATAACCGCCGATGGTCTTGAGATGGGACGTGCACAGGTTATGCAGGCGGAGGCAGCAGGAATTATGCCTGATGTGGCTATGAATCCCATACTTCTTAAGCCTACAAGTGACGTAGGCTCTCAGGTTATCGTAAATGGTGAAGTAATCGGCAATATGAAAGCCAGAGAGTATTTTGAGTATAAAAAAAAATTAGTGCCTGAGATTATGAAGGCATATGAGAAGCTTGATAAGGAATATGACATTATCGTAATCGAGGGTGCGGGAAGTCCGGCGGAGATTAACCTTAAGGAAAATGATATCGTAAATATGGGCATGGCAAAGCTTGCGGATGCTCCGGTTATCCTTGTGGGAGATATAGACAGGGGCGGTGTATTTGCTCAGCTTCTTGGTACTCTTATGCTTTTAGAGGAGGATGAGAGGGCACGCGTTAAGGGACTTGTTATAAATAAGTTCCGTGGTGATAAGACAATACTTGATCCGGGTATAGAGATGCTCGAGGAAAAAGGCAAGGTTCCTGTGGTTGGAGTAGTGCCGTATATGAACCTTAATCTTGACGATGAGGACAGTTTGACGGACCGTTTTGATAAAAGTGTAAAAGACAGCAAAAACTATAATGATTCAAGCGCGGTTAATGATGAAACCGATAGAGGATTTCAGATAAATATAGCCGTTATCAGACTTCCTCATATATCTAATTTTACGGATTTTAATGTATTTGAACAGACGGATATAATAAATCTTCGCTATGTTAATGATGTAAATTCACTTGGCAATCCTGATATGATAATTCTTCCCGGAAGTAAGAATACAATAGGAGATATGAGGTGGCTCAGAGAAAGTGGATTTGAAGCCAAGATTAAGAAGTTAGCATGTGCAGAAAATGACCGTTTGGATACCAAAGGCATAGATCGAAACAAAGAGTTTGAAAAAAAATCTGATTTATGTGTACCGGTTTTCGGAATCTGTGGCGGTTATCAGATGCTTGGCAATATGATTTACGACGAAGAAGGACATGAAGAAGGTGGATGCATAGAAGGTATGGGACTTCTTCCGATAAATACGCATATCTGCGAAGAAAAAACACGTAAGCAGATAAGCGGAAGGATTGGAAAGCTGACAGGTGTATTTGAAGCGTTATCGGGAAAAGAATTTGAAGGCTATGAGATACATATGGGCGTTTCTGAGAGCGCAGATAATATGGACACTACAGATAATACATACAGCCCTGTGGTTCAAAAGGAAAATGTTTACGGAACCTACGTACACGGAATATTTGATAAAGGCGATATAGCAGAAACTATCATAAAGGTGTTGGCTGAAAGAAAGAATGTTAATCTTGAAGATATTGATATAAAAAGCTATAAAGATATAAAGGAAGCAGAATATGACAAGCTTGCAGATACCTTAAGAGAGTTTATGGATATGGATAAGGTGTATAAGATTATGGAAAATAATCTATCATAAGAAGGTGATATAGTAATAATAAAAATAACCTTGGTACAATAGGATTGAAGGAGAGGGAGATATAATAATGTCAGTAATAGATACAGATAAATTAGATGGAATTGCATTAACGAATGATTATAAAGGATTGGTTTTGTTAATAACCGATCATTTAAATTGGAAAGATGAGTATAATCATTTGTTGATATTACAGGAGAAGATAAATAATTATATTTCTTTTTATGAAAATAAACAATATGATGAAATATATCCTGACAATGATATATCATACTGTATTATTGAGATTCATTTTATGTATGATATAACGGAAAAAACCGAAAGCTTTTTACAGGTTGTCAGAAATAATGTTGAAGAAATTGGCATAGAAATTAAATATGAATAAGAAATGGGTGCCGCTATTATAGTGGTTACCACACAGGCAACTTATGTGATTAATTGACACACGCTATAACAGGCTTACACACCCATCTAATAATTATTATATTTAAATGTAAAGAAATAATACCATAAATGCTTCTAAAATTCAACTTTTATATTTGATTATTTTCCAAATAATTTTATTGGAAAAGTATTTATTTTGTGTATTTTTTTTAAAAAAATATTGTAGTACGATGAATCATTAAATTCATAATATCCGTATATAGCATTAGCTATATAATCTGCTGCCTGAATAGGATATGCGTATCTACTGTCAGAGTCAATATATTCAACATTAAAAATAATATCAAAATCTTTATCATATAAAAAATGTAGTTTTATATATTCTTCAAATGTATTTGCTGATGCGACTTTAGTAGTTTTGTTATCACATAATATATTAATATGTTCTCCGTTTTTAAAGGTTGTGATAATTGAGTCTAATAAAAGTTTCATCATAAAGTTATAAAAAATATTTTTATCTGCTAACAATTTAGGCTTCACATGATATAAATCTGCTACTATATATGATATTTTTAATTCTTTTTTTGTTATGCATTCGAGTAAATGATATTTAATACATGGATATGCATCTTTTGCTTTGATTTCGTGAATATGTAATTTGGTTAATTCGGGAAATATTTTTTTAGCCAAGCCTATTTTAGTGTGCATAATGTTATATAGTGATTTATAATTATATGTATCAATAGCTGCAATAACAAAATATCGTCCGCTACTCCCTAAATTACCGGATTCATCTATAATGATACACCTGTTATTTTGATATTTGGTAAATGAATTCATAGCATTACATCATCTCCATTCTTACATAACAAGAACCAATGTTCGATTAAATTATATAACAAAATTTACTTTAATGCAATACTATATTTTATGATAATAAAAGGTTAAATTCTTATAAACTTATTATCTTCATCAGATTTTGGCATATCATCAGAAACATATCTTTCTACCTTCATATGCAAGTCATATTTTTCGCGCAGCTTTGCTATCGTCTGCATCATCGGTGAGGCATGGTGAGCATCAATTGCTTCCTGACTCTCCCAGGCATCAATCAACAAAACCATCTCCGGATCATTCATAGGGAAAAAATACTCATATCTAATATTTCCTTTTTCGGCACGTATCATATCTGCCGTTTTGCTGCTTTCCATCTCTTCGGCAAACTTTCGGGCGTTGCCGTTTTTACCTGTATAATATAGATTAACTGTTATCATTTTTATTCACCTCGTATTATAAAGCCATTACTATCTGTTTGTATTATACGCGTGATTAAATGCACAGTAAATTAAAAATTCATTTATATAATAATTTACAAAACAGGGTATGAATGCGTTTATTATTAATGATAAGGTATAATTTGTTATAATACTATTGTAGTTTATTGATGTAATATATGAAAGGGGATTGTTATGAAAAGTAAGAAAAATATTTGTCCGAGGAAACAAATAGTGGCTTATCTGATGATTATTTCACTTTTATGCTTATGTTGCGGTTGTATTAAGGATAAAAATGAAAAGGAATGCGTTAAGCGTTTTGATACAGACGCGGTTATTGAAAATGAAGATAATGAGCATATGAAAAAAACGGATATGTCCTTTGCGCTTGATTATAAGATTCTTTTATTAGCAGGATTAACCGTATTTATGCTCAGTATGGCAAAGAATTCGGGCTTTTATTTTTCGACTATTGATATGGCAGACGGTATAAGTCTTGAACTTACACGAACCTTTTATGCGTTGGGATTAATAATTGCGGGAATTGTAAATGATAAAAACCGTAAGCTTGGAGCAGTACTATGCGTATCAACGCTTGCTTTTCCTTTTGCACTGCTGGTACTTAAGAGCAGCCTTGAAAGCAGCATAGTTGTGTGGATTCTAAGCTACGGATTTTTCGGTTTCTTTTCTGTTTACAGAGTTGTCCTATTTGCTGATTTTGCCGGAAAGAAGGAAAAACTTATATGGATTGCCGGCATGGGGCTTATGGCAGGAAGGCTTGGAGATGCGGCAGGAGTTTATGCAGGTATGAAGCTTATGGATAATATTTCTGTTCTTGTACTTCTTGCGGCTTTGGTATTTATGTTTACCATATTTTTATTTGTTTTACTGTTTCAAAAGATTTATACACCGATTATTGTTTCAGCAGAAGAGAGGAAAGGAATTGAGGATTTTTGCAGAAGCTTTTTGTTTTCACCACGAGAGCATGATGTGTTTAAACTGATTGACGAGGGATTGTCAAATACAGAAATTGCAGACCGCCTTTTCATATCTGAAAATACGGTTAAATTTCATATAAAAAACATCTTAAGAAAGACCGAAAGCAAGAATCGAATAGAGTTGTTAAATAATTATGAAAGATATAAGGCTTAAGTATAATAAAAAAGCGTCGCATTAACAATTGCTAATGCGACGCTTTATTTATTAATGACGAATATTTTTTATTTTTGCTTAATCATAAATCGTAATGATATAGCAGATAAAAGCATGAGTGATACTACAAGTATTATAGGAGTTGTATCACCTGTCTGAGGAGCCTTTGTATCGGTTTTTGCTGTTATCGTTGTATCTTGAGTAGTAGTTTCCGTAGTTGCCTGTGTGGTGTCTTCTGTGGTTGTAGTAGTTGCTTCCGTAGTAGTTGCCTGTGTGGTGTCTTCTGTGGTTGTAGTAGTTGCTTCTGTAGTAGTTGTCGTTTCAGTTGTGGTTTCAGGAATCTTCACAATTGCAGTGGTCCAATCGCCACCTTCATAGTCAGCAACATATACCGTGTACTCGGTACCTTCTTTTAATGTTAAATCATCAATGACTCCTAAAAATTTACCATCCACCGTTCCGAAGGATTCCATTTTTATAATGTTGTCTTCAGCATTTCTTACCTGAACCATAACGGCAAGTGCCTTTGTACTTCCGCTTACGGTAACATCTGAGGTTGTGCCTTCGGCAGCGGATATTGTAACTGTTTCGTTCTTTGCATAAGCCGTTAATGAAAATGCAAGGATACAAATCATTATTAATATTAAAGATAATTTGTTTTTATTTTTTCTCATACTCATTTACCTCGCAAACCATTTTATATGTCCGTCCCAATGCACGCCTGCGCCTGCACCTATCTGGGTTCCGCCATATGTTTTATCATCGTCGTAGCCTGCATTGATTACGGTCGCACTGAAACCGCCGGTATTTCCGAACTTGTTCTTATATAACTGACTTGCTATAGGACCGTTCGAATCATGAGCAGGAGCAAATCCTATTATAAATGAGGTGGTTGCTACACCGTCGTCGGTTGCGGGCGCATATCCGTTAAAATTACGTTCTTTATTAACGCTGCTTATAATCTCGCAGTTGCCGTCATCATATATTATATTAAGATACACGTTATTTCCGCCTGATAAAGTATTATCATTGGTAGGATGATAGTAGGTTGCATAAACCAATATCTGTTCGTCTTTTCCTTCATAGTCGCAATCAAACGAACATTCCGAACCGTTACAATCGCAACGTATAGCCTGATTGCCGACATCCATAAGGTAAATATACTGTATTACAAGTCCGATACGATTTATAATAAACTCTCTTTCTTTTCCGTCCGAGTAGGTTATTATTAAAGGCACGCTGTCATAGAAGTTTGAACCAAAGGTTATTTTAATCTTATCAGTATTTGATTTATCTATGATTACACCGTCCTTCAAAGATGCATCTTTAAGTGTAATATCTTTAATACCGCTGCCTGCCAAATCAAGATTTGCATTAAGCGGTTCAATATATACGGTCGCGTCGCCTATGTAGACATATGCCGTAGCTCCCTCGCCGGTCGCCCACACATTATCTATAGGATTGCTTTCCGAGCCGCCAAGTCGGTCATATTCCTTTGTTTCTCCTTCACCGTTAAGTATTAAGTATTTATTGTTGGCATCAAGGATTCGTAATTTGCTTGCGGCAGGTCCTATATGAAGGTCAAGGCAGACATCTTCGTAAGCCTGACGCTGTTCATCGGTATCATAAGGGTCATATAAAGGCATGTTCTCATCATAATAAAACTCAGCCATGCAGTAAAGCTCAGCAGAATAAATTTCGTCAGTATTAAGTGTCTGAGTTAAGGTTCCGTTTCCGCCTATTACAATATTTGTAATTTGATTACTCGTTATAAGCATGGCGATATTTCTGTCATCATTTGAAAACGATACTTCGTCTGCTCCCTTAACACGTGAATAATAGGTTGTTCCTTTACCCGTTTCAAAGTCAAAGTCCGTGCATATAATTAGCTCGTCCGGACTTTCAAGGTGAATTACCGGAATATCCATAACAACAGGTTCGCCTGTTTCGTCATATCCTAAATTAAGAGTATAAATATTTACGGTTCTCTGCCCCTCAGTGCCATCATTATTATGTACCGTTATAGGAGTACCCGTCTCTTTAAAAGTGATCCTTCCTTTAAGTTCATTAACAAGTTCTTTGATGTTTACGTAATTTGAACGCCCGTGTTCATCAGATTGAGGGATATCGAAGCTTCCATACATTTCCACATTAAAGAACTGCATATAAAGCTCAAGGGCAAGTGCATATTTTTCGGCGTCATTAGCGTCTGCAAATTGTGTGCCGCCTACAGTTGTGGTGCTGCCATTAACACTATATGCATATATTCTGCTGTTTATGGCACCTTCAATCTCTCTTTTTCCTTCCTTTGGATAGGTCATGGCAAGGCGGATACAGTGAGGCTCAGCATCAAAATTGTTTACATCATTAAAGGTTACGGTAAGAGTGGTAGCATCCTCGGATAATGTTGCTGCGTGTTCATCACCTGGAAGCTGTACAACACCTTCCTCACCCGGCTCCCAACCCATATCCGGTGCCAAATCGGCATATGCGATGATTTTGGTGGCATTTCCTGCCTTTATAGGCGTATCCTTTGTTGTAATTTTAAATGTTACCGAGTTGTTCCATGTGTCAGGTGTATTTTTTATGTCAAAATCAAGAAAAGCATTATCTTCATGTCCTTCGGAGATGGTAACAAAGCCGTCTGTGTCAAGATTAGCTCTGGCGTCATCTGCAAATGCATTATACCAGGTTCCGTTATCATAGCTGTATTCGATTTTGTAGCTTAGGTAGTGTGCTCCGTTTTCCGTATCAACTATCAGTCCGTCTGCTCCGAAATTAAAATGATTCGGATCAGGTGGTACGATAGTCCACTTGTTATCGGTATAGATAAATTCCGTCCAGAATATATCGTCATTGTTGAAAACACTTCCGTCGCTGTCATATAAAGTAACGCCCTGAGGAATATTTGCCGCAGAAGTCAGCATCATTCGTGCTCCTTCTTCGGCGTTTATGGTTGCGGTGAGTCTGCCGTTATCATTAAATATATTAAGTAACGAATCAGAAGCGAGACTAACCGTTCCTGAAGAAAAATCGACATCTATTATAGTTAATCGATAATTGGAAGGAACCGTTACGCTTGTTATGCCCGTGTATTCTGCAGATTTTTCAGGGTCAATGAGAATTTCGTATGCGCCTTCCTCATTTAAAGTATAATCCTCAGCAGTTATAGTCGGACCTGCGGCAAGTACAAGTATGTCTTCATCCTCAATCATGTCCTCTGCTTCGTTATTAACCGTTTCCTGCGTTCGGGTTTCTTCGGTGACGCTTTCGTTTGCCAAATCGTTTTCGGTATCAATCGCCTCAATTTCGATATCAGCGTCCGAATCGGTTGCAATATTTTCATCGGCATAAACCTTTATCGACTGCCCCGTCATTATGAAAAATAACATAATGACGGCAAGAAGCAGTGCCGTTATTCTTTTTCTTTGGCGTTTTCTTTTACCTCTCATAAAAATTATTCGTCTCCTTTTCTTTTTGTTTTTTATTATGTCTCGTAATATAATTTGTCCATCTTCAATATTAATATATATAAACATGCTTGTACATTATAGTTATATGGGGTAGGTATTGATTTTTTGGGGGTAGTTTCACTGGGTAGGTATTGCTTTTAAACCTTGAAAAATATACAATAATCACAAATTAGTAATATATATTATATGTTGGAAGTATGTTAGGAGATTAGATATGGGTAAAAGTACTAAATACACATTTGTCTTAATACTTTTGATTGGATTATTATATGGTTATGCAGGAACCGGATATTTAACATGGCTTTATAGAATTTCCGATGTGTTTTCGATAAAGCTTATAGATGTCTTTGGCAATATAATTGATTATACCTTTCAGGCTGCCGGTATTCTGGTTGCAACCTTTCTTTTGAAATCATATTTTAATAAGAATCATATTATTTTTTATATAGCTACTGTTTTTGAAGTTGTTTTTATGATACTTGCGATATTAACATCAGGTTCTTATGCAACACTTATATTTGCAATAGGTATGGACTTTTGTTTTGGAATCCTTTTTGCAAGTGCATTTTCCCTTATATCGGGTTTTCCTCATAATGTGCACGGAATTGTGGTTGGTATCGGCTGGGCTATCGGAAGCATAGCATCCTTTGTTGTTTCGGTTCCTTCGGAAGGTCGATTTATAAAAAGTGAATATTCGCTTATTTTATATATTTTATTTGCATTTGTTTGTGCTATCCTTTTTAGATATGTTTTCTCATGGGAGAGGTATAAAGATGTTGAATATAATATAGTAGGTAATACAAACAAAGATAATAAGAATACTTTTCCTATTAAATGGGTTATTCAATCCGTCTTGTTGATAGTTCTTTTAGAGACTACAATTAATCTGGGATTTTTGTTTCCTCTTTCGGAGGTTGTCGGTGGAAGTATGAGCTTTGAATTAAGCAGAAGCTTTTACTCGATAGGGTTAATCGTAGCAGGATTGTTATTTGTCAAAAGCAGGCAAAATGGTATTATTCTTTGCCTATGTGCACTTGTTTGTCCGTTTTTATCCTTGCTCTTTGAAAACTATGCGATAGCTGATAGCGCTATATGGGCACTTAATTATATTCTTATTGGTCCGGTTATGGTTTATGCAACTATCATATTTACACATCATGTCAAATACGGATTTTTTTTGGTGGGACTTGGATTGTTTGCAAGACGAATCGGTCAGATTATTTCATATACTGTGGGAAGTATGTTAAGAAAATATCCGCCTGTTTTGATTATTGTTACCTTTGTATTATTGGTTTTGGCATTTTATGTAACCTATATGTATGAAAAGAAAAACAAATTATCAGAAAATACTGTTATGGAGGAGATATCAAAGGATGCATTGGGCGGTGCACCTGTGGAAGAAAATGAAATGCATAATGAAACAGAGGAAACAAAGCAAAAAACAGATTTGGAAATAAAACAAAATCGCTTTTGTGAAAAATATGCAATTACGTCAAGGGAAAAAGAGGTTATGATGCTGGTACTTGAAGGAAATTCCAATCCTGTAATTGCGCAAAAACTTTTTGTGTCTGAAAATACAATTAAATTCCATATGAAAAATATTTTAAAGAAAACCGGTGTTCAAAACCGTGCCGAGTTGCGAATTATATATGATGAATTCTAATTTTTCTTGTCTTTTCCTTTTTTGCTTATTATTAAAATCTTTTTATATAAGTAATAATTGTTTGGTATATACATCTATATTATGTTATAATTATTAGGATTTTGATGTATATAGTTGATAATATGATATAGGGATGATTGCTTATGAAAGATAACTTTTTTAAAGCTGGAAGATTTGCTTTTTTGTTACCGTATATTATTATGCCCATAATTGTTATGAGTGTTTACGGTGATGGCTTTGATGTAGGATTCGTGTTTGCATATTTTATTCCGATGGGAATTGAGTCACCGGCAATTATTATTTATCCGCTTTGCTGGATATTATCAATTGTGTCTTTTATAATATGTGCGGTTAATAGCAAAAAAAATGATAATTCTAAGGATAAAAAAACAAATATAATAATAGCTGTTATGGCAGGTATATGGGCTATAGTTCATATAATATTGATAATAATATTTATGAATGATTTCACCATAAAATTTTAAAATAGCGGGTGAGATGATGGAAGTTATTTAGTATATTTTTGGGGAGATTTTGTTGAATGAAAGCAATTACGACGAATAATCTGACAAAAAAATACGGGGACATAATCGGTATTGAGAATTTGAATTTGTCCGTGGATGAGGGGGATTTCTTCGGCTTTATCGGACCTAACGGTGCAGGTAAATCAACAACCATAAGAACTCTGCTTGGACTTATCGCGCCTACATCCGGCGAGGCTTCCATATTTGATATGGATATAGTAAGTGACAATGATAAAATTCTTGACAGCATAGGATATCTTCCTTCTGAAATCAACTTTTATAACAAAATGACCGTTAAAGAGGTTATAAAGCTTTCTGCTGACTTAAGAAATAAGGATTGTTCGGATAAGGCGGCGGAGCTATGCGAAAGACTTAACCTTGATACATCAAAAAAGGTGGATGCACTTTCACTTGGAAATCGAAAGAAAGCAGGAATAATCTGTGCCATACAGCATCAGCCTAAGCTTTTGATATTGGATGAACCTACCTCAGGACTTGATCCGCTTATGCAAAAGGAGTTTTTTAAAATTCTATCTGAGGAAAACAACAACGGTTCAACGGTATTCTTATCATCACATATTCTTTCTGAGGTACAAAGCTATTGCCGTACGGCTGCTTTTATTAAAGATGGACGAATAATAATGTCAGACAAGGTTGAGAAGCTTGAAGAAACGGGTGCTAAAAAAATTACATTTTCAGGTAACTTTGATACAACGGCCCTTAAGGGTGTTTCGGATTTGCAACAAAATGAGGGATTAACAAGCTTTTTATATACAGGAGATATAAAAAAGCTCCTTAGGCTTATGTCGAAAAGTGAAATAAAGGACCTTACGATAACCGAACCGACTTTGGAAGAAATATTTATGAATTATTATGAATCATAAATTAAGTGAGAGATAAAATCGGAGATTTTTTTTTTGATACGAAAAAAGATAAAGAATTTGGAGAGTTGAAGATGATTATTTTAAAGCATGAGTTAAAACAAAACAAGGGTGCATTTATTATATGGACGGCAGCTATAGGCTTTTTTATTCTTGCATGTATTTTTTTATATCCTGAAATGAAAAACGAGATGGATGAAGCAACAAAGGTGTTTGCTTCTATGGGGACATTTTCATCTGCCTTCGGAATGGATAAATTAAACTTCGGTACACTTATCGGTTTTTATGCCGTTGAGTGCGGAAATATACTTGGTATAGGCGGAGCGTTCTTTGCAGCTATATCGGGAGTAACAGCTCTTATGAAGGAGGAGAAAGAAAGGACGGCAGAGTTTTTATTTACTCATCCTGTATCGAGAAAAAGGGTTATAACCGAGAAGCTTATATCGGTTTTCGTTATGATAATAATGATGAATATAATTATCTTTTGTCTTGCTGTTTTATCAATGGCTGCTATAGGAGAGAAGATTCTGTGGACAAAGATTTTTCTGTATCACCTTGCACAACTTATGATGCAGCTTGAAATAGCCGGAATATGCTTTGGGATTTCTGCATTTATCAGCAGTTCGGGGATAGGTATAGGAATCGGAATAACGGCTGCATTTTATTTTCTTAATCTGATTGCAAACATATCCGATAAGGCTGATTTTTTGAAGTATATTACACCTTACGGTTACACGGACGGTTCGGACATAATAAACGATAAGTCAATTAATGTTACGTACCTTTTAATCGGTATGGTATTTATGGTTGTTGGAATTGTTTTAGCTTATGCGAAGTATACCAAAAAGGATTTGAAGGCATAGTTGTTGATTGATGGTTAAAAATATTAAAAATGTAGTTAAAATAATAAAAAAATGGTTGTTTTTTTTATAAAACAGTATATAATAAAATTAAGAGCAGAAATGTTCTTCTTCATCTGATGAGTCCTGTGACGGTTCTGACAGGACGGTAAAATAAAAAATGACCGAGCGATGAGTCCTGTGACGGTTCCGACAGGACGGTAAAATAAAAAATGACCGAGTGATGAAGATATTATGGAGAGGCATTTATGCCTCTCTTTTATATTGTGGGGTGTTTATATGTCGTTACCGGAAAATGATTATCAAATATTAAAATTAACAAATGATTTCTATAATGATTATCCTAATCCGCCGCATAAGGAAATATTAGAAAAAAAGCAAAGAGCATATAATTGTTTATTGTTTCAGTCACATTATGATTATTTTATTTGTATTCCATATAGAAGTGAAATTAATCATGAATATGCATATCATTTTAAATTTTCTTCCAGAGCAAGAAAACATAAATCGGGATTAGATTATTCAAAAATAATTATTATAAAAAACACAAAGTATTTAGATGAGAAAACTGCTATAATAGATAAAGATGAGTTTAAAGAAACTATTAAGTTTTTTGAAATAATAAAGAAAGAAGCATTAGAATATGTAGAAGATTATGTTGCATATGTAAAAAATGAAAAAAATACACATATTAGGGAATTTGAGAGAAGATACTCTTTTTCTACATTAAAGTATTTTCATGATGAACTGGGAATTTAGAAATATGAATAAATATTTATTTGAGGATGTTTTAACCGGAAAATATAATATTACCTTGCCTGACAGTACATATTATACTGCTGTAAAAAAACGCTGGGATAATGCAGCCAAGCCGCTTGACAGTCTCGGTGTATTTGAAGATATAACGGCAAGGATGGGAAGCATATTAAAAACAGATAAATTAAATCTTGGTAAAAAAGCAATTATCGTTATGTGTGCGGATAACGGTGTGGTTGAAGAAGGCGTAAGTCAGAGCGGATGTGAGGTGACTTTGGCCGTTGCCAGGGCTATGGGAGAAAATAAATCATCGGTATGCAGGATGGCAGCAGTTAATAATACAAAAATTATACCTGTTGATATAGGTATAAAGTCGGATGAAAAGATATCCGGTGTGCTTGACAGGAAGGTTTCGATGGGTACTCGGAATTTTGCCAAAGAGCCTGCCATGTCAAAAGAGGAAATGTGCCGTGCCATACAGACAGGAACGGATATCGTGTCGGACTTAAAGCATGAGGGATATGCTGTAATCGGAACAGGCGAGATGGGAATCGGTAACACCACCACAAGCAGTGCTGTTGCCGCGGCACTTCTTAAATGTGATGAAAAGGAGCTTGTCGGACGTGGCGCAGGACTAAGTGATGATGGCTTAGAAAAGAAGAAAAAAGTGATTAATGATGCTTTAAATAATTATCAACTTTTAAAACCTGATACAGATGCACTTACAATACTTCAGACAGTCGGTGGTCTTGATATAGCAGGTCTTGTGGGAGTCATAATCGGCGGAGCGGTTTATCATATTCCGATTGTTCTTGATGGTGTGATAAGCGCTGTTGCTGCGCTTGTTGCAGTAAGGATTTTTCCCGGTGTTAAAGATTATATATTTGCTTCACATATGGGCAGGGAACCTGCTATGAAGTATATTTTTGAAGAACTGGGGCTTAAACCGGTGATATATGGGGAGCTTGCACTTGGTGAGGGTACAGGTGCAGTTATGATGTTTTCACTGCTTGATATGGCACTTTCACTTTATAATGAACAGACAACCTTTGAGGATATTAAGATAGAGGCTTATAAAAGATTTATATGATGATTTTGGTTTATGGCGGAAGCGGAAGCGGAAAATCCGCATTTGCAGAGCAGAGGATAACTGAACTAAATGATAGCGGAGTGCCGCTTTATTATCTTGCCACAATGCAGGTGTATGGTAATGAGGATAGGGAGCGTGTGAGACGTCATAGGATGCTTCGTAAGGATAAGGGTTTTATAACCCTTGAACAGCCAAGAGATATAGGACTTGTAGTTGATAGGTTGGGTAAAGGTGATGTATTGCTTGAGTGTATGTCTAATCTGGTGGCTAATGAGATGTTTCGAACTGAGGAAGCTGTTGAAGGATTAGGCGAAAAACTTGATGATAATGCTAATGATGAACACTATATGGACGATAAATTAATTTTTTATAAATGTCTTGTTATAAAGATAAAAAATGATATTGCAGCTTTAAATAAAAGCTGTGATAACTTAGTGGTTGTTTCAAATAACGTATTCGAAGATGGTATTAAGTATGACAAATCTACTATGGAATATATTAAAGCTTTGGGAGATATAAACAGATACTTAGCCGGACTTTCCGATGAGGTTTGGGAGGTTGTGGCAGGTATCCCTATTCGGGTAAAGTGATTGGTGATTAAATACGATATATTTGAATTATTAAGAAGGAGGTAGTATGGAGTTTATAAAAGCATTTTGCATAGCATTTTCAATATATTCCAAGGTACCGGTTCCGCAATTTAAGTGGGAGGAAAAGGATATGAGATATCACTTGATATTTTTTCCTTTTGTGGGAGCTTTGATTGGTGGATTTATGTATCTTTGGAATTATATATGCTGCGTGTTTGATATCGGAATAATTACATATACGTGTATAGGTGTTGCGATACCGCTCATCATAACCGGTGGGTTTCATGTCGATGGCTTTATGGATACAATGGATGCACTTAAATCATATAAGAGCAGGGAAGAAAAGCTTGAGATAATGAAGGATGCACATATAGGTGCTTTTTCTGTAATCATGCTTGCTGCGTGGGGACTTGTATTTATGGGAGCGTATTCCTATATTGGTTCTTACGACTATTTTATGTATGAGATATACGGTGTTTTTGCGTGTGTATTTGCTTTGGCGCGAATACTCAGTGCGATTTTGGTTTTGTCGTTAAAAGGTGCAAAGTGTGATGGCATGCTTCATACATTTTCGGACAGTGCCGCATCAAAAAAGGGCTTTGTGAAAACGATGCTTTTTGTCGAGCTGATAATATGTATGGGATTTATGTTTTATGCTAATGTTTATCTTAGCATAGTTGTTGTTGTGACAGCAACATTATATGTTTTGTATTACATATGGAAGACACGGAAAGAGTTTGGCGGAATTACAGGAGATACAGCGGGATATTTTGTAGTCTGCCTCGAGGTTATACTGACAGTGGTTATAGCTGTTTACGGATTCGTATTATCAATTGTTACGGTTGGGATAGGATAATTTTTGCGATAATAGTTATTGGAAAAAGGTGATAAAATGATTTTGGTTATAGGCGGATATGCTCAGGGAAAGCTCGAATATGTTAAAAGTAAATATGGTGTCAGTGATGAAGATATATATGATTTTGAAAAGCTTGATTACCCGGATTTTTTCTTAAATGAAAATGAAGCTTTATTTGAGAAGCAGATTGTTTTAAACAATATTAATTGTCTTATTAAAAATTCAGTAAAAGACGGAAGTAACATTGATGATTTAATTGAAAAGCTTATAGCTGATTATCCGAATGCAATCATCATAACCGATGAGGTTGGTAACGGTATAGTGCCTGTTGAAAAGAATGAGAGATTGCTCAGAGAAAAAACAGGCAGGATACAGTGCCTTTTGGCAGAAAATGCCAATGAGGTGATACGAGTAGTTTGTGGAATTGGACAGAAGATAAAGTAAGTTATGCATTGATGAGGAAAACAATTTAGTATGAGCTATAAAACAGATTTCAAGATAGAACTGACTCTGATACGGCATGGAAGTACAAGGTCAAATGAAGAAAAAAGATACTTGGGACGGACAGATGAGGCTTTGTCTGATGAAGGTATCAGGGAGTTAACTGATAAAAAAAGTATATATAGTAAGAGTGATTTGCTGTTTATAAGTCCTATGCTAAGATGCAGACAGACTGCAGAGATTTTATTTCCGGCTCAGGAGGCTTATGTTATAGAAGAATGGAAGGAGATAGATTTCGGACAGTTCGAAGGAAAAATCTATCAGGAATTATCCGATAATCCGTTGTATCAAGAGTGGGTAGATTCGGGATGCAAAGGTCAGATACCGGACGGAGAGACCCTTGACGCATTTATAAATCGCTCTATGTCGGGTTTGAAAAAATGTTTGGATATATGTACAGAGCATATGATGAATCGAAGAAACAAGACCAAGCATGAGCTTAAAAAAATTTTTTCGCAAAAGGATGATAATTCCACAAAGGAACTCATTAGTGCAACTGCCATAGTACATGGCGGTACGATTATGTCCATACTAAGTAGTCTGACGAATTCAGATTATTTTGATTTTCAGGTTAAAAACCAAGAGGGGTATATACTGGAATTTGATGATGACAAGCTAATTGGATTTAATCCTATTGCATAATGTATTTAAATAGATTTTAGATAATATAGTAGATTGGACTTTAGGTATAATTCGTACAGTATACAGGAGATAAATAACAGATAAATGAAATATCACATTATAGCATTTGTTGCAGGTTTCATATTGGATTTAATTTTCGGTGATCCGCATTTTATGCCACACCCGATTAGGCTTATAGGAACTTTAATTGGTGCATTGGAAAAAAGGTGGAACACGGAGGATAAAACAAAGGCATTAAGACGCGGAAGACTGCTTGTCGTCACAGTGCTTGCAATAACAGGGACAGTTACGGCTGTTATTTTTATTATTTGTTATAAACTAAATAAATATCTTGGACTGGCAATAGAGTCCGTAATGACATATCAGATACTAAGTATAAAGGATTTGCGTGTAGAAAGCATGAGAGTTTATAAGGCACTTAAAGCTGATGACCTATCCGGTGCAAGACGGGCTGTATCCATGATAGTAGGAAGAGATGCAGATTCTCTTGATGAAGAGGGGGTTGCCAAGGCTGCGATAGAGACTGTTGCTGAGAATACCTCTGACGGATGCATAGCACCTATGATATATACCGCATTGGGCGGTCCGATACTCGGATTTTTATACAAGGCTGTAAACACTATGGACTCCATGGTGGGCTACAAGAATGACAGATATATTTTTTTTGGACGTTGTGCCGCAAAGCTTGATGATTTTGTAAATTATATTCCATCACGAATCAGTGCATATCTTATGATAGCTGCGAGCTTTTTGTCAGGCAAGCCTTTTAATGGGAAAAACGCATATAAAATATATAAAAGAGACTGTCGCAAGCATGCAAGTCCGAATTCCGCACAGACGGAGAGCGTGTGTGCCGGAGCACTGGGTATAAGGCTTGCCGGCGATGCAAGTTATTTTGGTAAGCTTGTAAAAAAGGATTATATAGGAGAAGAGCTTCGTGAAATTTCTTATGAGGATATAAAATATGCCAACAGGCTGCTTTATGTTACGGTTTTTTTATCGTGGTTTCTAATGTTATTGATAATACTTTGGATATTTTTTTTGATTAGATGATTTATTATATGGTTTTATAAGATTTATTTATTCTTTCCCGGGACATATTTTATAATGTCAGCCGTTTCACATTTTAATATACTGCACAACAAATCTATTGTTACTGTAGAAATAGGCAAATTATGCTTTAAACGGTGAAGAGTACCGGGGTTTATGTGATGTTTATTTACGAGAGTATACCAGGTTTCGCTTGATTTTTCTAATGTTTTCCAAAATGGGTCATAGTTAATCATAGTATGATTTTTATCCTCCGTTAATATCAATATATTAATATTAAAATAGGTTGCATTATTTTAATAGATTGGATATAATATACCTATAATGTTTTAAAACATAGAGAAAGGTCTTGAAATTTAGAATACTGTTATGTATACTAACAGTATAGAAAGGGGTGCTTAATATCAAGAAGCGTGATAAATTAAAAAAGTTATGGAAAAAAATTAAATTTGAGCTAAAATTACATATGCTTGATTCTGAGTGGAGAAGCTCCTTTGTTTTCAGTGAATTATCAATGTATCCTCCATCTTTTTATGTAAAGCATACAAAAGAAGAAATTGAGCGTATAAAGAGAAAAGACAGAAAATTTGTCTTGGATAATTTTTTAAATGCCGGGATGATAACACGGGAATATTATGAACAAAAATTAAATGCACCTGTTTCATGCGAAAATAAAATGATTACACAGTTGCTGGAATTGAGCCATATTCCCTATAATATTAATGAAGATGATGAAGATACTACCGATTAAGGTAGTATCTTCATCATTTTTATTGATTTAATCTATGTATTTGTTAAAATAGTTATATATATTTTTGGAAATTAAAATAATATTGATTATATAGTATGGAGAAAACCACGGATGATTATAGGTGAAAAACAATTTAATGAAAAAATAAATAAATGTCATGTACCTGATATAAACCTTGATGAGGTGTCAAAAAAAGCAATGCTTGGAGATAAAAATGTTGATTTGATATTTGTGCCGTACGGGATAAAAAGGATAGGAGACTGGGCTTTTGCACATTGTATAAGGCTTAAGGAAATATGGCTTCCGGATACCTTAAAGGGATTTGGCAAGGACGTTTTTTTGGATGACATCAATCTCGAAAAAATAGTGGTATATTCGAAAATTAAAAATGAATCGGAATCCCATTCGAAAAATTCTACAGAGTTATATGATGATAAAAAAGAGCAGATGTATTTTGTGAATGATGATATATCAGAGCTTTTGGCTATAGCTGTAAAATATTTCAAGAATGGTGAAGCTTATAATTTTTCAAGGCTTATTGATGATAAATGGCTTGAATGGTTTGACACAAATCTTTTAGCATATATAGATGAACCAGATGATTCGGGTTTTAACCCTTTTTTGGCCGGCGGAGAAGAGGACTATGAAGACCCGGAAAATGACATAAATTATTATAAAAAAAAGCAGCGTGAGAAAAAATGCGGTGCAATTTTAGTAAGGCTAAAAGCCGCCCAAAAACCAACCGCAGCTTATATTGAAAAGTATAAAAAATTTATAAATGCCCATAAGAAAGAAACCATAATGTTTATGTTGGATAAAAAGCATGAAAGCTTTAGCCTTCTCAAAATATATACAGAGTACGATTTTATTGAAGAAACCGACATACCATATCTTTTGGAAAGCTTTTCTGATGAGCAATATATCGACTGCAAGGCATACATTATAAAATATAAAGATCATAATTTCGGAAAGAAAAGTATATGGGATGAATTTAAACTATGAAGTATGCCACAATGGATATGACATGGTGCATGTACCCATGATTCAATAATATATCATAATATTCACTTGCATTAAGCTATCTAAAGAGGTATAATTATAATAACTATAAGCTTTTGGATTTGCAGTGCTTGATTTTTGAAGGAGTGTGGTATTATGATTAGTCCATATGGAATGAGCAACAATTATACAATTCCTGTGTCTAATGTAAGTCGTGTTACACCGATTTATACTGACAATACCACTCGTAGTGCTTCCAGAGTTGAACCTACTGAATGCCAGACCTGTAAGGAAAGACGTTATCAGGATGGCTCTGATGAGATGGTTTCCTTTAAGACACCGGGCAGGATAAGACCGGAGGAGTCGTATGCGAAGGTAATGTCACATGAGCAAGAGCATGTTGCCAACGCAATAGCGGAAGGTAATAAGGAAAACAAGGAATTGGTTTCTGTTTCTGTTTCTTTAAAAACTGCTATTTGTCCTGAGTGCGGAAGAGCTTATATAGCAGGAGGTAATACCAATACCGTAATGAAGACAACTTATTCAAACGATTCTTATGGTAAGAATCAAAAGGCATTTGAAGCAGAAGCAACTAAGGGTAACAGGATTGATTTTGCGGTTTAGTAGTATTGTTTGACGATAATTCTTTAGTATAAAATTTTGTTGCAAGCTTGTAACAAAATGGTTATAATATCATAGGTATTTGGGAATGAATATCAGCAGATTCATCATATATGATGAATCTGCTATAATATTTTTTGCTACAGAGGTTTATAGATGGCTAAGAAGAATAAAAAAGATGGATTTATGATACAGGCGGCAATTCTTGCGGCAGCAGGCTTTTTGTCAAGAATTATAGGTCTGTTATATGCAGTTCCTCTTTATCAGATAATAGGAGAAGAGGGAAACGGATATTATGCTACAGCGTATGATATCTATTTTATGATACTCCTTATTTCTACTTATAGTATTCCGACTGCCGTATCAAAGGTTATATCACAGAGACTTGCGGTAGAAGAATATAAAAACGCCAATAAATTATTTAAATGTTCACTTATATATGTGCTTGTTGTAGGAAGCTTTACGGCAGCTATCACATTTATATTTGCACCGTCTTTGGTAGTTGATCAGTCAGTGCTTTGTCTTAGAATAATGGCACCTACTATTTTTTTCTCGGGCCTGCTATCTGTTTTCAGAGGATATATGCAGGCACATAATACTATGGTTCCGACTGCGGTTTCACAGATTATTGAACAGATTATGAATGCTGTTGTGAGCGTTGCTGCTGCATATATATTTACAATGCCTTTCAGGGGCGGTGTAGATGAAAGCAAGATCGCAGTTCACGGAGCAGCAGGTAGTGCGTTCGGTACATTTGCCGGAGTTATGGCAGGACTCATTTTCATACTTATCATCTATCTGCGTAAACGATCAGATATTCTTGAAAAGGTACGCCTTGATAAAAATACGCATGAGGAAGGCTATAGGGATTTGTTTAAGGTAATATTTCTTATGGTTACACCGGTTATATTATCTACATTTATATACAATGTCAGTACAACCTTTGACATGAAAATTTACTGGAGTGCGATAACGCATAAGAGTATATCTACCAAGGATGCGGCAAGAACCTACGGAATATATTCAAGACAGTTTCTTGTGCTTATAAACCTTCCTATAGCAATAGCATCCGCTGTTTCCTCAGCTCTTATACCGGGAATATCCGGAGCTTACAGTAAGGGTGATATCGAGGATGTAAATGCAAAGCTAAATAAGGCAATAAGGACAACTATGCTGATAATGATTCCATCTGCAATAGGTATGGCAGTGCTTGCCAATCCTATAATGCAGCTTTTGTTTAGCGGAACTGATGAAAGGGCAGGATATGCACTTGCGGGAGGCTGTATTTCAATAATATGCTATGCACTTTCAACTGTTACAAACGGTGTGCTTCAGGCAATTGGTAAGGTTTCGGAGCCTGTAAAAAATGCCGCAATAACACTGGTTATTCATCTTGCGTTTGTAATAATAGGATTAAATGCTTTAGATGCAGCATATAGTCTGGCAGTACTTGTAGGCGGTTCGATTGTATATTCATTTTTTATGGTTATATTTAATGCACGTTCCATTAATAAGCATCTCGGATATAATACGGATATGAATCTGGTCTTTTTAAGGCCGGCAGTATCTGCGGCAGTTATGGGTGTATTCGCAATCTTGATTTATAAGGCTTTCTACCATATATGTATAAGTGCTTTGCCGCAAAGAACGGCTGTAGCCAATGCCTTAAGCCTGCTTGTTTCAATACTTATATCTATAATTATCTATGCTTTTATGATACTTCGCATAGGTGGATATACTGAAGAAGAAATACTTGATTTGCCAAAGGGTAAATTAATAGTTAAATTTGCAAAGAAGTTTAAACTTATGAAATAACGTATTATCATTAAAAAGCTGTGAAAATACTTGATTAAATAGTAAAATACCTGGTTATATCGGGGTTTTAATTATAACGTAAAGTTATAACCTGTTAAAAAATAAATGTATTATGCAGAGAGGGTGAAGGTAATGTATTATGTTCCTGACGGTACTTTAAAATGCGGATATTATGAGTGCCCAAAATGTAAAGAGAAATTTTTGGATGTATCAGTTAAGGAGATAATTCCATGTCCTTATTGTGAGGATGAGACAGATTATGAAATCGGGCCTGATGAGGATTTGAATAATCTTCAATCGGATGCTAAGCTTATTCAGGTACTTGAGGGAGAAGATGTCGAGAAAATGGATACACTTCTTTCTCTTGCCATAACAGGCGGAAACTATGACTGGATTTAGTATGTACATAATAAACGAACAGTATAAAAATGTATTAAACGGAGGTATTTATTATGAAAAGAATTTTGACAATACAGGACATATCGTGTCTCGGAAGGTGCTCACTTACTGTAGCTCTTCCTATTATATCAGCTATGGGTGTTGAAACCTGCATTATACCGACAGCGGTTCTTTCAACACATACAATGTTTAAGAATTTTACCTTTAAGGATTTGCAGGACCAGATAGAGCCTATTACTGATCATTGGGTAGATGAAAAAATAACTTATGATGCAATTTATACCGGTTATCTGGGTTCTACTGAGCAGATAGATATAGTTGCACATGTTTTTGATAAGTTTAAAACTGATAATAACCTTATTATAGTAGATCCTGCTATGGCAGATAACGGAAAGCTTTATCCTGCATTTGACGAGGCTTTTGCAAAAAAAATGGCAGGACTTTGCGGTAAGGCAGATATAATAGTGCCAAATCTCACTGAGGCGGCATTTATGACGGGTAAGGAGTATAGGGAAGTACAGGATGAGACATATATTAAGGACATGCTTCTGGCGCTTTCAAAGCTTGGTGCACGCATAAGCGTTTTGACCGGTGTAATGCTTGAGGAAGGCAAGATAGGAGTTATGGGCTATGATGCTGAAACCAAGGAATTTTTCCATTATTATAATACCTTATATCCTTTATTCTCACATGGAACAGGAGATGTATTTGCAAGTACCTGTGTTGGTGCACTTATGAATGGAAAGAGTATTCCGGAAAGCTTTGCTGTTGCAGTTGACTATACCGGTGAGACGATAAAGGAAACCATGGAGGATGAAACAAAGAGAGATTACGGAGTAAGTTTTGAACTTGCGATACCTTATCTCCTTGACAGACTTAAGACAAACGTTTTAGACTAATTATATAAGCAGCAATATAAAATAAATTGGTACATGGATAATTATAAGACTAAATTATCAGAGAGGAAAGCCTGTTATATGAAATTAGTATCATGGAATGTAAATGGTTTGAGAGCAATTATGTCTAAGAATTTTATGGAGGAGTTTGATAGGCTGGATGCAGATATATTCTGTTTACAGGAAACTAAGCTTCAGGAAGGACAGATTGACTGGAATAAGGAAGGCTACTTTGATTATTGGAATTATGCCGAGAAAAAAGGATATTCCGGAACTGCCATATTTACAAAGAATAAGCCCTTAAATGTTACATATGGAATTGGCATAGAAGAGCATGATAAGGAAGGACGTGTCATCACGCTTGAATATGATGAATTTTTTATGATAGTAGTATATACTCCTAATTCACAAAATGAATTAAAGAGGCTCGATTATCGTATGAACTGGGAGGATGCGTTCAGAGGTTATCTTAAAGCTTTAAAAGAAAAAAAGTCTGTGATTGTTTGCGGTGATATGAATGTTGCGCACAAGGAAATCGATCTTAAGAATCCGAAGACGAACCATCACAATGCGGGCTTTACGGATGAGGAAAGAGGCAAAATGACCGAGCTCCTTGACTCAGGGTTTATAGATACCTTCAGATACTTTTATCCGGAGCAGACAGATATTTATTCCTGGTGGTCCTATAGATTTAGGGCACGTGAGAAGAACGCAGGATGGCGTATAGACTATTTCCTTGTTTCAGAGGACTTAAAGGATAAGCTTAAGGATGCCAAGATCCACACGGATGTATATGGGTCGGATCATTGTCCTGTTGAACTTGATATTGAAATATAATAAAAATCCTCATATAATATGAAATGTGATAATTTCTGTTATATGAGGTTTTTTCATAGATAAATAAAATGTACTTATAAATATTTTAGTTTTCTTACAGGAGGATAAAAATGTCAGAGATTAAGAATTTCAGCGGTTACATAAGTAATAAGAAGGAACTTTCCGAAATGCTGGGCAAGCCTTTTGATGCAAAGGATGATGCAGGCTATGTAAAGGCAGCCTATGATAAATGGGGCGAGGAACTTGCAGAACATATTCAAGGTATGTTTGCCTTTATAATTTATGATGAGAGAGAAGATAAAACAATTTGCGCAAGGGACAGATTCGGAAATGAATCCATGTATTATTATGTAACTGAAGACGAGAATGTAATATTTGACCTTACGATTAATGAAATTCTTGACAGTGGAATATATAAGAAGGAATTGAACGAACAGGCACTGGAGCTCTTTCTTACATATTCTTATCTTCCGGGTTCGGATACATTTTTCAAGGGCATAAAAAAGCTTATGCCGGGATTTGTTCTGGTATATAAAAATAACGAGAAAAAGCTTGACATAAAAAGATATTGGAAGCTTACCTATAAGGGGGATAATTCTAAGACTGCGGACGAATATGCCGAGCTTGTCAACAGCACCTTAAATGATCTTGTGGATGACTGGAAGATAGAGGGAGAGTCCTATGGTAATTTCCTTTCGGGAGGAGTTGACTCTGCGTATCTCGCAGCACTTACAAAGCCAAAGTATACCTTTTCAACTGCTTATGACAATAAGGATTTTGATGAGTCGGAGCTTGCCGCAAAGTCGGCAGAATTTTTGGGAGCAGAGCATATAAGAGTTAAGGTTACACCGGAGGATTATTTCGGAGTTGTTCCTGAGGCAATGAAAGCGATGGAACAGCCACTTGCCGATGCATCCACCATAGCCTTTTATCTTGCCTGCCGAGGTGCAAAAAAGTATGTGGATGTATGTTATTCGGGTGAAGGAGCGGATGAGCTTTTCTGTGGATACCACGCATACGTAAGACGTCTTGTAAACAGCAATAATCCTGATTACAGTTCAGCACCTGTGGAAACCTATTATATAGGTAATACCAAGGTTATGAGCGAGAAGGAAAAGAGTCAGGTCTTGAAAAATTATAAGGGTGATTTGACACCTCTTGAGCTTGCAAGAAGCTTATATGATTTTGATGAGACAACGGGTGACCTTACAAAGATGTGGCTTTGTGATTTAAATGTCTGGTTTGAGGGAGACATTATGTTAAATGCGGAGAAGATGAGTAAGGCTAACGGATTAATAGCAAGAACTCCTTTCCTTGATTCGAGAATTTATGAGGTTGCTGCACGAATTCCTACTGATTATGAGGCGAGTCTTTCCGAAAGTAAGATTGTTTTTCGTAAGGCAGCAGCTCATATGATACCTGATGAGGTAGCCTTCAGAAAGAAGCTTGGCTTTGCGGTTCCTGTACGTGTATGGATGAGAGAGGAGCCGTATATAAGAAGAATCAGGGATGAATTTAACAGTGAGAATGCGGCAAAATATTTTGATACAAATTTACTTAACGATATGCTTACCGATGAATACCTTGACCGGCCGGATAACTGGAGAAAGGTATGGTGTATATATATCTTCCTTATTTGGTACGGAATTTACTTTTAGAAACCTGTTCCATATAAGCCTCATTCGCACTTTGTGCGAATAAACATAAGCTAAAATGTATAAGATAATATTAGTATATTTTGGTGGAGCTTTTATATGAGCAAAGAGGTAAAGGACAGAGAATTAAGAAGTAACAGAGTTTTGGTATATGTTATATTATTTATTTTCAGTATGTTTGCCACGGGTTTTATCAGCAGAGCCTTAAATGATAATGGTAACAGATATGAAATCAGATTTAGCGGTAAGAAACAGGATATTAATACAGATGGTTTATCTCATCCCGACAAGGATTTAGCAGATACTCTGTCTTATGATAATAATAACAACAAAATCTACGAGTCCCAGAATAATGTGCCTACGGTTAAAAAGCTTCTTACTGAGGCTATGGAACCGGTCGGGACAACTCTTTATGTGTATGGAGGCGGTTGGAATGAGGATGACTCCGGAGCGGGAGTTGAAGCTTTATCATATGGCATAAGTCCTCGTTGGTATGAGTTTTTTAAAGAAAATGATGAAAACTATGATTTTCAGGATACTATGTATCAGATACATGACGGACTTGATTGTACGGGATATGTAGGTTATGTGGTTTATCAGGTGTTTGGAGATAGCTTAAGTGATAAAGGCTATGTTTTTCCGTCAAAGGATATGGTGGGGGAATATGCGGATAAGTTTAACGGAACATTTATAAATAAGGATTGGATAGAAAGATATTATCCCGGAGATATAATGGGGACTGACGGACATGTATTCATAGTAATAGGAAAGTGTGTGGACGGAAGTCTTCTTTTTGTGCATGCATCACCGCCGGTTGTTTCAATATGTGGCACAAAAACACCGGATGGGAATTCGGATAGTGAGGCAGTAAGACTTGCAAAGAAATATATGTCAAAGTATTTTCCGGAAAGTTTTGGAAGGTATGACACCTGTATAAGAGATACGGATTTCTTGACAGATTATAATCAAATGCATTGGAATAGAAATGTTTTGTCGGACCCGGACGGCTATGATGATATGACTCCGGAGGAAATAATGATGGATTTATTTAGAGAAATGTAATATTTGATAGGTAAAAAACATATTATATAACAACAAAATGTTATGGGAAAATAATATGAAAATCAAACAAAATATCAAGGAGCTTATAATCTGTATTGTAATACCGCTTGCTGTAGGTCTTGTTTCAAGTCTTTTATCAATGAATGCAAGGGAAATGTTTAGGTCACTCAATAAACCGCCGCTTGCTCCGCCGGCATGGCTTTTTCCGGTTGTCTGGACAGTGCTTTACATCCTTATGGGGGTTGCTTCTTATCTGATATTAAGAGAGGGGCTTGAAAGAGAGGATGTTCAAAAGTCTCTGGATACATATCTTTTACAGCTTTTCTTTAACTTCGGATGGTCGATAATATTTTTTAACTTCGGATGGAGATTATTTGCTTTTGCATGGCTTGCTGCTATGTGGGCACTTATTATAAAAATGATGAATCAATTTAAGCCAATTAATAAAACTGCTTTTTATCTTATGATTCCTTATATTATATGGGTAACCTTTGCAGGGTATCTTAATCTGGGCTTTTTCCTTTTGAATTAAAAAAACTCAAGAATAATCATATTTATGTTGAAAAAAAACCGCATTTACAATAAAATACCTTTAGTGCTTATTTTCGTTAAAGTGTGAAAATTAAGTAATTGTGGAATATACATATTATAAAAGGTATTGAGTACAAAGGAATGTGAAGGTTATGGAAAGCGGAAGAACGGAAGTTATTATTAATAAATTAATAGATATGGTCGAAAACGGTCAGAGCGTGCCTCTTGCTGCAGGAAAGGTTATGGTAAATAAAGACGAGACAATTCTTATGCTGAAGGAGCTTGAAAGCATAGTTGCCGGTGAATTAAAGGTCTACAGAGAGGTAAATGACAGAAAAGGAAAGATTATCAACGATGCCAAAAAGGAAGCTGAAGAGATAGTTTATGAGGCAGAAAAGAGTGCAAGCAGGATAAGAGTTACAAAGCATGTATCCTCTGTCGGCTCGGGTTTTAGAGCCTCTGATTTGGATAAGGAAGAAAAAGCAGCTTTAAGAACCGCAAGTGATATATATGCTGCATCACTTATCTATACGGACGAAATGCTAACTGAGGTTACAGATGTGATTGCACAGGCGTATGATGTTATAAATACCCAGTATGGCAGGATGGTAGCGACTCTTGAAGAAAAGGCAAAGCTTGTATCCGACAATAAGGCAGAGCTTATGGCGAGTCTAAAGGAGCTCAGCAAGGAAGAAAGATACATGCAGATACTTGATTTAAGCCAGCTTTTGTCACATGAATTATATATGGAGAGAGAAAAGGCAAGGGAAACTGCAAGGGAAACGGAAAATATACCGGATAATACTATCAAACCAAAGATAAATGATGAGCCTTCAGGTGAAGAGAAGGAAGAGTCTTTAGATGATAAATATGAAAAGAAAGACAGTTCAAATGATAAAGCTTCAGCCGATGATTATGTGGATGATATAAAAGAGATTTAAAGGAGCATAAGATATGATTAAAGATAAATACAATAAAAAAACGATATTTTCCTGTGAAGTTTTTCCTCCGAAAAGAAATGATGATATATATGATATTTTTAAAACCTTAGATGAGATAAAACTGCTAAATCCGGATTTCATAAGTGTTACATACGGAGCGGGAGGGAGTAACAGCAAAAAAACCGCTACAATTGCTGCATATATACAAAATATATGTGAGGTTGATGCGCTTGCTCATATGACCGCTGTTGGATTGGATGAATCGGCTTTAGTTACACTTTTAAACGAGCTTAAGAAAAAAAGAGTAAATAATATTCTTGCGCTTAGGGGAGACAAGCCTCGTGATATGTCAGAGGAAGATTTTGAAAGAAGATACTATAAACATGCTTCTGATTTAATCAGCGTTATAAAAGAAAAAAGTGATATGTATATAGCAGCTGCGTGCTATCCGGAGATTCATCCGGAATCAAAATCAAAGGAGGAAGATATAAAATATCTGAAATTAAAAGCAGATTTGGGTGCTGACAGCTTTATAACACAGATGTTTTTTGATAACGATATATTATACAGATTTCTTGAGGATATAAGAAAGGCAGGCATTAATGTTCCGATTCATGCAGGAATTATGCCTATAACCAAGGTCAATCAGCTTGGAACAAGTGTTACCTTATCCGGTTCGTCTGTTCCTAAAAAGCTTTCAAATCTGATAGCAAAATATGGAGAGAATCCGGATGACATGAAAAAGGCAGGAACCGAATATGCCATAAATCAGGTAAAGGATCTAATAAATCATGGTATAGACGGAATACATATATATTCCATGAACAAATCAGATGTAACTACTGAGATATATAAGGCTGCAATAGCATAATCATTAGTTTTGTGTTTTGGAGGCAGTTTATGGTACGAAAGAGATTAACATTTGAGGGAAGGGTTCAAGGAGTTGGCTTTAGATACAGGGCGTATTATGCTGCACAGGAGCTTAGATTGACAGGCTGGGTAAAAAATCAGTGGGACGGAAGTGTTGTTATGGAGGTTCAAGGCAGCGAAGAAAAGATAGATGCGCTTATTTCACAGATAAATAACGGCAGATTTGTGTCGATAAGCAGAATTGACAGCAAGAGTTTACCTGTTGATGAGGAAGAGAAAAGCTTTAATATAAGGCATTATGATTAATAAATATTTGCATACAAAATGAATATTTCTTTGTAATATTTGTATTTTATAGGGCTTTAATCATAAATAATGTTGATTTTATCTATATTTTAATGTATTATATTATATTGGTTGTCAGATTTTTGACAAACATTTTTATGTGGAGGTAGCATAATATGGTTCAAGCAGTAGTCGGAGCTAATTGGGGCGACGAAGGAAAAGGTAAGATTACTGATATGCTGGCTGAAAATGCCGATATAATTGTCAGATTTCAGGGTGGTGCAAATGCAGGACATACGATTGTAAATAATTATGGCAAATTTGCACTTCATACATTGCCGTCCGGTGTTTTTTATAAACATACGACAAGCATTATAGGTAATGGAGTAGCATTAAATATTCCGGTTTTATTTAATGAAATCAAATCAATCACGGACAAAAATGTACCAATGCCTAAGATACTTGTATCAGACAGGGCACAGATGGTTATGCCGTATCATATATTATTTGACCAATATGAGGAGGAAAGACTTGCAGGTAAGTCTTTCGGCTCAACTAAATCCGGTATAGCTCCGTTTTATTCAGATAAATATGCAAAAATCGGTTTTCAGGTAAGTGAGCTTTTTGATGAGGCTGCACTTCGGGAAAAGATAGATAGAGTTATAGTACAAAAAAATATTTTACTTGAGCACTTATACAAAAAGCCGCTTATAGATGCTGAGGAAATTTTCAATACACTTATGGAATATAAGAAGATGGTTGAACCTTATGTCTGCGATGTTTCTGCATTTCTTTGGAATGCAATTAAAGAGGGTAAGAATATACTTCTTGAGGGACAGCTTGGCTCTCTTAAAGATCCTGACCATGGCATTTATCCTATGGTTACATCCTCATCAACTCTTGCCGCTTACGGAGCAATCGGTGCGGGTATTCCGCCTTATGAGATAAAGAAAATTATAACTGTTGTAAAAGCTTATTCAAGTGCTGTCGGAGCAGGTGCATTTGTAAGTGAAATTTTTGGTGATGAAGCAGATGAATTAAGAAAGCGCGGTGGTGATGGCGGTGAATACGGAGCTACCACAGGACGTCCGAGACGTATGGGATGGTTTGACTGTGTAGCTACAAAATACGGCTGTCGTATTCAGGGAACTACCGATGTGGCCTTTACCGTACTTGATGTACTCGGATATCTTGATGAAATACCTGTATGTGTCGGTTATGAAATAGACGGAGAGGTGATTACAGATTTTCCTACTACATCAAAGCTTGAAAAGGCTAAGCCGGTATTAAAGACACTGCCGGGCTGGAAGGAAGATATAAGAGGCATCAAAGAATACGATAAGCTTCCGCTTAATTGCCGTAAGTACATAGAATTCATAGAAGAGCAAATTGGTTTTCCAATCACTATGGTATCCAACGGACCAAAGCGTGAGGATATCATAATCCGCAATAAATAGATGTTTTTAACGGTTATGACTGCCTCTTGTGTCAGTTTGGATTATTATGTTGGTATGCGTTGCGTACGGATATCTCGCCGGTGTTTATCCGGCTGAGTTTTCCGTATGAATCACGGCAGATAAGGGAGCCGTCGGGGGCGATGCCCATACAGTGATAGACAGGGAGGCTTTCATCTTTTAATTGATATGAATTATTCAGCTTGCCTGTCATTTCATAAGGTATGATATATATATCCCTATCATAGCTTATGAGTCTTTCGTTATATTCCGTTATTATTGATTTTAAATTTTGTTCGGTTAAGAAAGAATAGTATAAATCGTTAAATTCTGCTAAGATTTTTTCGATTAAAATTTCACGTTCAAATTCCATTCCTGTTTCAAGGTAAAGGGAGGATGCAATTTGGGCGATGTTTTCATCAAATTCTTTGTTGTTTACATTAATTCCTATGCCTATTACGATAAAATCCTCACATTTTTCCGTTAGAATTCCTGTTATTTTCTTTTCGTTTATAAGAAGGTCGTTCGGCCATTTAATGCCTGTTTTAATACCGTAATTATTGATTAGTGCTCGGGATATGGCTAAGGCACTTAGTAAAGTAATCTGAGATATCAGGCTTTCGTCGATATCGGGTTTAAGAAGCAAACTCATATATATGCCTTCACCGGATGGTGAAGAAAAGCTTCTGCCTATACGTCCCCGGCCTGCCGTTTGGCAGTCTGACACTACAAGGGTTCCTTCAACACATCCGTTTTTTCCAAAATCCTTTGCACGATTGTTTGTAGAGTCGGTTTCGTCATAAACAATAACATTTTTAATTATTGGTATTTTATATATTGAGCTTGTAAAAATCATATCTTATAGTTCCTTTTCTTCGTCGTTTTTATTCTTAAGATAAATCACGTCATCTTCATCATGTTTAATTCTTTCATTTACAAAATCATAAATTTTTTCACAAAATTCCTTTTTGTTTGTAAAAGGTATTGTGTAAATATCCCTGCCTGCTTTGATATTCAGAATATAGTAGATAAGGGAATCATCCGGAATAACCATAGTTATAAACTCTATGTCATCAAAGGAGTACATAGTTTCTCCGTATCTGTGCTTTACGAGCATTCCGTCCTCGGAAAATTTGTAGGTTATATTGTATGCCTGACGTCTGAAGGACATAGCAAAAAGATATAATCCGTAAGAAAAAAGCATAACTGCAAAAATCATTGTAAGCATAGGATGTCGTGAAAGAGCTTTGAAAAGTGTTACAACCTGAAGTGCTGAAATAAGCATAAAAATACTTCCGAGAATTCTATAGGATATTCTGTTTGCCTTTCTTTTTTGAACATCATAGGTAAATGTCATAATAAGCCTCCATGGTTTTTATTGTATTAATTATGTATAATTGATAATAAGTATATATTTTATCTTTGCTTTTATCAAGAAATTATTTGAAAAAAGTATTATTTGTGCTACAATAGGAAAGGATTTACTGACAAACACAATATGCAAGGAGAAAAGTATTATGGAAAAAATAAAAATGACTACTCCTCTTGTCGAGATGGACGGAGATGAGATGACAAGAATTTTATGGAAGATGATAAAGGATGAGCTGCTTCTTCCGTTTATAGATTTAAAGACAGAGTATTATGATTTAGGTCTTGAATATAGAAATGAAACAGATGATAAGGTTACCTTTGATTCTGCCTATGCTACACAAAAATACGGAGTAGCTGTAAAATGTGCAACAATTACTCCAAATGCCGCACGTATGACAGAGTATGATTTAAAGCAGATGTGGAAAAGCCCAAACGGTACCATAAGAGCAATTCTTGACGGTACGGTTTTCAGAACACCGATTATAGTTAAGGGAATCGAGCCTTGTGTTAAGAACTGGAAGAAGCCTATCACTATTGCAAGACACGCATATGGTGATGTATATAAGGCTTCAGAAATGAAGATACCGGGAGAAGGTAAGGCGGAGCTTGTATTTACAGCTCCTGACGGAACCGAAACCAGAGAGCTCATACATGAGTTTAAGAGTGAGGGTATCATACAGGGTATGCACAATATAAACAATTCCATAGAGAGCTTTGCAAGAAGCTGTTTTAACTATGCTATCGATACAAAGCAGACCTTATGGTTTGCTACAAAGGATACTATATCAAAGAAGTATGACCATACATTTAAGGATATATTTCAGGAAATATATGATGCGGAGTATAAGGACAGATTTGATGAGCTTGGAATCGAATATTTCTATACATTAATAGACGATGCGGTTGCACGAGTAATGAAGTCAGAGGGTGGATATATTTGGGCATGTAAGAATTATGACGGTGATGTTATGAGTGATATGATTTCATCAGCGTTTGGTTCACTTGCCATGATGACTTCCGTGCTTGTATCACCTGATGGAAAATATGAATATGAGGCAGCACACGGAACCGTTCAGAGACATTATTATAAACACTTAAAGGGTGAGGAAACATCTACTAACTCGGTTGCAACAATTTTTGCCTGGACGGGAGCTTTAAGAAAAAGAGGAGAGCTTGATAATATCCCTGATCTTATGAGTTTTGCCAACAAGCTTGAAGAAGCAACAATTAGGACTATTGAGAATGGAGAGATGACAAAGGATTTGGCACTTATAACAACTCTTAAGGATGTTAAGGTCTTAAACAGTGAGGACTTTATCAAGGCTATCAGAAGAAATCTTGAGGCAGTGTTATAGTTGTACACTGATTATTATAAACGACATTTATAAGATAAAAGTGTGCTGACAGCACACTTTTATTGGTTATAAAAGGTGGAAAGATTATGAATATATGGAGTGTTCTTGGAATTGAGGAAACCAGGGATAAGGATAAACTTAAAGCTGCATATAGAGAGAAACTTTTAGGTGTAAATCCTGAGGATGATGCCGAGGGATTTATGCGACTAAGACGTGCCTATGAGGAAGCTGTAAAGCTTGCTGATAGAAGTAATTATAATGATATATCCTTTGACGATGACGAAGATGCAGACAGTGAGGATAATGAGACCGAAACTAAATTTACTTTCAAGTATAATGAAAAATATAATGCTTTACTGGAAGAAATAGATGAAATATACAATGATTACGAAAAAAGAATAGATGAAGAAAACTGGGACAGAATTCTTAACAAGGATGAGTTTATATCTCTGGATACTTCCGAAGAGGCAACAGATGTTTTGATAAAGTATCTTATGGAGAATTTTCTCCTTCCTCATGTAATATGGAAAAAAATAGTTTATACACTTGGTATAAAGGAAAGAAAAAGAGAATTATATCAAAAATATCCAAGGGATTTTATTGATTTCATGTTGGATAATTCTGAAAATATGGATGTTATAAACTATTACCTGTTTGATAATGATATAGATAATGATAATATAGATGATTTTATAAAGATTTATCTGAGTGCTAATTCCAGCATAAGAAGAGGGCAGGTTGATGAAGCAAAGTCCTTGCTCCGTGAATCTGAAAGATTTGGCTATTATCATCCTTATATTGAGCTTGCAAGAATAAGGATTAAAATAAATGAGCTTGAAGACAGGGAGGATAAGGAAAAACTCTCTAAATATATGGATGAGCTTGAGGCTCTTTATAATGATTTTCCTGAGGATTTTAATATTGTAGTCGCTTGTGGAGACGTTGCGATTATATTAAAGGACACAAAAAAAGCAGAGAAATATTATGAAATAGCAAAAAAACTCGAACCAGAAAGCTATATTGTCAAGATAAAGCTTGCAGAATTAAGCTATTATAAAGAAGATTATGAGGCTTCAAGAGATGCCTTTATGGAGCTTTTACGAAGCAACAACTATGAAAATGCGATAAGAGCAGGTATGCTTAGAGCTAATCTTGCACTTATAGAAAAATATAAGGAACGAATTCTTATTAATCCGGATGATAATGATACTAAAATTGAGATGGCATGGAGTTATTATCAAAGCTATAAATTCAGGGAAGCAATAGAAATACTTGATGACTTTGAGCCAATCGGCGAAAAGGTGTTTGAATATTTTAATGTTAAGGGAAGATCGTATCTGTGTCTTCTTGAATATGACAAGGCTTTAAGCTGCTTTTACAGATGGAAGGAGGCTATTACAGCTCTTCCTAAAAATGACGATGAGGAAATAATAAAAAAGAAAAAAAGACTGCCATATGTTAATTTTCTAATCGCAGACTGTTATCTTAAGCTAAAAAAATATGAACAAGCAGAAAATTTTTTGAATATAGCTTTGGAGGTTCCGCATGATGAAATTATTCTTTCGTATGAAGCATTGTGTGAATTAAAGTATGAAACAAAAAGATATGATGAATGTCTTAATGCCTGTGAAAAGCTTCTTGAGCTTGGAGATAATAACTATATAGCATATGATTATATGGCGAAATCATATTTTGAAATTCGTTATATGAAGGATGCGATAGATGCCTGTGAGAGTGCGATAAATATATATCCGTATGCAGCCGACCCGTATGCACTTGAAGTGGAGATATTCCTTTTAATCGGACATATGGATACGGCAAAGAGAGTAGTTGAAAAATACAGAAGTTTGGGCGTCCCGAGTGACCGGATAACCTACTGTGAAGCATTGATTCTGAAAAAAGAAGAAAAATATGCTGAAGCAGTTGAAAAGCTCAGGGAAATAGAAAGAATTAATATAAATGAATCGGATTTGACAAGTATGGCTGATGTTTATCATGATATGGCAGAATGCTATGATAGAATAAACAGACTGGATATGGCTCTTGATTATTATATGAAAGTAAGACGCATAGAGCCCGAATATGATTTTATATGTGCTGAAATAGCCGTAATATTAAAAAAATTGGGAGATTTTAAAAAAGCACGTGAATACTGGCTTATGGAAGCCAATAAGGAAAATACGGATGTACATTTGCGTAAACCGGATTTATATGCCTATTATATATATGAGGGTGGAAATATCTATAGAGCATTAGGCAACTTAAGAACTGCACTTGCAAGGTATGAAAATGCTTTACAAATAAATATCAAATATGCGGAATGCTATAGAGATGCTGCACTTTTGTATGAACATATGGGCAATTTTGATAAGGCATTTATGTATTACAAAAAGGCTATAGAATATACACAGTCTGAGGAAGCAAAGCCGTTTTTATACATCTGCGAGGCACGTGTTTTGCAATGCATGAAGCAATATGAGATGGCCAGACAGGTATACATAGATTATTCGGAAAGCTTTGAAATAAACTGTGATTTTATATATGACTATTCTATAATGCTTCAAAGGATGAATGATATAGAAGGAGCCGTAAAGCTTATAAAGGATAATTTGAACAGCTTTAAGGATGATGACAGAGAATTAATTCTTTTGAGAAGACTCTGCACTATATACGCAGAAGAAGGATATTTAAATAACGCCAATGAGCTTTTTGGTGTTATAATAAATAAATATCCTAATGATTATAAGACATACAAGATTATGGCTGATGCTTTAAAAAATCAGGGACTATATTCCGAAGCAACGGAATATTATAATAAGGCAATAGCACTTGACATAGCTAAAAAAGAAAACTATTATAGTGATTTGGCAGAAAATGAAATACAAAAGAAGGGTTTGTTTAAAAAGGATTTAAGCAGTATTATATCTATGGCTGTAAAGAAAGGCGAAAGAAGGCAGACCATAATTGATTATATAAATGCGGCTAAAATCAATAGGGTTACAAAAAAATATAAGATAGCTTTACAAATTATTAATGATGGACTTAAAAGAACAAGGAGATGCTTTGGCTGTTTTTATAATTCCTGTCATGAGGCTTATTATGAAATGGGTAAGATTTATGAAGCAATGAAGAATTATGATAAGGCAGCAGAGTGTTATAGGCAGGCACTTAGCATAAAGGGACATTGTGTCCTTTATGAAGATAGTTTAAAAAGGATAAATGGTAAATGATAGTAGGAATTGATTTAGGAACAACAAACAGTTTAATTGCATATTTTGCAGACGGAGAAGCTAAAATCATACCTAACAGATTGGGAGATAACCTTACACCGTCTGTTGTCAGTATTGATGAAGAGGGAACAGTTTATGTGGGTAAGACTGCCAAGGAAAGAAAGCTTACTCATCCTGAACAATCGGCAGATGTGTTCAAAAGAAGTATGGGAACCTCCAAAAGATTTGTACTTGGTGAGCGTGATTTTACTGCAGAGGAGCTTTCAAGCCTTGTTCTTAAATCCTTAAAAGAGGATGCAGAGGCTTATCTTAAAGAAGAGGTTAGTGAGGCGGTTATAAGTGTTCCGGCATATTTCAATGATGCACAGAGAAAGGCTACAAAAAAGGCAGGAGAAATGGCAGGCTTTTTTGTAGAACGTATAGTAAGTGAACCGACAGCAGCAGCTATAGCATATGGGCTTGATAAAAAGAATTCGGATACAAAATTTATAGTATTTGACCTCGGAGGCGGAACCTTTGATGTTTCTATTCTTGAGCTTTATCAAAACATAATGGAGGTAAGAGCTGTTGCCGGAGACAATTACCTTGGCGGTGAGGACTTTACAGAAATTCTTGTTCAGATGTTTTTCAGGGAAAAGAATATAGAACAGGATGAGTTGGATGTAAAAACGCTTGCTCATGTCAGAAAGCAGGCAGAGCTTTGTAAAATCGGATTCACAGATAACAGGATTTCAACCCTAAAATGTAAGATAGGTGAAGAGTCTTACGAATACGAGATTAACATAGATGATTATGAGAAAAACTGTCAGATTCTTCTCAATAAGATTAAAAAGCCTATTGAAAGAAGCTTAAAGGATGCTGATATAAGGCTTAAGGATATTGATGAGGTTATACTTGTCGGGGGAGCTACGAAGCTTTCTATAGTCAGAAAATTTGTCAGCAGGCTTTTTGGAAGAATACCAAATACAAGTATTAATCCGGATGAGGTTGTTGCAGCAGGCGCAGCTACACAGGCGGCCATGAAGGAAAGAAATGAAGCTGTCAAGGAAATAATCCTGACAGATGTATGTCCGTTTACTCTTGGAACTGAGGTAGTCGTATCAAGAGGCGGAATAAAAGAAAGCGGACACTACCTTCCGATAATTGAAAGAAATACTACGATTCCGGTAAGCAGAACCGAAAGATTATATACTGCTGATGATAATCAGAGTAAGATAAGAATAAAGATTTTACAGGGAGAAAGCAGATTTGCAAGAAATAATGTATATTTGGGTGAGATAGAGCTTTCTGTTCCGGTCGGACCTGCCGGACAGGAAGCTGTAGATGTAATCTATACGTATGATGTTAATTCAATACTTGAGGTTTGTGCAAAGGTCATATCTACCAAGGCTTCAAAGAGAATAGTAATAAAAAATGAAGAGATTGATATGACGGATGAAGAGATAGATGCAAGGCTTGCTTCGCTTTCTGAGCTCAAGATTCATCCGAGAGAAAAAGAAGAAAACAAGCTTTTACTTTTACGTGGAGACAGAATGTATGAGGAGGCAACAGGGGACCTAAGAGGCATAATAGAGCAGTATCTTAACAATTTTGAACAGATACTTGACAAGCAGAACCCGGCGGAAATTTCAAGGGCAAGGGAAGAGCTTAAGGAATTTTTGGATAATATTGATGAGGATATTTTCTAAAAAGTCTTAAAATGTTCTAAATTGAAAGTTAAAATGATTTAAATTGAAAGTTTTGTATTGACAATTTATTATGATTATGATATCTTACTATGGTATGTTGAAGAAGCAGAGTATCCACTCTCACCTTAGCGCAAGGGCGACTCGGGTTAATATATGCATTTTAATGGTGTATTTTTGTGTGGATAGCTATGCTATCCACATTTTTATGTATTAGACATAAAGACATAAAGACAGGAATTGTGTTAGTAGGATAAGCGCGTTTTATGGAGGTGTTATTATTAGCGAAGTATTAATTAACGAACAAATCAGATTCAAAGAGGTAAGAGTGGTAAGCGAAGAGGGCGAACAGCTTGGTATTATGTCTTCAAAGGAAGCACAGAAGCTTGCAGAAGAGGCAGAGGTTGACCTGATACTTATAGCTCCGACTGCTAAGCCGCCGGTTGTTAGAATTCAGGATTTTGGAAAGTATCGTTATGAACTTGCCAGACGTGAGAAGGAAGCTAAGAAAAAGCAAAAGACCATTGATATCAAGGAGGTAAGGCTTTCACCTAATATTGATACCAATGACCTGAATACTAAGGTTAATATGGCAAGAAAGTTCTTAACCAAGGGTGACAAGGTTAAGGTTACACTTCGTTTTAGGGGACGTGAGCTTGCTCATGTAAATTCAAGTAAGGCTATACTTGATCAGTTTGCCGAGATGCTTTCAGATGTGGCGGTTATTGATAAGCCTGCTAAGTTTGAGGGACGAAGCATGATTATGTTTTTAGCTGAAAAACGTTAATACGTTATTGTTGAAAAAAGTAAACTATGATTTTATATTTAAGGAGGAATAAAAATGCCAAAGTTAAAGACAAAAAAGGCTGCTGCAAAGCGCTTTAAGAAAACAGGAACAGGTGAATTAAAGAGAAATAAAGCTTATAAGAGTCATATTCTTACTAAGAAGACAACTAAGAGAAAGAGAAATCTCAGAAAAGCAACCATGACTGATAAGACTAACAGTAAGGTTATGAAGCAGATATTACCATATTTATAGGATTAGGAGGAATAGACTAATGGCAAGAATTAAAGGCGGCGTAGGCGCTAAGAAAAGACATAACAGAGTTTTAAAGCTCGCTAAAGGATATAAGGGAGCAAGATCAAAGCAGTACAGAGTAGCAAAGCAGTCAGTTATGAGAGCACTTGCTACTTCATATGCAGGCAGAAAAGAGAAAAAGAGACAGTTCAGACAGCTATGGATAGCTCGTATCAATGCAGCAGCAAGAATCAACGGACTTTCATACAGCAAGTTTATGTATGGCTTAAAGCTTGCTGAGGTAGATCTTAACAGAAAAATGCTCTCAGAGATGGCTATAAGCGATCCTGAAGGCTTTGCAAAGCTTGTTGAGATTGCAAAGTCAAAGCTTGCTTAGTTTTCAGTAGAAATGAGTAAAATTGAAAGCTTGATAAAAAAGTTATTGACATTTTAATTTAAAAATGTTAATATATCACTTGCGTTGATTAATCAACGTAGGTTAAATGCGGGAGTGCTGGAATTGGCAGACAGGCTAGACTAAGGATCTAGTGATGGCAACGTCGTGTGGGTTCAAGTCCCATCTCCCGCATGTTTAAAAAAAGAGTTCGAGTCAGATGACTCGAGCTCTTTTTTTGACCAAGCCGAAGGCTCCTTGAACCCAAGGGTTCAAGGTCTCGCCTCCGGCTCGGTCGGTGCTGAACGTTTGCCGCCGGCAAGCAGCACCCCATCTCCCGCGATAGTGGAGCGCCTTAAAACAAGGGTCCAAGGTCTCGCCTCCGGCTCGGTCCGCGCTAAACGCTTGCCACCGGCAAGCAGCGCCCCATCTCCCGCATTAAAAAAGGGGCTGTCGCACTAAATGCACAGCTCCTTTTTATCTGTTTATAAAAACAAAAACCAGGCTATAAAAAGTCTGGTTTTTGTTGTAAAATATAT
>CADAKQ010000002.1 GCA_902788555.1 uncultured Lachnospiraceae bacterium
CATGCCATAGATAAGAATATGTTTGTTGAAAATGAGATTATAGAATATCGTGACAGACCGGAAGGCAGTGAGTCTAAGCTCAATACTTATTCGGATGGGTTTAAGGTTTTAAGAACAATTGGAAGGCTTTATAGAAATTATAAGCCACTTGCTTATTTTGGACTTATAGCAGCTATACTCGCGCTTATATCCGTTGCTTTCTTTATTCCGGTTTTACTTGAATACTTTAATACAGGACTTGTTCCGAAGTTTCCTACACTTATATCCTGTGGCTTTTTAATGATAGCGGCTATACAGGCTTTTTTTGCCGGCCTTACACTTCAGACCATAGCTCAAAAGCACAGGCAGGATTTTGAGATGAAGCTTCAGGAGGTTACAAGAATAAAAAAGACATTATTAGGAAAATATCAATAGCTATATAGATGTGTTTACCTTTTTTCCGCTATTGAATTTTGCAGGATTATATAATAAAATGTATTAGTTAATGAAATTACAAAATAAGGAGTGCTGAAAATGCGATTAAAAGGCTTTATATCACTTGCTCTTGCAGGAGTTTTGGCTTTTTCGGGAATTACGAATGCTTCTGCTTTTGCAAAGGAAAGTGATGGAGATACATCGGAGAACGGATACACTGTTGAGGAAGGAATAGATGATGAAGGTATGGCAGAAAATATCGCAGGTATAGTTGTATCGCCGGATATGGATCTTACTTCGATTGATTATAATTATATTGAGGAGAATTTGTCGGAAACGGATATAATGACAGGCGATGCCGGACAGAACCAAAACGTCGTAAATGATAATGAAGCTGCAGACTCTGAAGAGGAGACTAAGGATGATAAGGATAAATCCGATGATGAAAACTCTGACAAGGATGAAGATAATAAATCTGATGATACCACAGATGTTGAAGAACCTGATGACGGAAGACCTATAGTTTCCATACTTGGAGACAGTGTATCGACCTACTATGATCCGGATATCAGATATACCCCGTACACTCACAGAGCTAACAGCTACTATGCCGAAGATATAATGAGTGTAAATGAAACCTGGTGGTACAGACTTATCGAGGATAATGACTGGAAGCTTGGTGTTAATGAGTCTATAGGCGGAACAAGAGTTACTTATACCAAGGGTTTTAGTGTGGGAGCTTATCGTGACAGCGAGATTGATATGGGAAAGGATGTAAATAATTATATGGCATCCGATGCAAGAATCGAAAGTCTTGGGGAAAACGGAACGCCGGATTATATATTTATATTCGGAGGGCTTAACGATATACTCGGACAGGCAAATGTCATAGGAGAATATAAGGATATAAAGGAAGGAAAGGTAGACACCTTTGTAAGTGCATACAATACAATGCTTACAAAGATAGAAGATAAATACCCGGAGGCTGAGATAATTTGTATAATTCCTTATGATACTGCCTTTAGCTATATCGGACCGGATTATAAAAAGATTGCTGATAATACTGCACTTGTTGAAGAGGATATAAAGGCGATATGTAAGGAAAAAAAGATAACATATGTAAATGTAAGATCATCTCTTAACCTTCAGTTTGCGACTGATTTTATTATATCGGATCAGGCTCATCCGAATGCGAATGGTATGAAGATTATTGCCGATTATATAGAAGAAGTTATGGAACAGCGAAGCGGCTTTTATGAGGATGGCGACGTAACGAGATTTTATGACGAAAGCGGCAACAGATTAAGAAATGATTTTTTGAAGGACGGTAAGAAGACATATTACTTTAACAATGATGCAGAGATGGTTACCGATGAGATACTATCCATAGACGGAAAGCTTTATTACTTTGGAATAAACGGTGCTCAGGCAACGAACAGAGGAATAATTACCTATAAAGATGACAGCTACTATGTTTCTAAGGATGGCACCCTTGCGGTAGATTACCTTGTTGATATCGATAAAAATACCTATTACTTCGATAATGACGGTAAGATGGTGAAAAATTCATGGATTGACCATGCAAATGAAAGGTACTGGCTGGATAAGGACGGACACGTGGTCAAGGATAAATTCCTTGAACAAAAGGGCGCAAAGTATTATCTTTCCAAGGACGGAAGCCTTGTAAGAAATGACAGAATAGATACCAAGGCGGGAGATACTTATTTTGCAAAGGCGGATGGAAAGCTCAGATTTAATGAGTTTTATTGTGACGGAGTTTATACCTACTACTTACAGTTTGACTGTACGGCTATGAAGGATAGACTTACCTACCATCCTGATGGTAAGCATGTCATATATTTTGATGAAGACGGTCATGAGGTTTTCAGCGACTTCTCACATGTGAAGAAATCCATAAGCGGAGATAAGGTGGATGATTACTGCTTCTTTGATGTATTCGGATATATGTATGTAGATGTGATTACGTATGATAAGAAGGGTAAGAAGCTTTATTATGCCAATCCTTACGGAGTTCTTGAGGTAGATAAATGGTTTCAGTTTTCAGACACCGTTGAGTGGGCAGACGGAACCAAGGCAGAGGGTATAGCCGGCGGATACGGGTGTGCCAATAAGGACGGTACCCTAATGATTAATACCGAAACCTATGATTGGAACGGTAAAAAATGTTATATGCAGGGTAACGGTGTGGCACTTTATGACTATGAACAGTAAGTTAGGGAAAGGTTGAAACGGAGGTACGTATGAAAAAAGGATTTATTATTATCAAAAAGCTTGTGCTGGCTATGGTTTTGTTTTTTGCGGTTGTTGGGTTAAGTGATGTAAAGGATGCAAAAGCCGCATTTGAAGCTAAGCATTATGATATAAGGGAAAACGGAGGAACCTGGGACGGAAATCATTATTATGATGCAAACGGTAATCTTGTAAAGGATGCTTTTTTCTGTGATGGTACATATACTTATTTCCTTCAGGCTGACGGAACACCTATGAAGGACAGACTTACCTATCATCCGGACGGGGAGCATATTATATACTTTGACAGCGAAGGACATGAGGTTTTCAGTGACTTTACACGAGTTTTGAAGAGCATATCAGGAGAAGATGTATATGATTTATGCTTCTTTGATGTGTTTGGATATATGTATGTGGATGTGCTTACGTATGATAAAGAGGGCGAAAATCTTTACTATGCAAACCAGTACGGTGTTATCGAGGAAAGCGGATGGTTTCAGTTTGCTACAACCCCGGGCGGAGTTGGAGAAGCCTTTGGTATAAAGCCCGGTATGATTGCTTTTTCTTATCCTGCATATTGGGGTATATGGGATGAGGATACCCTTACCTTTATAACTAATGAAGGAGTTATTGCTCCTGAAAGTATAAATATGGACACCTCTCAGGTAAATAAATTTATGCTTGAAACTGATGGTTGCGGATTATATGTATGGGATGTTCTTTGTGAGGGAATGCCGCGCCCGATAACTAAGGAACAGGCAGATTCTCTTATGACTACCATAACGGTTAATGTTTGGGATTTTGAAAATAATCACAGCATGAATAAAGTTACTAAGAGCTTGCATCTTGTCGTAAATAAGCATATGGCAAATTATGTACAGCAGGCGATGGCGGATATTTATAATTCGCCGGACCAGCCGGTAATCAATCCTGCTACAACAGGAGCCTACTCGTATAGAAATAATGTAAATAATCCTTCAAATCTTTCCGGACATGCTTACGGTAAGGCGATTGATTTTAATTCCGTGTATAATCCAAATGGTTCACCAGCTAAAACCTATGAAGAATGGCTTGCAATGCCGGAGGGAACTATAAAGGAACAGCAGACAAAGGCTTATACCTTTTATGATGGATGTACGGTTGTAAGAATAATGTGTGATGAATATGGATTTGACTGGATAAGGGATTATGACCCTATGCATTTTGAACTGCCTTGCATGAGCAGTGACTTTTTCTGGTATTAAAGAGGGAGGAACAAAAACCTATGAATGATAATAATGAGATTCAGATTAATTTCAAAGATTATCTGATATATACTTTAAGAAGATGGCGAAGCATAATTGTGGTGAGCATCCTTTTAGCTGCCTGTATCGGTGGTCTTGTGTTGATAAAGGGCATAATTGGTCATGATAAACAAGTAAAAGAATATAATGAACAGATGGAGCAGTATGAAGAAGATTATGCAAATTATGAAAATACATGGCTGGCATTTAGTTTTGAGGTTGATAATCTGAAAAAGAAGGCTGATATAGAAGCAGCATATATGCAGGATTCGATATTGATAAAATTGGACCCGTATAATGTTTTGACGACTAAGGTTACTCTTATGCTTTCAGAAAAAAACAGTAATGATAATACTGAAGGAACAAGCTCGAGGAAAAACAGTCTGCTGAGAGCTTATTATAACAGTCTTTATGAATATGCCGACTGGGATAAGGTGGCAGGGCTAATAAATACTAAAAGTGAATATGCAAAGGAGCTTGTTAATATAGAAATAGACTATGAAGGCTCTGTAATTAATATTAAAGTTATATATCCGGATGAAGGGTATGCTTATGCGATTATAGATATGCTTTTAGATGATGCAAAGAAAAATCTTTCGGAAATTGATGGATATAAGGATTTTGATTTGGTTACAATTAATCAATCAAGTGAATATATAAGAGATGATTCTCTTGCAAATTATATTAATAATAAGATAAAAGCCTATACCGATTCACAGAATGCTTACATCAAAGGGATTTCAGATACAGAGGCTTTGGAGGAGCCTTCAAAGCCTGATAGCAGCAGATTATCCAGAAAACGTTTATTGATTAAGGCGATAATAATTGCTTTTGTTGCTCTTATTATCGGAATAGTTCTGATGTTTATAATTTACTATTACAGCTTTACAAGGAAGGGGATTGTTTACTCGGCAGATGAGTTTAGAAGAATTACGGGAGTTTACAATCTTGGCGTATTTGATAGAAGAAAAGGAAGAAAAAGTCTTATTGACAGAGCGATAGATAAAAAGGATAAGGATATGGCAAATACTGATTCTGAGACGGTATACGAAAGAATCAATATTTATCTTGAAAATAATAAAGATATAAAAAATATCTTTTTGCTTGGAATCAACTGTAAATCTCTCGAGCAGATAAAGGATATGCTCACAGAGGACAACAAGGATAAAAGCTTTAATGCTTATGATGACCTAAAGGATAATGAAGCTTTAAAGGCATTGTTTGAAACAGATGGTGTAATACTTGTTGTTGAAAGGGAAAGAACTATGCTTGCAGAGCTTTTATCAGATAAAGCCTTTATTGAAAATAATGGTAAAAAAATCATTGGAAATATAGTAGCATAAGGATATTTAAAATGTACCGAAGGTACAAGTTTTTTAAAAAAAGTAAAAATTTGTAAAAAATAGTTGAAATTTAGGTTTAGATGTGATAGGCTAACAAAGTAGAGACTCTATAGAACTTTTTAATAGGTTTAACTGCATAGAAACATTACTACGGATGATAAAGTTGGTATGAGGAATAAATATGGGAATAGTCAGTAATATTGTGTTGATAGTTATTAGTGCGAGCCTGACAGGCAGCATTTTTTCTCTTATCTGGATATTATTGGCACTGGTGGGGAAGATTTTTCTCCGAGGAGATGTCCTCTACGCTATGTTGAAATTCGCCATATTGATGTTCTTTGTTCCGAGTATGTATATCATACTTGTTGTGAAGAATTTTGCTGTTGGGAACTCAATTGGTTTCTTTGGACTCATGTCTAAAGGTATGAATTATGTTCTTTGCGGAATTTTCATAATAATGCTTACTGCCTTTATAAGACAGGTAGTATCATGGATATTTGGCTATATAAGGCTTAGGCATGTATGCAGTATGAGACTTCCTACTACCCTGGCTATGGGAAGAAGAGTAGAGGCAATTAGGACCAAGCTTGGCATAAAGAGAAAGTTTCATGTGTATCAGGGCTTTCGTGTAAGAACTCCCTTTATATACGGAGTTTTTAAAACGAATATATACTTCCCTGTTGCTGATATAAGTGATGAAAACTTTGATATGATACTTACACATGAGATGCTTCATTTCAAGCAGAGAGATGTGTTTTGGAAGCCTATTGCAAACCTTATGTGTTGCATACATTGGTTTAATCCGCTTGCGTGGCTTGACTTGGCGTTGCTGAAGCGTTGGGCTGAGGCAAGCTGTGATTATAAGTGTTGTACAAAGGGTGAGCTTGATGCGATTACTTATATAGAGATGCTGGTTGATGAGGACTTTGATTTACCAAAGGAAGCAATTGGTCTTGTTTCTATGTGGAGTATAAATGAAAAGGAATTAAAATGGAGGGCAGATTGCATGATTAAATTTAGATATATGAAGCTTAAGAAGTCTTTGCTTGCGCTTACATCAGCCGTTGCACTTTTTGCGGGCAGTTTGACAGTATTTGCTGCAACTGATGCGTTGGAAGACACCTATAATTATGCATATGAAAATACCAAATATGAGACGGAAGATGATGGTGAAGCATATAAAGATGATAATAAAGAGTACACCGAAACCTTAGAGGATCTTGAGGCACAGGGCATAAGCTTTGTAGAAGGTAAGTGGAATGAGGAAACTAAGGGTACTAAGAGCTTTACCTGGAGTATACCGGCAAGTACCACTATGCATACCGGTGCTTTTTGGGCAAAGAAGGGTAATACGATTACCATATCCACTTCGGCAACTCCAAACGATGCAACCTATAAGATAGGCATAGTTCAGCCTGACGGTTCTATGAGATATTCTATTGGAACAGGTGTTATAACACATACCTTTGCTGTAACACAGACAGGCTTCCATCAGGTATATGTAACAAATACGAGTGCGGTAAATATATCAGTTACAGGTTGGGCGACATACTAATAAGTTTGTTAAATTAAAATAGTTACTTTATAAAAGTTAATTATTATAATATAATTGTTTTATACATCACATATGTAAATAGTTATTTTTTGTATATAGTTTTTTAATTGATTATAGCCTTAAAGGTTATAATACACACTTCAGTTTTATATTATATATTTTATATATATAATATAAGCTTTTCTCATCTTGTCTATGGACTCGGATTTATCCGGGTTCATAGACTTCCTTCGTTATAGGGGTAAATTTTATTTGCATTATAGCAACTCATATTTGTATTTGATTATCTTAATCTTATTTTCATTGAAATAATATTCCACATATTGTATAATTTATAGAATAGGCTTTAAAATACTATTACTCTTAATCGGGAGGATGAAAATGAAAAAGGTTATAGTCCTTTTATCATCATATAACGGAGCTGATCATATAAGAGAGCAGGTAGACAGTATACTTAGCCAGAATTATAGGGATATAGAGCTTGTCGTAAGGGATGACGGTTCGACAGATGAAACTGTAGATATTCTTTCCGAATACGAAGCGGAAGGCAGGCTGAAGCTTATAAGAGGAAGGAATGTGGGCTTTATTAAAAGCTTTCTTTGGCTGGTAAGGCACTCGGATGAAGCGGATTATTATGCTTATGCCGACCAGGATGATATATGGCTTCCGGACAAGATAAGCTATGCTGTTGATATGCTTGAGCGTGAGGAAGAAAATTTAAAAGAAAAAAAGCTTCCGCTGCTTTATTTTTCCAATTATGATATCTGTGATGATAATTTGAAATTTGTTTCAAGAGCAGATAAGGAGGGAATCGTCAAGCATCCGACCTTTGCAAATGCTTTGGTGGATTGTATGCCGCTTGGCTTTAATATGGTTTTTAATGCTGCGGCAAGAGAGCTTATGGCAAAGGATACACCGCTTTATTCCTGCGGGCATGACTGGTGGACATATATAGTTTGTCAGGGTCTTGGAAAAGTGATATATGATAATCGGTCTACAGTCAGCCATATACGTACGGGCCATAATGTCAGTGCAGGTGGAATGAGTTTTTTAAAATTTCAGATATGGAGATTTAAAAAATTTTTCTTAAATGATTATTTTGCCAATATAAGAAAAATGCTTCGTGAGTATGAGCATTATTATAAAGAAAGTCTGTCCGAAAAGGATGCAGAGCTTTTGGCTTTGTTTACAAATAAAACCTATAGCATAAAAAATATGCTGAATAAACTTTTTTATCCACACAGGTTCAGACAGGGGATTTTTGATGAATTGGTAGTAAGGTTTCTTTTTATAATCGGGAAACTTTAGTTTTACGGAGGATATATGGAGCTTTCTATAGTAGCGGCTTTGTTTTATATAATTACAACAGCAGCCTTAATCACCGGATTTATGCTGCTTAAAAAATCGGATAAAAGGCTTATGCTTGGAACATGGCTTCCGGTGTCGTTTATAGCGCTGATGGGTTGGCAGACCTTTTCGTCGGGAATAATTAATCTTGCGCATATCAAGGTTAATATAATAAGTCTCGGAATCATAAATTTTGCAGCAGCTTTATTTTTATTATATATTTCATTTAAGAATAAAAAGGTCCAAGGCTACAGCCTTAATATGGTTGATATAATAGCTTGGATTTTGATAATTCTCGTTGTAAGCTTTGTTGCCTATAGAAGATTCGGAGAATTCTTAAGCCCTACTTATAGTGCGTGGGATGCTGCTGTACATATGAGCTCGGCAAGGGGAGTTATTAATTCGGGACATATAGGCGGTATGTATTATGCAGCGCTTCACAACGGTCTTTTGATGGAGACCTTTGGTGCGTTTACAAAGCTGTCACATATATATAAGATATATGTTCTTGGAGATGTGTTTCACCTTATACTTGCAGGCTTTATGTTCTGGGGAGTTATCCGAAGATATACAGACGGATTTTTTCTTAAAGTCTTTGGAGTCCTTGCAACATATATGTATGTGATGGGATATCCGTTTAACAGTACACTCTTTGGTTTTTCGTATCTGGGTATGGGAGTAACTGTTATAGCATTTATAATTGCTGTAATGGATATATATATGGAAGGTGAGATAGATAAAAAAATAAATATATTTTTACTTGCCTTAGGCTGCTATGGCATTTTTCAGTCTTATGTGCTGTTTATGCCGGTTGTTTTTTTTGCGGTGTTTATATGTGTGCTTATCAGACAAAAAAGAGATGGCAAGCTTTTTTCACCTGAGACAATAGGAGTGGAACTTGGAATATTTCTTTTGGCGACACTGCTTGGTCTATGGTATACCTATGGAGGTATATTTATGAGCCGGGGTGAGTCGGGAGGCGGAACTACTGTCTCGTCTGCGATAAATATCGAGGGCGGAATATATGCGGATTTGTATTCCAATTTTATATTTCTGATACCGCTTGCGCTTTATGGCCTTTATATGCTTTTAAAGGAAAAGAAGAATATTTTTATCGCTGTTTTAACTATATTGGATGTTATCTTTGTGGCGGCACTTTTATATATGGCGTTAAATCATAAGGTTTCGGCATATTATTATTACAAAAATTATTATATGCTGTGGCTTTTGGCATGGGTACTTGCATTTTCGGGTATAGCACATATAAAAAAGGAAACAAGGCTTATACCCGTATTCACGATGGGACTTTGGTGCCTTATAATATTTATGGGAAGATTTGATATAGAGGATAGGATAAGTAATAGAAATCCGCTTTTAGTGCCGCAGTTAAATGAAGAAAATTTGTCGCATATTTATAAATTTAATTATGTTTTTTTAAGGATGTCCGAGCATATACCTAAGGATAAACTGGATATATATGAATATGTTTGTGAGGAGCTTTTATCCAAGGAGGATAAATATATTCCTGTTGCAGGCTCCATAGAAGACTATTTTTGGATGCAGGCGATTACCAATCAGGATTGCAGTGATTTTCAGTATTGGAATTATGGGGATAAGGAAAGGGAAGGTGAAACCTTCTTTGATACACTTCATACGGAGGACATACACTACCTGATTGTATTTACCGACAGTGAATTTTATCTTAAAAATCAGACTTACTTTGATAACATGGAAAGATTATATGAAAACAAGACAGGCTATATAGCGTTGGTTAGATAATGCGGAGGAATTTATGAGCTTTATTGAAAAAATTAAAAATAAAAATATATGGGCTTATGAAAATATTTTTCTTGTTTTTGCGCTTGTATTCGGTATAGCGATGGCCTTTATCGGTACACCGTTTCAGGAATGTGACGGAGAAAATCATTTCAGAAGAGCGCTGGATGTTTCGTACGGTAATCTCCTGTCACCGATAGTTATTTTAAATCACGATAGCGGTGAGGCTGTTGTGCCTGCAAATTATACAGATAAATATAATTACAGGATTGTTGAACCGGCAAGCGGGGAAGGAAAGGCATACAAGGAATATCTTAAGAGTATAAAGCCTTCTAAGGAAACCATGAGGATGTATTTCGCAGAGGGAACAATGTCTATTTTTTATTATCCTCAGGCACTGGGCATTTTTATAGCGAGACATATCGGCTGCAGTGTATACGGATTATTTGTGTGGGGCAAGATAATGAATCTTCTTGCCTTTATAGCACTTACCTATACAGCCATAAGAATTACTCCGGTTTTAAAAAATACTATTATTATGCTTGCGCTTTTACCGATGACCATTTATCAGGCGGCTTCCTTTTCACATGATGCCATACTTAACGGACTTTGCTTTTTGTTTGCCGGGCTTTGCTTTTATTATGCCTATGGCGATAAGGAAGAATTGAAGATAAAGGATGTGCTTTTGCTCGGAACGGTACTCGCATTTATATTCCTGTGCAAGTATGTTTATGTAATTCTCGGACTTTTGGTCTTTATAATTCCGATGAAGAAATTTGGGGATAAAAAGCTTTATTTTAAAAAGTTTATGATTGCTCTTATTCCGGTTTTGCTGCTTGGAATTATTGCCATGTATGCGGCAATATCGGCAATTACGGCAGGACAGTCCTCGGTGGATATACAGATTGCGGCAGGAAGCACGGAAATGTCTCCGCTTCAGTTCCTGATGTCCAATCCTGTAAATATTATAAGGGTACTTTTTTATACATTTTGTTATAAGCTTTCGGATTATATACTCTGGCTGGATATGCTCGGCTCGCTTAACTATCCGCTCGGACCGCTTATATATCTTGTTCCGATGTTTATGCTTTTTGTAATAGGAAGTGAGACTTCGGATGCTTCTGATAGGATAAGAAGAAAGGATAAGGCGCTTTCCTTTTTTACTTTTTTACTTATAAGTATAGGAATCATACTTGGAATATATATCGGAGATACACGCTTTAACTATGCAGGTGACCTTTTGGTGCAGGGCGTTCAGGGAAGGTATTTTATACCGATACTTCCGGCTCTTGCGTTTGCCATAGCACCGGGTAAAAGGAAGAGTGAGGATAAGCTTTTTACTTATAAGCTTTACGCGGTTGAGCTTTTGATACTTTGTATGGCAGTGTATTTCCTTAGAATTAATTGCTATTAAGAAAATGATAAGAGGTAGCTATGAGATTTTCAATTGTTCTTGTTACTTACAATGCTGATTTTGATAAAATTAAGCTTACACTTAAGTCCGTGCTTGCTCAAAGCTTTAAGGATTATGAGATAGTCGTTTCGGATGACGGTTCTTTAAATAATCATTTTAAGGAGCTTGAAGCGTATTTTGATGAATGCGGGTTTAAGAGCTTTACCTTGGTTCCGCATAAAAAAAATCAGGGTACTGTTAAAAATCTTATCTCAGCGATGGAACATGCAAAGGGAGAATATATAAGGGATTTTGGCCCGGGGGACTTGTTTTATTCCAAAGATACACTTTTCCTTATGGATAAGTTCCTTGCGAAGGAGTCGTGTGAGATAGCCTTTGGTCTTATAAAGGGCTATCAGATAAAGGACGGTAAATTGGAAAAGGCGGATTTCTGCCATCCGTTTGATATACAGGCCTATAGAAAGAAGGATAATAAAGAACGACTTACTAAAAATATAGTTTTGTATGGGGATAATCCCTCGGGAGCATCCTTTTTGATAAAAAGAGAAGTTTATCTTGATTACTTGATAAAAATAAGTAAATGTGTTAAGTATGAAGAGGACATATTCACGGCGCTTGCAATACTTGAGGGTAAAAGTATAAAGCTCTTTGACAGATATATGGTCTGGTACGAGATGAATATGGGAGTATCGACAAAAAAGAGCAGCAGCTTCAGCGAGCTTTTAAGAGAAGATGTTGAAAGCTTCTTTAATATGCTTTTTGAAACATATCCGGATAATAGGTATGTGAAAAAAAGAAAAAGGGTTGCACCGTTTTTTAAAATTAAAAATCTGTATTTGAGAACCTTACTCAGAATGACGGTCAATCCGGGAGCAGCTTTTTATGTTTTTATATCCTTTGTGGAAAGAGGACTTGGTTTTCACAGGGATAAGATAAGCGCTGATGGCTTTATGGACGAGGTTTCCTTTTGGGAGGACGTATAGTTATGGAGATAAGAAAATATCAATTTCAAATTCACGGTGACGAAAGAGGGCAACTGGTTGCTTTGGAAGAGATGAAGGATATACCCTTTGAGATTAAGAGAGTATATTATATGTATGATACGATAGAGGGTGTAAGGCGTGGATTTCATGCACACAAATGTCTGGAGCAGATTTTGATATGTATTCACGGTTCCTGTAAAATTCTTATGGACGATGGAAATGAAAAGGTCGAGGTGCCTCTTGATAAGCCGTATGAGGGCTTGTATATATCGAATGCAATCTGGAGAGAGATGTTTGATTTTTCGCCGGATGCGGTTTTGATGGTGCTTGCCTCGGAATACTATGATGAAGCGGATTATATAAGAGATTACAATGAGTTTTTAAAATACATCGGTAAAGAGAATTAGAGGATAATACCGGTTTGATAAATAAAGACAGGAAAAGAGGTAGGATTAAATGATGAATATTCCGTTTGCATCCGTTGAGGTGATGCATAAAGAGATAGAAGAGGAAATGCTTGCTGCATTTAAAAGAGTATATGATAATAACTGGTTTATACAGGGAAAGGAAGTAAGCGAATTTGAAAAGGAGTTTGCCGCTTACTGCGGTGCTTCATACTGTGTAGGCTGTGGTAACGGTCTTGATGCTCTATATCTTATTTTAAGAGCGTATGGAATAGGAGCCGGGGATGAGGTTATCGTGCCGTCTAACACGTATATAGCTACTGCACTTGCTGTATCTTATACGGGAGCAAAGCCTGTTTTTGTGGAACCCTGTTTGTACAGCTTCAATATAAATCCTTCTCTTATAGAAGCTGCAATTACTCCAAATACAAAGGCGATTATGGCAGTTCACCTTTACGGTCAGCCTGCTGATATGGATGAAATAAAAGAACTTGCAAAAAAATATAATTTAAAGGTTATCGAGGATTCTGCTCAGGCACATGGTGCTTTATATAAAAATAATCATACCGGAAGCCTTGGCGACGCAGCCGGCTTTAGCTTTTATCCGGGTAAAAATCTCGGGGCTTTGGGAGACGGCGGAGCAATCGTCACCAATGATAAGGAACTTGCTGACAAGTGCAGAGCACTTGGAAATTATGGTTCTGATTACAAGTATCATCACATTTATAAAGGCAATAATTCCAGACTTGATGAGGTTCAGGCTGCACTTTTAAGAGTAAAGCTTAGGAGCCTTGATGTATGGAATGAAAGAAGAAATGAAATTGCAAAGAGATTTATAAATGAGATAGATAATGATGAGATTGTACTCCCTGTTACACTTCCTGAAAGAACTCATGTATATCATATCTTTGGCATAAGATGCGAAAGACGTGGGGAACTTGAAAGGTATCTTTCGGAAAACGGAATAGGAACCAATAAGCATTATCCGATACCTATGCATATGCAGGGAGCTTATGCGGACTTAAATATTCCGGAGGGAACTTATCCTATAGCGGAAGAGATTTCAAGAACCGAGCTTAGTATACCGATGTATTATGGTATGACCGAGGATGAGGTTTCATACATCATTGACAAGATTAATTCGTGGAAGTAGGGGAAGAATATGTTTAGATTTGAATATTTTGATAAGGCAAAGGAAAGTGATTGGGATAAATTTATAGAGGAAAGGTCTGTAAATGGCACTTTTTTACAAAGCAGAAGATTTCTTAATTATCATCCTGAGGGGAGATTTAAGGATGTATCACTTTTAATATATAATGAGAAAAATAATATAGCGGCTCTTTGTCCTGCCTGTGAACTTGATATGGATAATAAAAGAACCTTCTTTTCTCACAGGGGAACGACATTTGGCGGAATAATAATTGATAAGAAACATTATAATGCAAAATACGTTATGGCTATGGTTGCAGAACTTAAAGAATTTCTTTTGGGTGAAGGTTTTGAAAAGGTGTATTTGAAGCAAACCTCGGATATTTTTTCAACCGTTGAAAGTGATCTTTTTCAGTATGCCTTTTGTTATCATGGCTTTACCGAATATAAGGAGCTTAGTACCTATGTTGATTATGCGGGATATAAGGAGGATATTATCTCCAATCTTGCTCAGGGTAAGCGTACAAATGTGCATAACTGCATAAAGGAAGGCCTTATCGTTAAACCGCTCACCACGGATGAGGAGCTTGGCGTTTTTTATGATATACTTTGCGAGAACCTTGCCAAGTATGATACAAAGCCGGTTCACACCTTGGACGAGCTTATCGGTTTTAAGAACGAAAGGCTTATAAATGAATGTGGATTTTTCGGAGTTTTCAAGGATAGTGAGATGCTTGCCGGTTCTATGATGTTTTATTTTTCTAAGGCAGGCTGTGCACATACCCAGTATCTTGCTGCAAGACAGGCATATAATAAGCTCAGTCCGATGACCTTTATGTATTATTCGATGATTGACGAGATGAAGAAAAGAGGCTATGCAAAAATATCATGGGGTACTGCCACTGAGGACTTGGGAAGATATCTCAATATGGGACTTATAACAAGCAAGGAGGATTTTGGCAGCTCATACTGTAACAATCTTACCTATGCTTTGGAGTAGCTATGAAGAAGAAAATATCTGATTTTTTAAATTTATATAAAAATATGTCGACTCCTGCAAAGGCTTCGATTTGGTTTTTATTTTGTAACATAATGCAGATGGGGCTGAATGTTCTTTCGACACCTATCTTTACAAGAATTATGGAGCAGGAGGAGTTTGGTATAACCAATACCTACAACTCGTGGAGAAGTATTCTGATTATATTCACATCCGTTAATCTTTCATATGGTGTATTCAACAATGCCATGGTAAAGTATGAGGATGCAAAAACAAGGGATAGCTACGTCTCTTCTATGCAGTTCCTATATACATTAATCACATGCGCATATTTTATCTTTTATCTTTTGACAAGAAGCTGGTGTAACCGGGTTCTTAATATGTCAACTGAACTCGTTATAATGATGTTTTTTGACCTTTTATGCTATCCGGCACTACTTTTTTGGAGCGGAAGACAAAGGTATGAATTTAAATATAAGTGGCTTGTGATAGTTACGCTTGCCATGACGGTTACAAGCATAGCTGTTTCCGTTGTCGCTGTCTTACTCAGTGACAACAAGGCTATGGCTAAAATTGTAGCAACGATTGCGGTAAATGTTTTGTTCGGAGGCTTCTTTTACATTTATCATTTTATAAAGGGAAGAAAGCTTATTGTACCGGAATTCTGGAAGTTTGCACTGCTTTTTAATATTCCGCTTATACCACACTATCTTTCGGAAATGATTCTTACCCAGTCTGACAGAATTATGATTTCCAAGCTTGAAAGTGATGCTGCAACAGCCAACTATACAATTGCATACAGCATTGTTTTACTGATGCAGCTTGTTATGTCGGCGATAAGTGCTTCGTACCTTCCGTGGAGCTATGAGCAGCTTAAGAAAAATAATTATGATGCCTTAAAGAAAATGGGCAATATACTGCTTATTCTTATATCGGGCTGTATCTTTCTTTTAATGATGTTTATCCCTGAGATAATATATGTATTTGCAGGCAGCAAGTATAAGGATGCGGTTTATTGTATACCGCCTATTGCGTTGAGCATATTCTTTATGTTTTTATATGAACTTTTTTCAACTGTGGAATTTTTCTATGCTAAGAATATCTTTGTTATGATAGCATCGGTTATAGCGGCTGCTTTAAATGTGGGACTCAATGCATATTTTATACCTATATTCGGTTATCATGCTGCTGGATACACTACGCTTTTTTGCTACTTTGCTTACGCACTTGGACATTTTGTATTCTACAGGTTTATTTGTAAAAAAACTCTTGGAATAAAGGAAATATATGATAAAAACTTCATATTGCTATTATCGGCAGTTATGTTTGCCGTAACACTGACGGTAAATCTTGCCTATGACAAGATTTTAATAAGATATCTTATAGCGGTAATTGTGATTGTTATAGCCTTTCTAAAGAGAAATATAATAATAGAAAAGTTTAAGGTTATGAAGGAAAAATAAAACAGGCTTAGGTAAAAGCAGAGTCTATGAAAGGAATATATAATATGCAGGATGTCAAATTAAGTGTTCTTATAACAACATATAATCTTGAAAAATATATAGAGCAGACCCTTTTAAGTGTCATTAATCAAAGGACGGATTACAGGTTTGAGATTCTTGTCGGAGATGATGGCTCATCGGATAAAACAGCAGATATAGTGAAAAAATGGCAGGAAAGGTATCCGGATGTAATAAAGCTTTATATCATGGGCAGAGATAAAAATGTAAAATATAACCGGATAGACCGTGCTTCAAAGAACAGAATAAATCTTATAAATCATGCTTCCGGAGAGTATCTTATCTTTCTTGACGGAGATGATTTTTATACGGATGAATATAAGTTTGATAAGCAGCTTAAACTTTTGGAGAGCAAGGAGTATGAGGACTGTATAGCCTGCGGTCACAATATGTGGACATATTATAGTGAGGACGAAAAAATACCGATAAACAGACAGACGAAAAAAACCATTGTTTCCGCAAAGGATTATTGGAAGTATGGAATGTATCTTCACAGCGATTCCATAATGTTCAGAAATATTTTTAAGGATGGTTTTCCTTATACCATTCCCGAGTCATATTATGATGATAATATCATTATGTTTTGCCTGCTGTCAAAGGGAGATATTGCATACCTTCCGGATAAGATGGCATGCTACCGACAGCTTAAAGGTTCCTCGTGGAACAGTGTTTCTGATTTGGAAAAAAATATAATTAATTTGATTGATTTGGATATAGAATTTATCATAGATAAATCATTTAAAAAAGAAAGCATACTAAGGCATCTTTATCCGATTTTTTATATATGGCTCCATGGCGAAGAGCTTACCGGTGAACTCTATGACAAGTATAAATACGAGATAGAAGAAAAGAAACTTTCATGGACAAAGCATTGGTTAAATTATGAGAAGCTTGGAGGCATAAAAAAATTTAAAATGACGGCTTGGCTTTTTGCCATGCTTGTAAGATATGTCTTTATTAAGACAGGAAGAGTTGCGTTTAAAAAATATCTATAGAGCAAAAACTATATATAAAAGATTACAGAGGTGGAATATGAAAATCTCACTTTTAATAAGAGGAGCAAAACTTAGAATATTAAATCTTATAAGAGATAAAAAGCTTTCTAAGGCGCAGATAAGAATTGAAGAAAGAAGAAACGAAAGGAAAAATAAAAAGAAGATAAATGTTATCTTTATATGCCACAGACCGGCTCTTTGGGGGGCATTAAAATCTGTGTGTGAGGCGTGTATCAAAGATAAAAGATTTAACGTGGCAATCGTTGCAATTCCAAATAAAAAAAATCTTCCGGAAGTCGGCTTTTCGCATAATGAATACATCTGGGAGGGAGCATATGAATTTTTCAGGGAATATCCCTGCAGGGTTTTAATGGGATATGATGATGACACAGGAAAATGGCTTGATTTAAGAAGGCTGAATCCGGATTATGTCTTTTTTCAGACACCTTATGATATATGCAGACCTTTGGCTTACCAAAGTAATAAGGTGGCTTCATATGCCAAAATATGCTACGTACACTACGGTATGCCGTTTATGAACGGATATATAGCCGAGGAATCCTTTCCGGTAAGCTTTCTTAAAAATACATATTTTCACTTTGCAGAGTTTGAGGAGATGCGCAAATTCTACGTAGAAAGAGTATCCGATAACGCGGTTCATAAAAAAGAAAGAGTTATCCTTACCGGTTATCCAAAGCTTGATGAGGCTAAAAACTATACAGGCTGCGAAAGCGAAAGCTGGATTTATAAGGGTGACGAAAGAAAATTCAGAATAATGTGGACTCCGCGTTGGAATACCGAGGAGGGCAACTGTACCTTCTTTACATTCAAGGATTATATACCTGATTATGTTGAGGCGAATAAAAACCTTGAGCTTTTATACAGACCGCACCCACAGGCGGAAAGTGAATTTTTAAGCAGGGGAATAATGTCAGAGGACGAGATAAGGACATACAGAAAAAGGTACGAGGAAAGCTATAATATGTCCATAGACAAAAGCAAGGGTTACCTTGACAGCTTTTATTCGTCCGATGTACTTATAACGGACGAGTCCTCGATAATACCTGAGTACTTCCTTACGGGAAAGCCTATAATATTCACCTATGATGAAACTCACTTAAACGACTTTGCAAAGGAAATATCCAAGGGCTTTTATTGGGCAAAAACTCCGGAAGAACTTCGCACCTGTCTTGATAAGCTAATATCGGGTGAAGATGAACTGAAAGAAATCCGTGCCCGTCTTATTAAAGAACAATATTATATGCCCGAAAAAGGCTCCGGCTGGGAGATTAAAGAGATTATAAAGAAGGATTTCTTAAAATAATAGAAATGTAGGGACAGGCACCCTATCATATTTAGGTACTAAGCAAATCGTGAGCGCCAGTGAGATTTGCGTGTGCCTAAATATGATAGGGTGCCTGTCCTCATGCCAATCTTATTATAAAAGCTCAAGAATTGAATTGACTAGCAAATCGTTTTGCTTTGGCTTCATGAAACAAAAGCGAATATATTTGTTGTTAAGGCCGCGGAAGCCGGAGCAGTTTCTTATGATAATACCCTTGTTCCTGCAATGCTCTTCAAGTATCTGTGCTGTTATGTCCTCTTTTAGGATTTTAACAAGCATAAAATTAGCATAAGGCTTTATGAGCTTAATGTTTTTGTTTGTATTCATGGCGGAGTAGATAAGATTTCTTTCCGTATGTATCTGTGAACGTGATTCCTCTATATATTTTTCGTCTGAAAACATAGGGATACAAGCGGCCGCCGTAAGTGTAGATATATTGTTTGGAGCAGTAGTAACTCCAATCATTTCAAGGTGAGAGGGATTACTTGTGATTGAATATGCAAGTCTTAAACCCGGTACCGCGAAAAATTTTGATACACTTCTTAAAACGGCTATATTGTCATATTCCTTAACGAGAGGTACACTTGTAAGCTCCTTATAGTCCTCGGTGAATTCTATATACATCTCATCGATTATAAGAAAAATATCAAGTCTTTTACAGGCATCAGCTATAAGCTTCATATCCTCACGGCTTATAATCTGTGAGGTAGGATTGTTTGGATTGCCGAGTATAAGCATATCATAAGAAGAGTCAAGCTTTGATATAAAATCACTGACATTAAGCATATAATTTTCATCTTCGTTTAGATAGTAGTAATCTATGTCACTACCGTAGATAGACAAAACGTTTTCATATTCTGTTGCAGTCGGAACAAGTAAAAGTGCTTTACCCGGTATTATAAGTGAGGTATAAAGCCTGAGCATATCCGAAAGTCCGCCTGACAATACAATATTAGCCTCATCACAGACAGCGTATGCTGATATGGATTTCTTTAGGCTGTCATAATATTCTGACGGGTATCTTATTATATTTTTTAAGTTTTCTGCAAGCGCTTTACTTACTGATTCAGGAACTCCCATTGGATTGAGATTGGAATTGTATAAAACGGTATCTAACTGCTCTATACGAAACGGTGTTTTGGACATATCTGACTCCCCCATAGTTTTAAATATATTTTTATTTGTATTAATATTATTTTTTTGTTATAATGTACTTTGTGATAATAGCATAGTGGGTAATTATGTAAAAATTTATTTAATTATAACACATAGCGATTAGACAGGCAAACGTAAAAAAGATATAAAGTTGGAGAAACAAATGAAAGCGGTAGTAGAACATTATGCCAAGGGAGAATTTCAGATTGAAAGACCTGATGTAGAAATCTCCGAGGAGTTTTTAAAACTTAATATAGAATCGGGTACAGTGTATGAAGGCTTATTTAAGGTAAGAAGTAAAAATGATCTTGTTATAAAGGCTATGGTATATGACAGCAGATATATGCTTAAATTTGAAAACCATACCTTTATAAGCAGAAGCTTTGACGTGGCGTATTCCTTCGATGCCACATGTCTTGAAGCGGGCAAAAACTATAAGGGACATATAAGCATTATATCGGACGGAGGAGAATTCAAGATACCGTACGATATAGAGATAGTGACTCCTTTCGTAAAATACGAGGATGAGAAGATAGATGATTTATTTAAGTTTGCAAGCCTTGCCGAAAGTAACTGGACTGAAGCTACAAGAATCTTTGTAAGAGATGATTTCAAACGAACCTTTATAGACAAGGACCCGATAGTGAAGCAGATATACGGCAGCCTTATGGACAGCTTGTCTGTCAATCAGGCGCTTGAGGAGTTCCTTGTATATGTACATAAAAAACGTGCACTTACTCTTTCTGTTTCAAAGGCAAAGATAAATGTTGAAATGCCGACGGAGCTTTCAAGAATTGCCATAAACATAAGCAAAAATACATGGGGCTATACCAATTCAACAGTTCGCTCCCTGGATGATTTTCTTGTGCCTGCCAGAAAGAATATAACGAGCACGGATTTTTACGGCAACTTATTTGCTCTTGATGTACTTATCTCTCCTGAAAATGTACCGGAGGGAGTGACACAGGGAAAAATTATAATTGAAAATATATATCAGAAGATTGAAGTGACCGTAAATCTTATCAAGCCACAGACTAAAACTGTGGTTTCTCCGAGAACAGGCAACAAAAATCATATGATAAACAATAACAAGGTGAGAATAGTTAAAACTTATCTTAATTATCGTATGGACAGACTTTCTCTTAAAGATTATGTGTCGGGTACACTTTTTGCATTTGAGAATCTCGCAAGATATGTTCCGGAGGAGGACATGTACAGACTTGGCATAATGCATATGAATATCATGCAGGATGAGCTTACCAAGGTTGAACAGGAATTCCTTCGTATTGAGGCGGATGTTGACAATACTCTTATGAACAATATGCAAAGGTGCTATTATGAGTATCTGAAGGCGTTGGTTTTAAAGGATGAGGAAACCATAAATCATGCCCGCAATACCATAAGGAGAAATTTCAGAACAGAGGAAGACAAGATGTTTTATTTCTGGCTTCTTTTGTTTATGGATGATACCTATACTGAGGATCAGTCCTCCCTGTATAAGGAGATAGCGGCGCTTTATGAGGCGGGCTATAACAGCCCTATTATGTATCTTGAGCTCTGTGAGATATTTAATAATAATCCTCTTTTGTTTAAGAAGATTACCTCTCTTGAAACAACGACCATCAGATGGGGACTTAGGCATAAATTTATATCGGATGAGGTTATTGATGAATTTATTCGTCTGGCAGGAACCTTTAAGGAGTTCAACACCAAGATATTTAATATCATGGAAGCCATATACGAGAAAACAAAGAGTGAGGAGGTACTTAAGAGCATTTGCTCGATGCTTATAGGAGCCGGAAAGCTTGACCATAAGTATCATAAGTATTATCGTGATGCGGTTGAGAAAAACCTCAAATTCATCGGACTTAACGAGTGCTTTGTTAAGAGTATGAATTTTGCAAGATATGACCTTATACCTACCTCGGTACTTATGTACCTTAATTATAAAAATACATTGAATGAGAGTGAGCTTGCATACCTTTATGCAAATGTAATTTACAATAAAGCACAGCATATGAAGGTCTACCATGAGTATTGTACGACCATGGAAGACTTTATGGAAAATATGATTATAAAGGGCAAGGTAAGCGATGATCTTACCGTTCTTTACGATGAATTTTTAGAGCCTGAAAGTGTAAGCCCTCTTTACGCAGGAAAGCTTATCAATATCATATTCAGGCGAAAGCTTGTCTGCTATAACAAGGGCATACGTGCGGTTATAGTGACACATCAGGAGATAGAAGAGGTTCAGCGTGTACCTATTGTAAACGGAGAAGCTTATGTTGAGATTTTATCCAATACGGCGGCTATCGTTTTTGAGGATGGAGAGGGCAATGTCTATGCAGGCTCTATTCCATACAGGCTCGAGAAAATAGTGGACGAAAAGGCATATATGCCTATATGCAGGGAATACAGCCCGAGAGATTTCCGGGTATTGCTTGATAATTATCAGTCCCTTGGAGATTTTACTTATAAGAGAGCTATAGAGGTAAATGCTGCAAGAGATATAGTTAATTGTGACCAGATTTCGTATAATTATAAACAGCAGGCACTTTTAAATATAGTTGAATATTATCATGAGAATCTCGATGCGGAGGTTTTAAAGAAATATCTTGAAAAGCTTGATATAGAATATCTGAATCATGCCAATGCAAGAAGCATAATTATGTATTTGATTGACATGAACATGTTTGACAAGGCCTTTCAGGCGGTTAAGCTTTACGGCTTTGATGAGATTGATTCGGAGGAGCTTTTCAGACTTGCAGATTATGGTGTCGAGGATTCCAACGGCTTCCTCAATGAAGACCTTATGTCCATATGTATTCAGCTTTATAAGACAGGTAAGGTCAACAGCAGAATACTTATATATATCATGAACAATTTCAAGGGCGACCTGGAAGAGCTTTCGACACTCTTTAAGATGGCGAGAGACAAGGTTAAGGATGTGTCGCTTCTTGTGGAAAACACCCTTGCCCAGATGATGTTTGCAAAGGGCAATGTTGAAAATATTTATGATATTTTTACCGCATACTATGGAGGAAGAAGCAGAGGTCTTGTTATAAAGGCATTCCTCAGGTTTACCGCACAGAATTATCTGATAAAGGATGCACAGGTTCCGGGCAATATATTTGACTTCCTTTATCTTGAGATATTAAAAGGCAATATAGATGATGAGATATCTAAGATGGCTCTTATAGCATACTTAAGTAAGCTTGATAAATTTACCGTTGAGCAGCGTGAATGGATAAGCGACACGGTTGGCAAATTTATGGACGGCGGAAAAATACTTCCGTTTTACAAGAGCTTCAGAAGCTTTATCAAGCTGCCTCAGGATGTATTTCTTAAGACCTATCTTATATATAAGAGTGAGGTCGGAAGACAGATTGAGGTTAAATATGCTTTTGATACGGGAACAAGGCAATCATTAAGCTATAAGAAGGAAAGGCTTGATGAGATGATTCCGGGAATGTATGTCAAGGAATTTGTGGTATTCCACGGTGAGAGACTTGTGTACAAGATTGAAGAGGATAAGGACAACAAGGCATATGTTGTGGAAAGTGAAACCTTAAAGACAAAATCCTTCAACCGTAAGGACAGAAGCAGATTTGAAATTATCAACAGTATGCTTGTCAATCAGGAGATGCGAGAAGACAACGAGCTTCTTGAAACCTTGGATGTATACTTTAATACAGTACATTTATTTGAAGAAAATCTAAACATTTTATAGAAAACTAAGGAGGCTTTTCATGGCAGAAGCATATTATATAGGAATGGATTTATGTTCGGAATCCACTCAGATAAGCTTTTATAATGATATAAAGCGTGAGCCGGAGACGGTCAATCAATTAAATAATAAAGAAACCTACATGATGCCTAATATTCTTTTCTATAGTAAAAAAACAGGTGACTGGTATGTCGGCTCTGAGGCTTCCGAAGCAAGATTTAAGGAAGATGGTATAATTTTAGACGAGCTTTATGGCAATGCTAAAAGCGAAGAGACTATTGAGATAGGCAATAAAAATTATACATACAGACAGCTCTTTCTGATGATGCTCAAGATGCATATAGATTCCTTTTTATACAGATATGAGGGAGCGGTAGTAAAGAAGCTTGTTATAACGATACCTGAATACAGTAAAGAGCTTTACAGAGTTTTAGGCAGTCTTTATAAGGAGCTTGATATAGATAAAAGCTGTATAAGCATAACAAGTCATCTTGACAGCGGACTTTATTATATTTTCAATCAGAGTCCGGAGCTGTGGGTAAACAGTGTAGCATTGTTTGATTACAGTACGGAAGGTCTGCAGTATTACAGAATAGATATTTCAAGAGGGAAAAATCCGGATATAATCAGTGTATCACATGAGGACTATACAAAACAGTTTAATATGTCTCTGTTTACGGGCGACAATATACTTATGGATGTTACCTTTGCAAAAATTGTTGAATACGAGATGAAGAAAACCTATATATCCTCCGTCTTCCTTACCGGACTTGGCTTTTCGGAAAAGTGGATGAATAAATCGCGAAATATTCTCTGTCAGGGCAGACGTGTTTTTGCAGGGCAGAATATCTATACGAAGGGTGCCTGCTATAAAGCGGTAGGTGGAGATTACGAAGAGTTTTATAAAAAGTATTTTGTTGAAACCGAGGAAAATGTATTGTTTGATGTCGGTATATCAAGTCAGGATGAGGATGATAAATTTATCCCTATAGCACTTGGCGGAAGACAGTGGTATAACATAAAAGGTAAAATCAATGTAATACTTGACGATACGGATATAATTACAATTATATATAAAAACAGGGCTTCGGGTGAAGAAATAAGAGAAAGCGTAAAGCTTCACGGTATTCCGAAGAGACCGAATAAAACCTCGAAGTTTTCAATTGAGGTTGAGTTTGAATCACCAAATAAGGGAGCGGTTATTATAAAGGATTTAGGCTTTGGAAAGCTGTTCCCGACTACGAATAAGATTTATCGTAAGGAGTTTGAGGTATAATGTCAAAGGTATTATTATGTACAACAAAGGAAGCATCTCATCCGTTTATATTTCTGAATACTAAGGTTGAGATAAATACATATGAGGAACTATGCTTTTATATATACAATAATACTGTGCTTATAAGTAAGTCCTCCATATCGGACAAGCTTTTTGACTGGATAAGGGATGAGCTCGATATGCCGCAGCTTGCTGCAAAGCTTGCCGCACTTTCCAATAAAACCGCTTACGTTCAGGATTTGCTTGTGGAAATTCTGAATGAAGGCGATTATTATGAGCCGGACGAGATAACTACATATATTGAAGCATGGCAGAAATACAGAAAGCTTTCCCCAAATCAGAGAAAGAAGCTTAAGGCTGACGGATATCTTGGATATAGAAGATATATAAAGGCGGCATCTATATATGATGAAATCCTTGAGGATGAAAAAAATATAGATAACAAGGCTTTTATAGGAAATGTTTATCATAACAGGGCGGTTGCTGCTGCCAATAACTTAAATACCGAGGAAGCCAAAAAATATTTTTTGAAGGCATATGAGTATAATCAAAATGAAGAATCCTTAAAAAGCTATCTCATAGTATTTGCTTCTGCCAGTGATACGGCGGCATTAAAACAGGAGATGAGAAAGTTTGATATGGGTGAGGATGAGTTTGAAAGTCTTATGATGGAGATAGGTGATTCCAATGAAGATGTAAGGGAAATGACTATCTACTCAATGCTTCAGAGAGCGATTTATAACAGAATGAATAAGGATATGATTGACTATGATAAGAGAATGGATATAATCTTAGGTCAGTTAAAGGATGAGTTTAGAGAGCAGGCGATTTGATGGGATTATTTAATAAATTAAAGAATTATCTTAATGAAGAGCCTGAAGATGAATTTGAGGATTCAGGCAGTGAATCAGGAAAGCTCAAAAAAGAAAAGGTAAAAGAAAAAAAGAAAAAACGCGGGAAGAGAATATCAGAGGATAATGAGGACATTATAAACCTTGAAAAGGAGCTTAAGGCTGTCAGGGCTAATAAAAGTGCTGACAATGAAAAGGCTGTTGTCAAGGATGTATGTGAGCAGCTGGTGGATGTTTCCTATCATATGGAGGATATGAAGCAGGAATATAAGGTCGTCACAAATTATCTTGTTGATATACAGAAAATAGACGAGCTGCCTATACAGATGGCAAATGAGCTTATCGATACGGCAAAGAGCATAGAGCTTTTGGAAAAGGATAGGCAAAAGTATCTTGCTTCGGAAAATCTTCTTTCCATAGACAGATATAACCAAATTGCCATGTATGAAAAGGACGTTATAAAAACCGTCAAAGAATTGAATGAGATGGAAGAAAGAGACGGACTTTTAAAAAGCGATATGGGATATCTCGAGGGCGAAAAAGAGGATTTGGAATACTTAAGAGGAGAATATGCCGATGGTATAACCAGAATTCGGGGGATTATGATCGGTGTATTTTTAGTTTGCTTTGTTGCGATGGCGTTTTTGCTTATATATGCTCTGTCAAAAAGGGAAAGTGTCACCGTATATGCGCTTATGGTCGGAGCACTCCTTATGATTGCCTTTGCAATTTCGTATGCCAGATATCTTGATTACAGCAGTGATATAAAGGATATAGATGCCAAGCATAAAAAGGCTGTATCGCTTCTCAACAAGGTAAAGGTAAAATATATAAATAATGTAAATGCCATGGACTATCTTTATGAGAAGTTTGATGTGAATTCCTGTAAGGAGCTTGAATATCAGTGGGAACAGTACAATACTATGGTAAGCGATGCGCTCAAGTATTCAAGAGCAAACAAGGACCTTAGATTTTTTAAGGAACAGCTTATCGAAAAGCTGAAAAAGATAGGTGTTACGGATGCTGAGGTGTGGACAAGACAGACCAATGCGATTATAGACAGGCGTGAGATGGTTGAGATTACTCACAGTCTGAATGTAAGAAGACAAAAGCTGAGAGAAAAGCTTGCAACCTGTGAAACAATCAAGAGCAATGCAACGACAGCACTTAAGGCCGCCATAGAGGAAAAGCCGGAGCTAAAGGCTTATGTGGCTGAGATACTTGAATCATACAGATTAAGTCTTGAGAATTAATTATAAAATTTACATACACAAATCGGAGGATTTTAAAATTATGGCTAAGGAACTGGAAAAAAATTACAACCCATCGGAAATTGAAGAAAAGATATATAAAAACTGGGTTGATAAGAAGTATTTTCATGCGGAGGTTGATAGAAGCAAAAAACCGTTTACTATCGTTATGCCGCCGCCAAATATAACAGGACAGCTTCATATGGGACACGCCCTTGATAATACTATGCAGGATATACTTATAAGATTTAAGAGAATGCAGGGCTACAATGCACTATGGCAGCCGGGCACCGACCATGCGGCTATCGCTACAGAGGTTAAGGTTATCGAGTCCTTAAAGGAGCAGGGAATTGACAAGCAGGACCTTGGTCGTGAGGGCTTCCTTGAAAAAGTATGGGATTGGAGAAGAGAGTATGGCGGACGAATCGTAAATCAGCTCAAGAAGATGGGCTCTTCTGCTGATTGGGACAGAGAACGCTTTACCATGGATGAAGGCAATAACAAGGCGGTTACAGAGGTTTTCTGTAAGCTATATGATAAAGGACTTATATATAAGGGCTCAAGAATTGTAAACTGGTGCCCTGTATGTCAGACAACTATATCTGATGCGGAGGTTATCCACGAAGAACAGCAGGGTAATTTCTGGCATATCAATTATCCTGTAGTCGGCGAGGAAGGAAGATTTGTAGAGATAGCTACTACAAGACCTGAAACCTTACTCGGTGATACTGCCGTTGCGGTAAATCCTGAGGATGAAAGATATCAGGATATAATAGGAAAGATGCTTAAGCTTCCTCTTACGGACAGAGAGATTCCTGTAATTGCGGATGCTTATGTTGATAAGGAGTTCGGAACAGGATGTGTTAAGATTACACCGGCACATGACCCTAACGATTTTGAGGTTGGTAAGAGACACAACCTTGAAGAGATAAATATAATGAATGATGATGCTACCATCAATTCTATCGGCGGCAAGTACGCAGGTATGGACAGATACGAAGCAAGAAAGGCTATGGTAGAGGATTTAGAGGCACAGGGACTTCTTGTAAAGGTGGTTCCTCATACTCATATGGTTGGTACTCATGACAGATGTAAGACTACTGTTGAGCCGCTTGTTAAGCCTCAGTGGTTTGTAGCCATGGAGGAGATGGCTAAGCCTGCAAAACAGGCAGTTGTTGACGGAAAGCTTAAACTTATCCCTGAAAGAATGGATAAGACTTATTATAACTGGCTTGATAATATAAGAGACTGGTGTATCTCAAGACAGCTTTGGTGGGGACACAGAATCCCTGCATGGTACTGTCAGGATTGTGGAGAGACTATCGTTAGAAGGGAAACTCCGTGTGAATGTCCTAAATGTAACAGCAAGAATTTAAAGCAGGATGAAGATACACTCGATACCTGGTTTTCATCGGCACTTTGGCCGTTTAGCACTCTTGGCTGGCCGGAAAAGACAGAGGACTATGATTATTTCTTCCCGACGGATGTGCTTGTTACGGGCTATGATATCATTTTCTTCTGGGTTATAAGAATGGTATTTTCATCTATTGAGCAGACAGGTGAGCTTCCTTTCCATACTGTACTTTTCCACGGTCTTGTAAGAGATGATCAGGGAAGAAAGATGAGTAAGTCACTTGGCAATGGTATCGACCCGCTTGAGGTTATCGAAAAGTATGGAGCAGATGCTTTAAGATTTACTCTTGTAACAGGAAATGCTCCGGGTAACGATATGCGTTTTTACTGGGAGAGAGTTGAGGCAAGCCGTAACTTTGCCAATAAGATATGGAATGCTTCAAGATTTATTATGATGAATATCGAAAAGGCTGACATAAAGGATGTAAGTCTTGAAAAGCTTACTTTGGCGGACAGATGGATTTTATCGAAGATGAATTCCCTCGTAAAAGAGGTTACGGACAATATGGAAAAGTATGAGCTTGGTATAGCTGTATCAAAGCTTTATGATTTCATCTGGGAGGAGTTCTGCGACTGGTACATCGAGATGGTTAAGTCAAGACTTTGGAATGATGAGGATGATACCAAGGCAGCGGCACTTTGGACACTTAAGACAGTACTTATCAATTGTCTTAAGCTGCTTCATCCGTATATGCCGTTTGTAACCGAGGAAATCTATGGTTCACTTACTGACGGTGACGATTCCTATGAGGAGTCAATTATGATTTCCAAGTGGCCGGAGTTTAAGGCAGAGTATGTATTTGCTGATGATGAGGCTGCTGTTGATAAGATTAAGGAAGCAGTTAGAAGCATTAGAAATATAAGAAGTGAAATGAATGTTGCTCCAAGCAAGAAGGCAACAGTATATGTTGTATCTGCTAAGAAGGAGATAAGAGAAATATTTGAGGTAAGTAAGAGCTTCTTTGCAATGCTCGGATATGCAAGTGATGTAATTATCCGGGAGGATAAGTCAGGCATAGCCGATGATGCGGTATCGGTGGTTATACATGATGCGGCACTTTATATGCCGTTTGCAGAGCTTGTGGATATCGAAAAGGAGCTTGAACGTCTGAGTAAGGAAAAAACAAGACTTGAGGGAGAGATAAAGAGGGCTTCCGGTATGCTTAACAATCCTAAGTTCGTGGATAAGGCACCGGCTGCCAAGGTGGAAGAGGAAAGAGCAAAGCTTAAAAAGTATACCGAAACATTGGAGCAGGTAACTGAAAGAATTGCACAGCTTGGATAGAATCGAATTAGATGGAGAAATCTATGGACAGTGAAAAGTTATTGAAAAGAAAAATTGAACAGCTTCTTATTATACCGACAGCAGCTTCTTTGCTGCTGGTGGGTATGTGCGTGGTTTTGTTTCTTGTTGACGACAAAAGTGCAATTATAGCGAGCATGGTGGTCGGAACATTTATTATCCTCGAGGTTATTATACTTATATGGGCAAAGACTGCACTTTCACCGCTGTTGTTTAATTTTTCCATGCAGCACAGTCAGGTTCAAAAACAGCTTTTGGATGAGTTTGCCGTTCCGTATGCAATCGTTGATACGGACGGTAAGATTCTTTGGGGCAATGCTCCGTTTGTGGAAATATTCGGAGAAGGCATTAAAAAACGTGTAAAACGTAAGATTAATGCGTTCTTTCCGGAGGTAACAGAAGAACTGCTTAATACGTCTGAGGATGTAAGTATCGACCTTTCTTATGATGAGGTTGAGTATAATGCGTTGATAAAAAAGATTAATAATGAGGATGGAGAGGTTATCGCATTTTATCTTTTTGATGTGACTGAGTTAAAGAGATACAAACGTGAAAATGTCGAACAGAAGCTTGTTTCGGGCCTTATATATATAGATAATTATGATGAGGTTATGGATAATACGGAGGAGGTAAGACACTCTCTCGTTGAAGCACTTGTTGACAGAAGAATCAATATGTATCTTAGCACGATAGATGCGATTGGTAAGAAGATTGAGAAGGATAAATATTTCTTCGTGTTCAGACAGAAATTCCTGCCGCAGCTTAAAGAAACCAAGTTTGCAATTTTAAATGAGATTAAGAGTATAAATGTGGGAAATGAGATTCCTATTACCTTAAGTATCGGTATTGGTGCCGATACGGACAGCTTCAGTGAGGCTTATGAATACAGCCGTACGGCAATAGGTATGGCTCTTGCCAGAGGCGGAGATCAGGTAGTTGTAAAATATGGAGATAAGATAACGTATTTTGGCGGTAACAGTACGGGTACGGAAAAGAGTACGAGAGTGAAGGCAAGAGTAAAGGCACAGGCCTTTAAGGAGCTTCTTGCCAATAAAGATAATGTAATGATTATGGGACATAAAAGACCGGATGCCGATGCTTTTGGTTCGGCTGTCGGTGTATATCGTCTTGTTAAAACTCTCGGCAGAAATGCACATATCGTGTTGAATGAAGAGACCTCTGCCATCAAGCCTATGGTAAGTGGTTTTAAGGGTAACAGTGTATATGGCGATGACATGATTATTTCAAGTGAGCAGGCTATTAATACTATTAATGATGAAACACTGGTGGTTGTTGTAGATGTAAACAGACCTAGTATGACGGAGTGCGAGGAGCTATTGTCACTTGCTAAGAGTGTGGTTGTTTTTGATCATCACAGACAGGCCAACGAAAAGATTGAAAATGCGACACTTTCATATATCGAGCCTTATGCTTCTTCTGCCTGTGAGATGATTTCCGAGATGCTCCAGTATATAGAAGAAAAGGTTAAAATTCGCCCTATCGAGGCGGATGCGATGTATGCCGGAATAGTTATTGATACCGATAATTTCCTTACCAAGACAGGTGTAAGAACCTTTGAGGCTGCTGCGTATTTAAGAAGGTGTGGTGCAGACGTGGTAAGAGTAAGGAAGATGTTCAGAGAAGATATGGATTCGCATAAGCTTCTGGCTGAGGGTGTAATGAATTCCGAAATATACAAAAATCAATTTGCAATTTCGAGTGTTTCTCCTGAGGGAGTGGAAGCACCTACTGTTATGGCTGCAAAGATTGCAAATGACCTTCTTGATATAGATGGAGTGAGAGCTTCTTTCGTTGTAACAAGACAGGAAGATACAGCATATATAAGTGCCCGTTCCGTGGATGATATGAATGTGCAGGTTGCCATGGAAAAACTTGGAGGTGGCGGGCATGCCAACGTCGCAGGTGCACAGCTTAAGGGTGAGTCCATAGAATCGGCGGTTTCAAAGATTAAGGCACTGCTTGATGAGATGTACAAGGAAGGAGATATTTAAAATGTGATATGGTGAAAGGCATCGTGTCACGTTAAATGAATGGAGGTTTAGAATATGAAAGTTATATTATTACAGGATGTAAAAAGTCTTGGTAAAAAGGATGAGATAGTTGAGGTTTCTGACGGATACGCAAGAAATTTTGTGCTTCCGAAAAAGGTTGGTGTAGAGGCAAACGCAAAGAATCTAAATGAGCTTAAGCTAAAGAAGGCACATGAGGATAAGGTCGCTGCCGAAAAGCTTGCAGAGGCTAAGGCACTTGCTGATAAGATGAAGGATGAAAGCATAACTGTTTCTTTAAAGGTTGGCGAAGGCGGAAAGACATTTGGTTCCGTTTCTTCTAAGGAAATTGCCGAGGAGATGAAGAGGCAGCTTGGTTATGATATAGATAAAAAGAAAATTGTTTTAAAAGACGCAATTAAGAGTGTGGGAACTCACGTGGTTGATATAAAGCTGCATACTAAGGTAACGGCGCAGATAAGTGTCAGGGTTTGTGAGGGTAAGTAATCAGATTGTAAGTCATTTAATAAAAAATATGGTGTCTGATACATACATAGATACCGGGGAATGAAAATGGATGATAATGTTATAAAAAGAATACAACCGCATAGCAATGAGGCAGAGCAGGCTATAATCGGAGCAATCCTTATGGATAGAGATGTAATATCTGAGGTTTCGGATAAGCTTAGCCGTGAAGACTTTTATAATGCTCAATATGGCATACTTTATGAGGCTATGAATGAGCTTTATAATGAAGGTAAGGATATAGATGTCATAACGTTGAGCAATCGATTAAAGATGAAGGATGTTCCGGAAGAGATAAGCAGTCTTTCAAATCTTTCTGATATAATAGCTGCTGTTCCGGTATCGGCAAATGCCAAGGAATATGCACAGATAATTGTAGACGATTCAATTTTAAGAAAGCTGATAAAGCTTTCCGAAAATATTTCTAAGGATTGCTATTTATCAAAGGAATCCGTCGATGTTTTATTGAATGAAGCAGAGCAGAATATATTCCGTCTGGTTCAGGGAAGAAATGGTACGGGGAAATTTAAAGAGACGAAGGAAATCGTTATTGAAGTACTCGAGGATATAGAAAAGGCTGCAAGAAATAAAGGTGAAATAACCGGACTTCCAACCGGCTTTAAAGATCTTGACAGCCTCCTTACAGGTATGAACGGAGGAGAGCTTATACTTGTAGCGGCAAGACCTGCCATGGGAAAAACTGCATTTGTACTTAATATTGTTCATCATCTTGCGATTAAGAAAAATATGCCTTGTGTAGTTTTTTCTCTCGAGATGAGCAGAAAGCAGCTTATGTCAAGAATTATAGCTATGGATGCAATGGTAGATTCAAAGGATTTAAAGCTGGGTACTTTAAGTGATGATGACTGGGATAAGGTTATCGAATCGGCGGATGTAGTTGGAAGAGCACCTATATATATTGAGGCGGATTATGCAGTAACGCTTTCCGACCTTCGCTCAAGATGCAGATATCATAAGCAAAATAACGGAATTAAGCTTATAGTGCTCGATTACCTCCAGCTTATGAGTACTACCAAAAACGTTGAATCAAGACAGCAGTTTATATCGGATATATCAAGAGGACTAAAAAATCTTTCTATAGAGCTTGATGTGCCTATAATAGCACTTTCGCAGCTTAGCCGTGCAGTTGATGCAAGAACAGATCATAAGCCGGTTTTATCTGACCTTCGTGAGTCGGGTGCAATTGAGCAGGATGCCGATGTAGTTATGTTTATTTACAGGGATGAATATTATAATCCGGAAACAACCACCAAGCCGAATACTGCCGAAATAAGTATAGCTAAACACCGTAATGGAGAGGTGGGAAGTGTGGATCTTAGATGGATTGGAAAGTACACAAAATTCGCAGATCCCGAAAAATCCTTCCAATCACCAAATTAAAAAACAATGTTAAAGAGAGTGTGTCATGCCCATGACACACTCTCTTTAACATTGTTTTATTTCATCGAATTAAATAATGCCGCGATTTCTTCCGGTGAGAGCACCTTGTTCGGATCGTCGGAAACAGGTGCAGGCTCCTGTGCAGGAGTAGGGAATTCAAGTACATTTGATACAGGCTCCGGCTCAGGTTCAGCGACAGGTTCAGGAGCAGGTCCCATGCTTGCAAGAAGTGCATCTAATTCAGCCTGAGAAAGAACACCGCCGTCATCGGCAGGAGCCGGTGCAGGTGCATCCGCTTGTACTGAGGAAGATGCATTTCCCTGTTCAGATGTATGTTCATGCTTTGCTTCGAATTCATCAAAGAAGCTTTGTGCTTCAGCACTTGAAGCTCCGACGTTTTCAGGTATTGCTGTGGTTTCAGTCTTATCAGCGTCGGGTTCTGAAGCTGCTTCGGTAGTAGTATTCATACTTGCAAGAAGAGCATCCAATGCTTCCTGAGAAAGAACACCGCCATCATCAGCAGGAGCAGGAGCAGCCTCCTTGACAGGCTCCGGTTCCGGTGCTGCTTCGGTAGTAGTATTCATACTTGCAAGAAGAGCATCCAATGCTTCCTGAGAAAGAACACCGCCGTCATCGGCAGGTACAGGAACAGCCTCTTTAACCGGCTCAGGCTCCGGTGCTGCTTCGGTAGCAGTATTCATACTCGATAGAAGCTCATCTAATGCTTCCTGAGAAAGCACGCCGCCGTCATCGGCAGGAGCAGGAGCAACAGGTTCAGGCTCGACAGATGTAACAGGCTCCGGTTCCGGTGCAACTACCGGCTCAGGTACAACCGCTTGGACAGGTGCTGCTTGAGCAGGCTGTGGAGCTGCAATGGGAACTTCCTTAATGATAACCTGTGGTTCAGGTGCAAGCTTTAAGCTTTCCGATAAATCGGAAATTGCAGCAAGGAGCTTGCTTGAATCTGCGTGATTATATTTGATATTTACCTTTGTTGCATTATTTAATATTTCCTTTGTAATCAAGTCATTGCTCAAGGTTGTATTTACTTTTCTGAGCTGTACATATAATGCTTTGCAGATTCGCTCGACTTCAAGGCTGTTATCAGGCTGCTCGGCCTGTGCCTGCGCCTCATAAAAATCTGCCACCAATTTGGCTACAGCTTCATTTATATCCTTTTTTAATTTTTTATCCTTTCGCTGACGGATGCTTATAACTGATCTTAGCAATACATAAACTGAAATTATAAGAGCGACAGAAACGCATATGACATACACAGGTTTATCTCTGAATTCGATTATGCAGTATACCCAGCCAAGTAGGGCTGTAAAGCTTATCATACCTATGCTTACAAGTCTTTTATATAAACTGTTCATAGCTTCCTCCAAAAGATTTTATCTTATATTGAAATTATAATAATATATTTCGCATTAAAATCCCATATATTGTATCATAATTACATATGATTAGTCAAATGTTGTTATTTTACTTATATAAATTATAAAGGCAGATTGAAAAAATGTACCTGTTATGATAAAATTATTATTCGAAGTAATTTGTTTCTAAAACATTTCAGCAAAAATGAAGGTAAATTATGGAAGAGTCCAAAATTTTAGTCAAATTTTATTCTGAGGAGCCTTTGGAAAATGTTATGGCGATGATGAAGTATAAGCCGGAAAAAATCATTTTCTTAGGTCACAAGGATAATATGGTTACTAAAAAAATAAATGATATAAAGCATTTCAAGGATTTAAGGTGCCCGACGGTCAATCTGTCTTTTGTCGAGGTGCCTAAGGATGATCTGAATACTGCTATTTCTATGCTTACGGATATTATAAGAGAGTATCCGGATGTGAAGTTTGACCTTACCGGAGGAAGTGAGCTTATACTTATTGCCCTCGGTTGTATAGCTGCGCGCATGGAGATAAGGAAGATGCGTATCGATCCGTTTACGGGCAAGGAGATAGATATAAATGGTGGAGAGATTATTACTTCCGATTATAAATTTCATCTTAGCATTGCGGAGGAGATTGTTCTTCATGGCGGTGTGCTGACAAATCATACAGGAAGCTATGCGGATTGGAGATTTACCGAAGACTTTCGTGCAGATATCAGAACCATGTGGGATATCTGCAGCAGGTATAGAGGAAGATGGAATAAGCACTGTGCAAGAATTGATGAGCTTAGAAAGGCGATGCCGGATCAAAATGAGGGCTGGGAGGAGCTTTATAAAAAACCGCTTGGCGATGCGATAGAGCTTTTGCAGGATTTGAATAAGGCTAAGCTCCTAAAGGAGTACAGAGAAACAGGGAATAAGGTTATATTCAAATTTAAGAATGATATGATTAAAAGAGTTATCGGTAAGGCAGGTAATATACTTGAGCTTCATGTGTACGAGGTTGCTACCAGGGATAAATATCTTTTTTCGGATGCGATTATCGGAGCGCATATCGACTGGGCGGGAGAGCTTCATACCGACGACAGTCTTATCTACGATACTATGAATGAAATCGATGTGATTCTTATGAAGGAAGTATGTCCGATATTTATATCCTGTAAGAGTGGCAAGGTTGGCGGTAGTGCTCTTCACGAGCTTGAAACAGTTTCCAATAAGTTTGGCGGTAAGTATGCCAGAAAAGCACTTGTGCTTGCCAAGGGCAGTGATGATACTACGGGAACACGATATTTTAAGCAGCGTGCCAAGGATATGCACACATGGATTATAGATGACGTTTTTCGTTTGAGTGACGAACAGCTTCTTAATAAGTTGAAGAGAATTTAAAATTAGTAAGCTTCTTCATACTGTATCGAAATATGTGCTAAGCATAGCGTTAAGCGACAGCGTGCTATGCGAGTACATATTTCGATACAGTATGAAGAATAAAGAAGGGATTAAAAGATGAAAAAGAAAAATGTAATTTTGTTCATACTTGCAGCCGCTTGCGTGGCACTTTCTTATGCTGATAAGAAGCTTGATTTTCTGCCGGACAACAAGGGCGTGATGATAGCTTTGAATGCGGTGTTTATTGTGGCAGGCTTTTATCTTTTGATAAAGGGGGCGGATACCTTTGTGGACGGTGCATCTAAAATTGCACTTAAGTTTAACGTTCCGCAGATTGTAATCGGACTTACGATAGTTGCCTTCGGTACGTCACTTCCTGAGGCTGCGGTAAGTATAAAGGGTGCAGCATCGGGTAATGCCGGTATATCCGTAGGTAATGTTATCGGAAGTAATATCATGAATATCCTTCTTATACTTGGTGTAGCTTCGTGTATAGCGGCTCTTGCAATCAAAAAGAATACTTTTAGATTTGAAATCCCGTTTGTAATTTTTATTACCGTACTTTTGCTTGTTCTCGGTATGATGGGAGACGAGCTTTCAAGAATGGACGGTATTATCTTCCTTGTGCTTATGGCATGCTTTATGGTTTATCTTATATTTACCGCAAAAAACGGTGAGGCGGATGATGAAAGCGGAACGACTCTTTCCGAAAAGGATAAGCTGCCGATACTCTTTTTGCTGGTGGTTTTGGGTGCGGCATGTATCGTTATAAGTGCTGATGTAACGGTTGATGCGGCAAGCTATATAGCATCGGAACTCGGTATGTCAACAAGACTTATCGGACTTACGATAGTTGCCTTCGGTACTTCACTTCCGGAGCTTGTGACCTCTTCGGTTGCGGCCAAGCAGGGAAAGACGGATATAGCAATTGGAAATATTGTCGGAAGCAATATATTCAATATACTTTTTGTTGTGGGCGTGTCTGCAACGATTCTTCCTATTACCTTTGAGAGAGCGTTTATTAAGGATGCAATTGTTGCCATTGCGGCAGCGGTCATCTTATTTATATGTGTATGCAACAAGGATAAGAAGCTTAAAAGACCGGGCGGAATATTTATGCTTTTATGCTATGCGGGATATTTTGCCTATCTTTTAATGAGCTAATAAGTCGGATAATTCATCGCCTGATGATATGATGTAACGGAGAAACTATATAGATTTGTAGTATTATTATGCTGTGATGGAGAAGTCAGGAATAGGGGAGAAATATGGCAGAAGAAGTCAAAGAAGAAATTAAAGAAGAAATTAAAGAAAAAGAAAATAAGAAAACAAAAAAGAAGAATAGAAAAAAGGAAAAAAGCTTTAAGAAGATAAAAAGAAACAGATCATGGGTTTCGATTTTGGTATTCTTAATTGCTTTATTGATTATTGGTGTTCTCGGCTATGCATTTGTAGAAGTTTTTTTCCAATATGCTGTCGAAACGAAGGCAACAGCAGAGTACAATACCATAAAATATATGGCCAGGGTTTATGATACCTACGGAGACGGCGAGGAAACCTACAGTCTTCTTAATAAAGAAGGCAGGGATTATTTTATTAAGGATAAAGACGGAAATATAATTTATCAAAACGGAGAAAATACTGCAAGTAAAGAGGGCGAAGTCGTTTATCTGGATGATGACTTTAAGGGTGTAACCGCTTATACGGATATAAATACAAGCTACATTACTATATCTGATGGTTCGTTGGAATTTAAATATAAAGATTTGATAAAAAATATTGAATACGATGAGAACGAAGGCTTTCATGTAGGCGATAAGGTTATAGATAATGCCAAGATAAAGGAGTATAACGACAGACTTGATGAAATTGATAAATATGATGGGGAACCGGGTTCGGTTGTCTACGAAAATGGTAATGTTAAAGTAAATATAGATTATTATGACGAAAATGTAAGCTCGCTTAATGAGATAGTAACAACCGATATTCCTTTATGGCTTTCCGTAGATTTGTCGGATGGCAATACCCTTGTTGCGAAGGCAACAGTGAAAATCAATATTAAGGATATAGCGTTATTCGGTGTCCTTCTGGTTGTTGTTTTGGTGGTTGTTGTCATCGTATTTTTCATAGTTGTGGGAAATGTTATAGGCGGCTTTATCAGACAAAGAAGGATTACCAATTTCTTCTTTACCGATCAGGTTACCAAGGGACATAACTGGATGTGGTTTAAAGAAAAGGGTGGTCAGCTTCTTAGAAAGAAGAGAAATGCTAAGAATAAATACGCTATTGTAAATCTTGTGTTTGTTAAATACAGAACCTTTTGTATGTGCCACTCCATAGAAGAGGGCGAGGAGAAGCTTTGTAAGATACATGACTGGGCTCTCGCAAGTCTGGAGAAAAAGGAGCTTATCGCACATGCTACCAATTCCAATTTTGCACTTTTACTAAAATACACGGATGCGGATGAACTTGACGAGAGAATTAAGAAGCTTATCAAGGAGCTTGAGCAGATTGATACCGAGCATAAATTTGCATTCCAGGTGGGCGTAAATAAGATAGATGCAAGCAAGGCTTCTGACGGAAGATTTGTAAAGAGAAAGAACATAGATGTAGAGAAGGAATATAACAATGCCTGCACGGCAAGAGCAGAGTTTGAGGGCAGTGAGGATTCCGGAATTGCTTACTTTGATGATAAGCTTGTTGAAGAACAAAAATGGATTGACATGGTTTCCGAAAAGCAGCAACAGGCCTTGGATAATGAGGAGTTTATGGTTTATTACCAGCCAAAATATGATCCGAGAACCAATGAGTTAAGAGGTGCGGAGGCACTTATAAGGTGGCAGTCTCCTGAGTACGGCTTTGTAAGTCCCGGACGTATCATTCCTATATTTGAGAAGAACGGTTTTATAACCGAGATTGATCACTATATGATAAGCCACGTTGCAAGAGACCAGAAAGCATGGCTTGATAAAGGATATAAATGTGTTCCGGTTTCCGTAAATGTATCGAGGGCACATTTCATAGAAAGTGATCTTGCAGAGCAGATAAGAGATATGGTTGATAAGGAGGGCGCGCCTCATGAGCTTGTGGAGATAGAGCTTACGGAAAGTGCCTTCTTCGATGATAAAAATGCCATGATTAATACTATTGAGAAACTTAAGAGCTATGGCTTTGCGGTTTCCATGGATGACTTTGGTTCGGGTTATTCATCACTTAATTCTCTTAAGGATATGCCACTGGATGTGCTTAAGCTGGATGCAGAGTTTTTCAGAGGAGAAAACAGCGGCGAGCGTGGTAAGATTGTTGTAACCGAGGCTATCAAGCTTGCAAAGAGTCTCAATATGCGAACCGTAGCTGAAGGTGTTGAGATTAAGGAACAGGTTGACTTCCTTGCCGATCAGGACTGCGATATGATTCAGGGTTATTATTTTGCAAAGCCTATGCCTAAGGATGAGTATGAGTCGAGGATGAAAAGTTAAGGATTAAGCTCAAGGTTAAAGAAAAGCCTGCTTGAAATTAAAGAATGGATTTAATCTGTGCTGATAAGTCATCAAAGAATCTGCTTATGAATATAATTGAGTAACATTTAATAAGCAGGATAGGTATATGGATTTTTTAAATAACGAAAACCTTGATGCCTGTACCGAATATATCTATTCGGAGGATTATCTTGATTTTATATTCAGATATGATGATTATATGTTCGGAATATATGAGGCGTTTATTCCCGAGTGTGTGAACAATATTAACAACCGGTTTCTTATTGCCTATAAGAAATCGGTTGATTTTAATGAAAAAAGAATATTCAGATACGGATATAATTCTGTCCCGAAATGCTTCGGTCTTATGGACACATCCGTTGCCTCTGTTGTAGGTGCGGATGTCGTGAGGAGGATTTCGGGTCTTTCTCTTTCCGGTAAGGATGTTATTATCGGGTTTGTGGATACGGGAATTAATTATACGAGCGAAGCCTTTTTAAATTTTGATGGAACCACAAGGATAAAAAGCATATGGGATCAGAATGAAGCGGTTGTGGGAACAGGTCCTAAAATGTTTGGCTACGGTGCGGTTTATTATGAAGAGGATATCAACAATGCGCTTCAAAGTGAGAATCCTTTTTCTGTAGTCCCTTCCGTAGATGAGGACGGACACGGAACCTTTCTTGCATCGGTTGCGGCAGGTAATGAGATAGGAGAAAATTTCACCGGTATAGCACCCCAATCAGACATTATTATGGTTAAGCTTAAGCAGGCAAAAAATAATCTTAGAGATCTTTATCTCGTAAATGATGATGCGAGCTGCTACAGTGAAGCGGATATCATGCTTGGGATAAGATTCTTACTGCTTGAAGCGGCAAGGCTCGGAAGGCCTATTGCAGTCTGTGTGGGGCTTGGAAGTAACTCGGGCGACCACAACGGCAATACCAATTTGGAAATGTATTTTGATATGATACAAAATCTAAGAGGTGTATGCGTGGTAAGCTCTGCAGGAAATGAGCTTGGCTTTGGCGGGCATTACCGTGCGGAAAGAAGGATTAACAGTACTGATATGATGGAGAGTATGGAAGTTTATGTAGGCCCGTATGACAAGGGCTTTGCCATGGAAATATGGGGCAATGCCCCCGGAATTTTAAGCATAGCGCTTCTTTCTCCGACCGGTGAAAAATTTTCAAATATTGCATCCATAAAAAATGACAGTACTGTAATTAATTTTTTATATGAGGGGACGGAGGTTTATATAGAAAATATAGCTGTAGAAAGACAATCCGGTGACCAGATGATTTTCTTCCGATTTAACAGACCTTCGGAAGGGATATGGACTATCGAGGTTTCGGAAACCGTTCTCGGGATAGCGAGGGGGTTTGATGCTTGGCTTCCTATACATGATTTTCTCAATTCAAATGTCATGTTTATACGAAGCGAGCCGGATGTTACCATTTGTGCACCGGGCAATTCAAGGGGAACGATAACGGCAGCAGGATATAATCATTACAACAATTCTATATATATTAATTCAAGCCGGGGATTTACAAGAAGAGGAAGTATAAAGCCTGATATAACCGCTCCTGCAGTGGATGTATATGGTATATTTTCAACAGGTAACAATCTTTACGGAAGAGAGAGTCTTTATACAAGAAAGGACGGAACCAGTATCGCGGCAGCCGTAACAGGCGGAGCAGCGGCACTGCTTTTGGAGTGGGGATTTGTAAAGGGAAATAATCCTGACCTTGATACCCCTACCATAAAGCAGATGCTTATAAGAGGAGCCGAGGAAAATATAGATATAATGTATCCGAGTGAGTCCTGGGGTTGGGGTCTTTTGGACATATTTGAAACCTTCGAGGCTATGCGAGAAACTAATTGACATATCATGAAAAATAAGTATACTATATGCTATTGATATTATTTCAATACATTTATATAAAAAGGGAGACAAACAAATGAATAAGGTTAAAGGCTGGCTGAATGAGATTTTTATCGATGGTTTAAGCGGTATGGCGCTTGGACTTTTTTCAACACTTATCATTGGAACAATCATTGCACAGATTGGGGATTTGATAGGTGGCAGCATAGGTGATTATCTTATAGCTATAAGCAATTTTGCAAAATCAATTACAGGTGCCGGAATTGGTGTAGGTGTTGCATGTAAGTTAAAGAGCGGACCCCTTGTTACTGTATCTGCTGCGGTATGCGGTATGATAGGTGCTTTTCCGACTGTTCTTACCATAGAATCACTTGGCCTTGGTAAACCGGGTGAGCCGCTTGGTGCATTTGTGGCAGCTATATTTGCAATCAAGCTCGGTAATCTTGTCGCCGGAAAGACTAAGGTTGATATACTTGTGACACCTTTAATTGCAATACTATCAGGTGCCGCTGTGGGTATATTTGTAGGACCGTATATAAGTAAATTTATGGGCTGGTTGGGTAAGCTCGTAAATGTAAATGTTGAGGCTCATCCTATAATCGGAGGAATAATTGTATCCGTGCTTATGGGTATGATTCTTACACTTCCGATAAGCTCTGCGGCAATCGGTATTTCTATGAGTATAAGCGGTCTTGCTGCGGGAGCGGCAACCATAGGCTGCTGCTGTAATATGGTAGGATTTGCTGTAGCCAGCTACCGTGAAAATAAAATGGGCGGACTTATAGCCCAGGGTGTCGGAACATCCATGCTTCAGGTTCCGAATATAATTAAGAAGCCTATAATCTGGCTTCCCGCAATTATATCAAGTGCGATACTCGGACCTATTGCTTCAGCTGTTTTACATATGGTAAGTACTCCTGTTGGTTCCGGTATGGGCTCTGCCGGATTTGTAGGACAGTTTGCTGCCTACAGTGCCATGACGGCAGATGGTATGAGTGGAGGTAAGGCGATGCTGCTTATCATAATAATGCATTTTATACTTCCTGCCGTTGTTACGCTTTTTATATCAGAGGGTATGAGAAAGCTTAAGCTTATCAAGGATGGCGATATGAAGCTTGAGGTTTAAAACAAAAATAACTCCCCAATATAACATAGGGAGTTATTTTTTTGGTTCAAGAACTACGGACATTAACCACATATCGTTATATATTTTTTCGAATTCATCTGTATTGCATACTTTTATTCCGTCTATGGAATCATAAATTGTAATAGTATTTTCAGTCAGGTCATAGCCTGCCAAAACAACACAGTGTTCATTGTATACCCATGTGAAATCTGTTTCGCCGTACTTATATATATAGGATGCTTTATTACATGGCTTTAAGCCTACCGTTGTCCAGACGAGTACCGGATATCCCTTGGCGATATAAGGAAACAGCTCTTGGAGCGGAGTGCCGGTTATATCCTTTGCCGAGTAGGAGCTATTATGTTCAATTAAGAATCTGTTTGCAGTATTGGTAAGAGCCGGAGCGTAGCAGCCTCCACCCGGAGATACGTCAGGTCGTCCCTTATAGCCCATTATATAATTATCATCTGAATATATAAGGTAGTTGTCAATAATTGTATTTTTTTCCAAAGCATAGCCATAATAATTAAGAAGCATGGTAAGTGCCATTGCTTCACAGCCTGCAGGGTATTCGGGATTTTGATATATTATTTCGAGAGAAAGCTCTGCTTTATCGGGATTTTCCGGGAAATCCATGGTCGGAACAAAAACCTCACCTGTTTCCTCATTTGCTCTTGCAAAGGACTCTATGGAAAAATCAAAGGAAAGACCGTTTACCTCAAAGGAAGCCTTTGGAGGTTCTTTTTCTTTATTTTTATTATTGTGTTTTAAAATAAAGAAAATACCGCATACTAAAACGAGAGCTGTCATAAAAAGAAAAATAGCTTTTTTCTTCATAATTACCTCGCAGATATAAATTGTTTAACAGTTACACAAAGTCTGTTTCGTTCATTGTATCACAACAGATTATTTTGAACAACATTTATAGAATTAAAAATGTAATGTAATACCCAAATGAATTATTGCATAAAATGTAAAAATGATAATTATGAGGTTTGGATTTGAGGGATTACATAGAGGAGAGAGTGCTAAATATCGGAGAGTATATCATTTCTCACAATGCAACCGTTAGGCAGGCTGCCAAAGAATTTGGTGTAAGTAAATCTACTGCCCATAAGGATGCGGCAGACAGACTTCTTAAGCTTAATCCTGCTTTGGCAAGAAAGGTACGAAAGGTATTGGATGTGAATAAATCAGAAAGGCATATAAGAGGTGGACTTGCTACAAGAGATAAATATTGTAAATTAAACAGTTAAATAATATGGCAATCCGGACACATAATAATTGTAAACGGGTTGCCATGTTTGTTAGAAGTAAAATATAGAATTTCTTGCACATATCATGGAATCGTATTATAATAGATAAGATTGTAAAGATGTTTATGAAGATAATATATGAGGTAAAAAGAGTATGAAATTTATTCATATTTCAGATGTACATTTAGGAATAAAGCCGGACAAAGGAAGATACTGGAGCAATGAAAGAGCTTTGGAGATAGAGGAGGCCTTTAAGGATATAATTAAGGTTTGTGACAATCTTTCTGTAGATTTACTTTTGATAGCGGGAGATTTGTTTGATGCGCCACCTTCTGAAAAGGAGCTTAGAAGACTGGATGTAGAATTAAAAAAATTATATAAAACAAAAACAGTTATAATTGCCGGTTCAAATGATTATATTGAGGAAGGCTCTGCATGGGATACTTTTTCTTTTTCCTCCGATACTATATTATTTCCGAGAGATAAGGCAGTAAATGCATATATTGAGGATTTAAATGTATGCATATCCGGTATAAGCTATGGTAAACCTGAATATAAGGAAAGAGTTCTTGAAAAGCTTAATCCGGGAAAGGAGGATGCATATAACATACTTCTCGGTCATGGAGGAGATGCTTTGCACATGCCTTTTTCGACAGAAAAGCTTGCCAGAAAGGGTTATGATTATATTGCTTTGGGATATATTCACAAGGTCAAACATATTTTAAAAAATAAGATGGCTTTTTCCGGCTCTTTGGAGCCTGTGGATTATACCGAAACAGGAAAACATGGCTATATATTTGGCGAGGTGGACGAGGCAGGTAACACGAATATCACATGGGTACCATGCAATAAGCGAAGCTATGTAAATACTGTTGTAAAGCTTGACAGCAGTATGGATAACAATGATATAAATGAAGCGGTTATAAAAAGAATACATGAGTTGGGTGACAATAATATATACCGTATAATGCTCAAGGGTAAGATAAACAGTGATGTGTCTGTTAATCTCGGCAACATTAAAAAGGAATATTTTATTAATCAGATTATTGACAAGACTGAGGAAGCCTACAGTATAGACAAGCTTAAAATTGATAATAAGGGTAATCTGGTCGGAGAGTTTATCAGTACCTTATCCGATGCTTTAGATGCGGAAAATGAAGATATAAGACAGAAGGCAATTTTGTATGGAGTAAATGCCTTGATTGATGCCGGAGAATAAATATGTATTTAAGTAAGCTATTGATTAAAAATTTTGGAAAATTTAATAATAAAGAAATCACACTGACTCCGGGAATAAATGTTATAAAGGGCAGATATTCATCCGGTAAGACTACAGTTAAAGAATTTATTATCTCGATGCTATACGGCTTTAATATCTGTAATATAGATAAGAATGATAAGTTTGAAAAATATAAGCCTAATACAGGAAATTCTTTTTCGGGAAAGGCATATATAAAAAATGAAGAAAAAACCTTTTTTGTGGAAAGAAGCTTTGCAAGAAAAAACAGCAGACTTAATGTGCTTAATATTGAATCCGGTCGTGAGCTTAAGGTTTCCGGAGAAAGTTTGGACGGCACGGTTTTTAATTATGACAAGAGTGATTTTTTGAACTGTCTTTGTATTGATGACAGGGAAGAATATGCAGGCTATATAACAAGGGATTTTAAAAATATAACTGCTACCAACACGGATTTTATCAATAAGGATAAAAGTATAAGTCTTCTTAAAAAGAGAAAAGAAAAATATGACATAAATTCTATAGAAAAAAATATAGCGGCTATTGATAAAGAAATAGCGGTATTTGATGACGTTGAAGGTAAGCTTAAGGAAACGAAGAAAAAGATTAAGGATGTTACCGAAGAGCTTGCGATAGAGACGGCAAGAAGAAAGAGAGAAGCAAGAAGACTTATTCAGACTAAGAATGAAAATGCTGATGAAAATGTTGATGAAAATGTTGATGATACCTCTGATAAGACTGATGAAAAAGTTGTAAAAGAGGATAGTTCAAAGGCTAAGGGCGAGGCAGCAGAAAAAAAGAACGAGTCAAATGTTAAAAATGTATTTCTTGATGCGGATTTAATCAAGGATTATAAGCCTGAAAAAAAACTTACCGAGAGATTGTGGTTCATTATTCTTACCGGGTTATTTGTAATCGGAGTTATAACTGCTATAGTTTATATCCTTCCTTTTGAGTCGGCGGTACGTCAGATTTTTGTGATATGTACTATTTTGTTTGTAATAGTTACGATAGTAGAGGATTTGTTTGCTAAGGGCATATTTGATGAAGAGATACGAACTCCTTCAGAGGAGGAATTTAAGAGAATTATATATGAACTTGAAAGAAAAACTGAAACCTATGAAGAGGTTGAGATTGATATGTCCTTTGCAAAGGAGTATAAGGACAGGAGAGAAAAGCTCGCCAATGAGGAAAGAAATATTATTAATCAAATGGCAAGAAGAGATGAATTAAGGGAGGAAAGAAAGGCTCAGGAGAAGAAGATTGAATCAGCCAATAAGGAGATACATGCAATCAATATGGCTATCAATACCATAAATGATATATCAAAGCAGATAAATACTTCCTACAATGAGCTGATTAACGAAAATGTATCTGATATAATATCAAAGATTTCAGAGAACAGATTCAGAGACCTGTATATAAATGAAAAAAATCATATTATGGTTAAAAATTCAAACGGGTATATTGAATTTGATAATATTGATGAAGAGGGTAAAAAACAGATTTATATTTCTTTAAGACTTGCCATGGCAAGAAGCCTGTGCAAAAATAATATGCCAATTATAATTGATGAGCTTCTCGATAATTTGGAGGATGACTTATTTGCAAGGACTGTTGATATAATAGGAAGGATAAAAACCGATCAGCTAATTATTCTTTCTGCGGATAACAAAATAGAAAAGAAGCTTGAAAATTTAAATAAAAATTATAATACTGTATCATTGTAAAAGCAAATAGAGCCGGATATATATCCGGCTCTATAATTTTATTCTAATTCAGGAGCTTTATAATTCGGAGTTATCGTGCCTGTTTTTTTATACTCCTGTATACGTGCCTGTATACGCTCTGACTGATCTAAAAGTGAGCTTATCGAAGCATTGTGATTAAGATGGTCGATAAGTATTGCTATGTATTTGCTTAAATCTGCCGATTCGTACCATTTCCTTTCAAACAGGTCAGGTCTTTGATATGTTAGATTGGTAGTTATAACCTTTTCAATAATGCCTTTTTCATGGTACTCATCAAATATTTCCAAACCTGTAGTAAATAATCCGAAGGTTGCGAGGCAGTATACCCTTCTTGCATTTCTCGCCTTAAGCTGTCTTGCCACATCTAACATGCTTTCACCGGATGCGATTATATCATCGATTATTATTACATCCTTTCCGTCTACGGAATCACCTAAGAATTCATGTGCAATAATCGGATTTTTGCCGTTTACAATAGTTGTATAATCTCTTCTCTTGTAGAACATACCTACATCAACCCCTAAATGGTTGGCAAAGTAAATTGCTCTGTTCATGGCTCCCTCATCAGGACTTATAACCATAAGGTGTTCCTTGTCAATCTCAAGGTCAGGAGTGGTTCTTAAAAGTGTCTTGATAAACTGATAGGTCGGCATGATATTTTCAAAGCTGCTGCATGGAATTGCATTAACCACACGTGGATCGTGTGCATCAAAGGTGATAATGTTATCTACACCCATCGCAACCAGCTCCTGAAGTGCAACCGCACAGTCTAAGGATTCTCTTCCTGAACGCTTGTGCTGTCTGCTTTCGTAAAGGAAAGGCATAATAACGGTTATCTTGTTAGCCTTTGTTCCTATGGTTGCTATAATACGTTTTAAATCACTATAGTGGTCATCCGGTGACATCTTATTTTTTACGCCGCAGATGGAATACTCTATACTGTGATTAATAACGTCTACCAAAAGAAACAAATCTGTGCCTCTGACAGATTCCTTTAACATTCCCTTTGCTTCACCGGAACCGAAACGTGGACAGGATGCATCTAAGATATATGAATCCTTATCATATCCTGTAAATGTTAAGTTGTCCTTGTGCTCGTTGTGTCTTTCTTTTCTCCATTTTACAATGTACTTGTCAACCTTTTCACCGAGTGAAATAGAACTCTCCAAAGGTATAATTCCAAGCTTTCCAACAGGTACATTGATAAGGTTGCTTGAATCTGGCATGTTTTTCCCTCCATATTTTCAGGCCAATGAATTAATAGCCTGCTTTCTTTTTTGGTATCTTATATTATCACCATACAAATTAAATACGGTGTAATTATCAACTATACGTGACATGATTCTTTCAGAGTAGCGGTCGCGTAGCTGCTTTACCGAAAGATTAGTGGAAATAAGTGTTTTATTTCCTGTGATTTCCCGCTTGTTTATTATTTCAAATAGCTCGGAAAGAATAAAATTGTTGGTAAGCTCTGTTCCCAAATCATCTATTATAAGAAGCTCACACGTAAAAATAAAGGAGTACAAATCCGCATAATCATTATTTCTGTTCATGATATAATTGGCAAGAATATCCTCAAATAATTCATTTGACGAAAGGTAAAAAACACTATGCTCCTTATCAAGAAGCTCTTTGGCAATGCAGTTTGTGAGAAAGGTTTTACCAAGACCGGTTTCACCGTATATAAGAATATTTCCGCATTTGCCTTCATCAAATTCACGTGTGAATTTTTTTGCTTTTTCAAGTATGTTTTGGGCATTTTCATATGGTGAAAATTCTTTGCCCGGGAGCTTTTCTTTACTATAATAGTCCAAAGAAAAGGTACTGAAATTTTCCTTTTCAAATACATTTTTCAGATTGGATTGCAGATATAAGCCATCAATTATTTTATTTATAAAGCATCTGCATTTTTGCTGATTTATATAGCCGGTATCCAAACAATAGGGGCAGTCATAAATCGGCTCAAGGTAATCCTTCGGATAGCCGTTTATTATAAGCAGCTCCTGCTTTTCCTTTGTCAGATTTCTGTTCTTTTCCTTTGTAGCATTTACTTCTTCTTCATCATTTTTAAGAAGCTTTTGTCTGGCTGCATTTATATATGACAGAGAGCTTTCCGTGTCTATGGCTTCTATACGCGGAATAAGCTTATATATTTCTTCCTTTCTGTCTCTAAGTGTACGGACATTATGCAGTCTTATTCTTTCGTAATCATGAAGAATGTCCTCTATACGAAGCTTTTTATATGTCATTTCTTATTAACCTCTTTAAGGAACAGCTTTTCCATTTCGTCCAATTCATCGTCAAGCCGTGACTGTTCAAAATTATTAAAACCATTTGCGGATTTTAATCCGGATGTATTTGCATCCTTACGCTGCTTTTTCTGCTGAAACTGACGGTCAAGCTTGTCCACATCCGAAAGTGTTGTAACACCCTTCTTGCTCCAATTTTCGAGAATTGCATTTATATAAGCATAATTTGCGGAATTAGGGCTGTTAATCACGGCTCTTTCACAGGCTGCTTTTATTATATCCTCCGAGAAGCCGAAATCCTTACTCCAGGTTGTGATATACGCAAGCTCAATATTTGATAAAGTATGATATCGAATACCAAGTGTTTTAAATATCGTTCTTGCAATTCCGGTTGTGAGCATTGACTGCTCCTTAGCTTCCTGACGGGTTTTAATACCGTCCTTATACCAGGCTATTGCAACAGCCTCCATATATCTGCAATTCTTTTTGCCCATAGTCGCACAATATTCAATAAGATACTCAAATAAGTCTACGTTAAAATTAAGCGAATCGTATATGTAAAGAAGTGTCTCGACATCTCTTGCAGATACCTGCTTTCCGAAAATGGTCTCAACCTGATATACGATATCGGTCCAATCATCATCACTTTTCTTTTCATCCAAAGCATCAGGTGAAAACTTTGGCTTTTGAGGAACTGACAAATCAACATTTTGTGATGTTATTTCAGGCATCGGAATAATGGAAGCAACAGTTTTTTTAGGCTGCTTTACCATGGCCGCTTCAGTATCCTTTGCTTTATCGTAGTTACTGTAGGATACGTCTTCCTTACTGTCATCTCTTAAAATAGACATTATATCCGTTTCCTGACTCACAAGCATTGTATCAGGATTGTGGAGTGGCAGAAGTACAATTCCGTTAAGCTTGCCTCTTCCGTCGTAGTTGAGTTTAAGTACATCCTTTGATATCCAATATTTAATTGCATGACATATATCGTTTTCCGTAAGATTAAAATGGTCGGCTATTTCTGCAACGGTTATCTTTGAGCTGTTGCTAAGCAGCCTTACAAGATAAAGGTAAACCTTTACAAATTCACCGTTAGCATCCGTCATATAATAATCAATAAAAAAATTTGAAATCGATGAATATGTCTCGCTGTTTTCAGTTGAAATAGTTATAGTTTTCATGCTACAAAACTTCCCCTCTTCGCTAATGCAAATTGAATTATAGCATAGGAAAAATAAATTGCAACCGAACATAATTTCTGAAAGCACGCGGATAAATTTTGTGGAAAATGTGGATAATGTGGATAGATTGTTACCATAACATTTTAATAAAAAAATATCCCTGATATTACCTAAAAAAATGAAAATATTATGTAAACTAAAAATAAAAACCTGTCAGGCATTTTTTTGTCCGACAGGCTTGTGGAAAATGTGGATAATTATTTTTTTAAGAGAGAGATTCCAACTTTATCAATGTCGCCCGCCCCCATAGTTATCAACAAATCATTTTTTTTGCAATTTTTTTCGATAAAATTTTCTATTGACAAAAAGTCGTTAAAGTGCTCTGCGTGTCCGCCCAGTGAATTAATCCTGTCACAAAGGTCTTGGGAGGATACTAAACCGGTATCTTTTTCGCGTGCCGCATATATATCTGCAACCAATACGTGGTCACAATCCTTAAGTGCAGCAGCAAATCTGTCTAAAAGAGCATAGGTTCTTGTATAGGTATGCGGCTGGAAGGCAACATAAAGCTCGTTGTGAGGTGTGTTTTTTGCCGCATTAAGAGTAGCTTCTATCTCTGTCGGATGATGAGCATAGTCATCAATTACGATAACTCCGTTTTTGGTTATGCCCTTATGCTCAAATCTTCTCTTGGCACTGGTACATTCGATAAGCCCTTTCTTAATGGCTTCCATATCTATACCTAAGAATTCGGATACAGCTATTGCTGAAAGGGCATTTATTACATTGTGTACACCTGTTGAGTGAAGGGATATGTTATCTGTTTTTTCACCATGCTTTATCAAGGTAAAGGTCGGATGTCCCTCTTTATCAAAGCTTATGTCCGAGGCACTGTAATCATTTTCCTTGTTAAGACCAAAGGTGATAATTTGGCATTTTAAATCCTTTATTATTTTATCTTTGTGCTCCATATCTCCGTTTATAACCAAAAGACCATTATCAGGGAGCTTTTCCGCAAAGGTTTTAAAGGATTGGACTATTTCGTCTATTCCGCTGAAAAAGTCCAAATGATCTTCATCGACATTTAATATTATGCTTATATAAGGATTAAAGGCATGATAGCTGTTGGTATATTCGCAGGCCTCCGTAACAAAGTATTCTGAGTTTCCGACACGTATATTACCGCCGATGGCATCAAGCATTCCTCCTATTGAAATGGTAGGGTCTTTTTGTGCCATAAGTAAAATGTGTGACATCATGGATGTCGTTGTTGTCTTTCCATGTGTTCCGCTGACTGCAAGAGAATACTTGTAATTATTCATAACCTGACCGAGAAGCTCAGCTCTTTTCAGCATAGGAATTTTTTTGGAAATTGCTTCGAGATATTCTTCGTTGTTTTGGCTTATCGCTGCGGTATAAACAACGAAATCAATGTCATCGGTTATATTTTCCTTAACCTGTCCTATGTTAATAACTGCGCCTTTTGATTTAAGCATATCTGTAATATCGGAATTTTTAATATCCGAGCCGTAAACCGTGAATTTACGCTGCAACAGTATCTCTGCAAGACCGCTCATGCTTATCCCGCCGATACCCATAAAATATACCTTACATGGTTTGTTAAAGTCTACATTATACATAATAAATTCCTTTCAATTCTCTTATTCTCACTGAATTGTAACCGAATCTGCCCACTTAAAAATGTCATCCTTGTAATTGTCATAGTTTTTCGTTTTGCAGACAAACTCGCATATCCAGTAAGAACCGCTGCCATAGTACATGCAATGAACATATGTATACTTGGCACCTGAGATAGTTTTTGTATTTGTAAAATAATAATAATCATTTCTTTGTATAAGCTTATCGGATGAAACGTTATTAAGAGACAGAATTTCATCGCAATAGCCCTTTAAGCCTGATATTGTATATCCGGAAAATTCGAGATTTTCTTCGCTCTCCTCAACTACCGAAAAGATAATGTTTTCACTTGATGCATATAGGTCGAAGCCAGAATGGTTGCTCTCCGTAAAAGTTTTATTGAGGGTGACTGTAAGATTGCCACAGGTAAAATTCTTAGGATCCCTGCTGCAGGATGTCAATAATAATGTGCATATGAAAAGCAATAAAAATAAAGGATATTTTTTTAAATGTTTTTTCATGAAAAACACTCCCATTCATAATATAAGCTTATAGTATTCCAATAAGTAATTATAATTTTAAATGTGTTATTAATATTTGTCAATTAGATTATCCAAAAGCTCAAATTTACATTGATTTTTAGCTTCAAGATGCTTATACTATAAGTATGTATGTTTTGAAAAAACGTTAATGTTTTTTTTTCTGAATTCAGTATATAAAAATTCTCGCGAAAGGAGAAGAATTATGAGAAAGACAAAAATAATATGTACGCTTGGTCCGTCCACTGACAACGAGGAGGTTTTAAGAGCACTTGTTGATTCGGGTATGGATGTTGCAAGACTCAATTTTTCGCATGGTACATATGAAGAACAAAAAAGACGTATGGATATGGTTAAGAAGATAAGGCAGGAGACAGGGAAGCCTATAGCTTTGCTTTTGGATACAAAGGGACCGGAGGTAAGAACAGGAGATTTTGAAGAAGGAAAGGTTTTGCTTGAGGAAGGTCAGGAATTTACACTTACGTCAAGAGAAATAATCGGAAACAGACATATTTCAAAGATAACCTACGACAAGCTTCATGAGGATATTGAGGTTGGAGGTAGGATTTTGATTGATGACGGCTTAATCGAATTAAAGGTTAAAGAGATAAAGGACAAGGATATAGTATGTGAAGTCATAAACGGAGGATATGTATCAAACCATAAAGGTGTTAATATACCGGGTATACATCTCAATATGCCTTATATGAGTGAGAAGGATGTAGCTGATATAATGTTTGGTATAAAGCAGGGCGTGGATTTTATAGCAGCATCGTTTGTACGTTCGGCAAGAGATGTTTTGGAAATCAGAAATCTTCTTGATGACAACGGAGCAAAGGGTATTAATATTATTGCCAAAATAGAAAATGCCGAGGGCGTTGAAAATATCGATGAAATAATTTCCGCTTCGCACGGAATTATGGTTGCCAGAGGTGATATGGGTGTTGAGATACCGGGCGAGGAGGTTCCGGTCATCCAAAAAATGATTATTAAGAAGGTATATAAGGCAGGCAAGCAGGTCATAACCGCAACACAGATGCTTGATTCCATGATGAAGAATCCGCGTCCCACAAGAGCCGAAACCACTGATGTTGCAAATTCGATTTATGACGGTACAAGTGCCATTATGCTTTCAGGTGAAACGGCAGCAGGTCTTTACCCTATAGAAGCACTTAAAACTATGGTCAGAATAGCCGAAAGAACAGAGCGTGATATAGATTACCGAAAGAGATTTTTTTCATTTGACAGACCTTTTAATCCGAACGTTACGGATGCCGTATGTCATGCAACCTGTACCACCGCTATGGATCTTAATGCAAAAGCGATTGTTACGGTAACAAAATCAGGTACGTCTGCAAGAATGATATGCAGGTACAGACCATCCTGTGATATACTTGCTGGTTCTACGGATGAAAGAGTATGCAGACAGCTTAATCTTTCATGGGGTATACATCCTGTTAAGATAGAAGAAAAAAATGAAATATTTGAGCTTTTTGACCATGCAATTATGGCAGGGAAAAAGCTTGGACTTATAGACGTAGATGATACAGTGGTTATGACTGCAGGTGTTCCTCTTGGAATAAGCGGCAAGACAAATATGATAAAGGTACAGGTAGTTGAATAAAGCTTAATTTTAATAATATAAAAAACAGAATAATTATTTTACATAATGAGGTGAAAAATGTACAATCCAAAATCCCTTAAGGCCAAAGAGTTTATAGATGACGGGGAGATAAGGGAAACTCTTTCCTATGCCGAGGCTAACAAAGATAATTATGAGCTTATTGACAGTATACTTGAAAAGGCAAGACCAACGAAGACGAAGGACGGTTGGCATTGCAGCGGACTTACACACAGGGAGGCATCTGTGCTTCTTGCATGTGAGGAGCCTTCAAGAATTGAAAAGATGTATGAGGTGGCAGAGGAGATAAAGCTTGCTTTTTATGGTAACAGAATAGTTATATTTGCACCGCTTTACCTTTCCAATTATTGCATTAACGGCTGCCTTTATTGTCCGTATCACGCAGAAAACAGTCATATCGCAAGAAAGAAGCTTACCCAGGAGGAGATAAGGGAAGAGGTTATGGCTTTGCAGGATATGGGACATAAAAGACTTGCCATAGAAGCCGGCGAGGATCCGGAAAATAACCCTATAGAATATATACTTGAAAGCATTAAAACAATATATGGAGTACATCATAAAAACGGTGATATCAGACGTGTAAATGTAAACATAGCTGCAACAACCGTAGAAAACTATAAGAAGCTTGCCGATGCGGGAATAGGTACATATATACTGTTTCAGGAGACATACAATAAGAAGGGCTATGAGGAATTACATCCTTATGGACCAAAGCATGACTATGCATATCATACAGAGGCTATGGACAGAGCCATGGAAGGTGGAATTGATGACGTTGGTCTCGGAGTTTTGTTTGGTCTTGAAGGCTATAAATATGAATTTGCAGGCTTGCTTATGCATGCAGAGCATTTAGAAGCAGTTCATGGAGTCGGACCGCATACGATAAGTGTTCCGAGAGTAAAGCATGCGGATGATATAGACCCGGATGCTTTTGATAATTCAATTTCAGATGAGATATTTACCAAGATAGCAGCATGTATAAGAATTGCGGTACCTTATACCGGCATGATAATTTCCACAAGAGAAAATGAAAAGGTAAGAGCAAGAATGCTGCAGGTAGGTATATCCCAGATAAGTGGAGGCTCACGCACCTCTGTCGGAGGATATACCGAAGAGGAAAGACCTCATGATACCGAGCAGTTTGATGTATCTGATCAGAGAACTCTGGATGAGGTTATAAAATGGCTTATGGAGAGCGGACATATACCGAGTTTTTGTACGGCATGTTACAGAGCCGGAAGAACTGGAGACAGATTTATGGCTCTTTGTAAAGCAGGACAGATTCAAAACTGCTGCCACCCGAATGCACTTATGACACTTAAAGAATATCTGGTTGACTATGCAAGCGAAGAAACCAAAAAGATGGGTGAAGAAATGATAGAGCGTGAGCTTTTGAATATTCCAAAAGAAAACGTACGCGAGACCTGTAAAAAATATCTTGATAAGATAGTTGACGGTGAAAGGGATTTCAGGTTCTGAAAGGGGACATACTTATGGGAATGAATGATACACCATCGGCAAACAGAATTCATATAGGCTTTTTCGGACGAAGAAATTCCGGTAAATCAAGTGTGGTAAATGCTGTTACCGGACAGGAGCTTTCAGTTGTTTCCGATGTCAAGGGAACGACGACGGATCCTGTGACAAAATCGATGGAGCTTCTGCCGATGGGACCTGTTCTTATAATTGATACTCCCGGCTTTGATGACGAAGGCGAGCTTGGCGAGCTGAGAATAAAAAAAACAAAGCAGGTTTTAAATAAAACGGATGTGGCAGTCCTTGTAGTCGATGCGAGTGTGGGTATGACTGCGGTGGATTTTGAACTGATTGATATATTTAAGAAGAAGAATATTAATTATATTTTGGTTTATAATAAGTGTGATTTGCTGGAAGTAAAAGATATGAGAAGACTATCTGCTGAGGAAAATTCACTACTTATAAGTGCCAAGGATAAAAAAAATATAGATCAGTTAAAGGATAAAATTGCCTTTATGACGGATGGGAAAACAGAAAAAAAGCTGGTTTCGGATTTGGTAGGTGCGGGCGATATTGTTTTACTTGTGGTTCCTATTGATAAGGCAGCACCGAAGGGAAGGCTTATACTCCCGCAGCAGCAGACAATAAGAGATTTGCTTGATGCGGGTGCAATTACGATTGTCGTAAAGGAAGATGAAATTGCGGATACATTAGGTAAGCTTAAGGAAAAACCTAAGCTTGTTATAACGGACAGTCAGGTTTTTAAAAAAGTGAACACCCTTGTGCCGAATGATATAATGCTTACATCATTTTCAATACTTATGGCAAGATATAAGGGCTTTTTAGAAGCAGCAGTAAACGGTGCATTTGCTTTGGATAATCTTAAGGATGATGATAAAATACTGATATCCGAAGGATGTACGCATCATAGACAGTGTGGTGATATAGGAAGGGACAAGCTGCCTTATTGGATTATGGAATATACAAAGAAAAGGCTTACGTTTAATTATACCTCGGGAACAGAATTTCCGGAGGAGCTTTCCGGTTATAAAGCTATAGTACACTGCGGAGGATGCATGTTAAATGAACGTGAGATGAAATATCGTATGAAATGTGCGCTTGATGCAGAGGTTCCGTTTACAAATTACGGAACGGTAATTGCACTTACACAGGGAATACTTGCAAGGTCGCTTGAGATATTTAAAGGTATATACGATTAAAATAAACATTTGAGAGGTTCGATATGAAAGTACTGGTTATAATACCGGCATACAATGAGGAAGAAAATATAGTTAATACCGTAAGGACACTTAAAGAGAAATGTCCTGATGCTGACTATGTAATTATAAATGACTGTTCAACGGACAATACTGAAAAGATATGTGAAAGGAATGGCTTTAATTACATTTCACTTCCGGTTAATCTCGGAATAGGCGGAGGTATACAGACGGGATACAGATATGCATATAAAAACGGCTATGATATAGCCGTCCAGTTTGATGGCGATGGACAGCATAACGCCGAGTATATACATGATCTTATAAAGCCTATAGAGGATGGAGAGGCGGATATGGTTATTGGTTCAAGATTTATAGATAAGGAGGGCTTTCAGACATCCTCGATGAGAAGAGTGGGCATAAACCTTTTAGGCTTTGTCTTAAGAATATGCGGGGGCGGTAAAATAACCGATGCTACAAGTGGTTTCAGAGCTACAAAGAGAGAAGTGACAAAATTCTTTTCCGTCAATTATGCACAGGATTATCCGGAACCTGAATCGATAATTGCAGCTAGTGTGAGTGGCTTTAGGATTAAGGAAATTCCTGTAATAATGAATGAACGGACGGCAGGGGTTTCATCAATAAGTCCCCTTAAGTCGGTTTACTATATGATAAAGGTTACATTAGCGATACTCATATACAGATTAGTAGGAAAAAAATGGAGGTAAAAACCTATGATGACAAACTTGTTCAGAATTATTCTGCTCATAGGGGTATTGATATATATATTGATAATCGGAGTCCTTATGAAAAAGGGCAAAATGAATTTAAAATATTCGCTTGTATGGTTTCTGACAGGAATAGTTATGCTTATATGTGCTGCATTTCCCGGAATCATCAGGGCCTTTGCCGAGCTGATAGGGGTTTACTCTGAGGTAAATGTGGTGTTTTTTCTCGGAGTATGCTTTTTGCTTATTATTATATTATCACTTACGTCCATCGTGTCTCTTCAGAGTGAAAGAATAAGGGCACTTACACAGACACAGGCACTTTTGGAAAAGAGAGTAAGAGACCTGGAGGAAAAAAATGAAGTTCACGGAGAATGATCACACCTTTGCGATTTGTGCTTATAAGGAAAGTCCTTATCTGGAAAGCTGCATAAAGTCTGTAAAGTCACAAAATAAAAAAAGTAATGTAATAATTGCTACATCCACGCCCAATGCTTACATAAAAAATCTGGCGGAAAAATATAATATAAAGCTTTTTATAAATGATGCGGAATCAAATATTGCAGGAGATTGGAATTTTGCATATGGCAAAGCCGAAACGAAGCTTGTAACCATAACACATCAGGATGATATATATGATAAAAATTATCTGGAGCTTATTCTTTATGCATTTAATCATTCCAAAAATCCGATAATTGCGCATACAACATATTATGAGATACGGGATGGAAAAAAGGTATACAGCAACAGACTTTTAAGAATTAAAAAGCTTATGCTGTTGCCGCTTATACCGAGGTTTACATGGAAGAGTATTTTTCTGAGAAGAAGAACTCTTTCTCTTGGATGTGCCATCTGTTGTCCGTCAGTTACCTATGTGAAGGAGAGACTTCCGAAGGAGCCGTTTGAGGTGGGAAATCGGGCTGATTTGGACTGGCAGGCATGGGAAAAGTATTCGAAGCTTAAAGGAGAATTCTGCTATATAAGTAAGCCTGTTATGGGACACAGGGTACATGAGGAGTCGGAAACCTCCAATGTTATTGGCGCAAATAACGGAAGAACACCTGAGGACTATGAGATGTACAGAAAGTTCTGGCCGAAGCCGATTGCCGATTTGCTTATTAAATTTTATGAAAAAGGACAAAGCAGCAATACATTATAATTAAAAGGTTAAAAAGATGTTCATATAAGCAGAAAATGAAATGAAATTTCCATAATTTTTTTTGTAAAAAAACTTGATATATGTAATAAAATAGATTAGAATATAGCTAACTTGATAAATTATCAAAACCTGATTGGAAGGAGGATACATATATGGCATTTGTAATTAATGAAGGATGTATAAGCTGTGGCTCATGTGCAGGTGCTTGCCCTGTAGGTGCTATAAGTGAAGGCGATGGAGCATTTGTTATTGATCCTGATGCTTGCATTTCTTGTGGCTCATGCGCAGGAACTTGTCCAATGGGAGTTATTTCAGAGGAATAATTTAAAACACAATATAGCTTTAAAAAAAAGGGAGTTTTAGGACTCCCTTTTTTAGTGTTTTGCATTGCAATAATTATTTTGCTTTTTATATCGCAGTTAAATAATACGAAAAGAATATTTAAAACTATGCGTTAAATTTTTATGGGCAAGAAAAAAGTAAATAAAATCAAGGTTTGAAGGAGAAGCTAAATCAAGTTTCTCCTTTAATTATTTAGCTGTTATTCAAATTTGGATAGCAGCTTTTTTCATGATGTCAAGAAAGGAGAATTTAAAGCATGGGAAAAGTAATATCAATCTGTAATCAGAAAGGTGGAGTAGGAAAGACAACTACAACGGTAAGCTTGGGAGTAGGACTCGTTAATCAAGGTTATAAGGTGTTGCTTATTGATGCCGACCCGCAAGGAGATTTAACTACTTCCTTAGGTTGGTATCAAAATGACGATATGCAGCATACATTAGCATCACTTATAGGTTCAGTGATTCAAGACAAGGATTACAGCATTAAAGAAGCTATCCTGCATCACGCTGAAGGTATGGACGTAATACCGTCAAATATTGACCTTGCAGATATGGAAACACAACTTGTTACGACTATGAATAGAGAAGCAACCGTTAAGAGACTTATTGATAGTATAAAAGATGAATATGATTACATTTTAATTGACTGCATGCCGTCTTTAGGAATGATTACAGTAAACGCTCTTACGGCTTCAGATACCGTTATTATTCCGGTTCAGGCTCAATTCCTTCCGGCAAAGGGTATGACATCACTTCTGACAACTATAAATAAAGTAAACAAGCATCTTAATCCTAATCTTGAAATTGAGGGAGTGCTCATAACATTAGCAGACAGACGTACAAATCTTTCTAAGCAGACAGCCAATATGATTAGAAGTAATTTTGGAGAGCATATAAAGGTATTTGATGTAGAAATTCCGGTTGCTGTAAAAGCAGCGGAAACTTCAGCTCATGGAGCATCTATCCTAAAATACGATGCGAAAGGAACAGTTGCTCAGGCATATCAGGAATTAGCGAAGGAGGTGGGAGACGATGAATGGATGGGATATGGTAAAGCCTGATGGTTTGTTTTCAACGCAACAGGAAAGAGACAGCTACGGAATAGGCGAACTAAGAAACGTATATCCAGAAGAAGTAATTGAATTTAAAAACCATACCTTTAATGTTGTACATGATGAAGATATGGAAGAACTGATTAATTCTATTAAAGAAAATGGTGTACTTGAACCGGGTGTTGCTTTTTATAATGAGGATGGTCAGCTTGAACTTATAGCAGGACATAGAAGAAGATATGCCTGTCAATGCGCTGAAAAACAATTACCTGTTCTTATTAAAAACATAACCAGAGACGATGCCATAATCATTATGGGTGAATCTAACTTAAACCGCCGTACTAATATACTTCCATCTGAAAAAGCGTTTACATATAGGGCAATGCTTGAGGCAATGACAAGGCAAGGTAAAAGGACCGATTTAACTTCGGCAACCGGGTTGCCGAAGTTAAGGGCACGAGATGAATTATCTAAAAGAGTAAATGAAAGTCATGAAATGATTAGACGTTACATCCGATTAACATATTTAAACTCAAATTTGCTTAATCTTGTAGATGAAAAGCGCATGGGTATTAAGCCGGCAGTAGAAATATCCTATCTCGATAGCAGCCTTCAAAAATGTATCTGGGATTTTTATGAGGCAAATGAAGTTACACCCTCACATGCTCAGGCAATTCAATTTAAAAAGCTGCATCAACAGAAGCTTCTTGACGAAAATATGATTATTCAAATTTTATCTGAAGAAAAGCCAAATCAAAAGGAAGGTTTTAGAATTTCTTCAGACCTTGTCAGTAAATACTTTTCAGACTGTGCCACATCAAGCCAAATTGAAAATAGGATTATAAAAGCATTAGAGCTTTTGGAAAAACAGGAAAAAATAATGGGGAAGGAGGAAAACATAAACGAAAGCTCTTTATAAAAAATAAAGAAAGGATGATTTTATGAATAAGGTAGTTTTAATCGGGAGATTAACAAGAGACCCGGAAGTAAGGTATTCACAGGGACAACAGGGACAGGAGCCTATGGCTATAGTAAGATATACACTTGCGGTAGATAGGAGATTTAAGAGGGCAGGAGACGAGCAGACAGCTGATTTTATACCATGTGTGGCATTTGGAAAATCCAGTGAGTTTGCGGAGAAATATTTCAGACAGGGTATTAAGATTGCAATATCCGGACGAATTCAGACTGGCAGCTATACCAATAAGGAAGGTAATAAGGTCTATACAACCGAAGTTGTTGTAGAAGAACAGGAATTTGCAGAAAGTAAGAAAGATAATGGACGTCCTGAACCGGATAATGAAGAAGGCTTCATGAGCATACTTGAGGGAATTGAAAATGATTTGCCTTTTAAGTAGGAGAAATATAAATGAGTATAAAGGAAGAATTAAAAAGCCGTGTGCACACATACCATGGCGTTGGTGCAGATGTAATAATGGTACTTGATAAGTTTTCAACTCAGGATTTGGTTGACTATTACATTAATGATTTAAAGTTAGAGGGACATTTGAGAACCTTTCTGGAAGATAGGATAATTGGAGACGAAATAAATAAGGCAAAGTATTCAGAATCTAATTATTATGATGAATTTGAGATGTAAAGGAGATGGTCGTATTGAAAGATTTTAATGTATTCATAACTAATCTTAAGCAATATACATATGGCAATCTATGCGGCGAATGGGTCAGTTTACCATGTACCAAAGAACAGATGCAGGAAGTATTTAAAAGAAATGAAATAACAGAAGAATCAGGTTATTTTTTTACAGATTATGATTTGCCTATTAGTGAGATGCAGCGAGACTTCGGAGAATTTCAGCGGATTGATGAATTAAATTATCTGGCTGCCAGAATGGAGTATCTTAATGATGATAATTATAATAAGTTTTCGGAAATAGTGAAGTCGGCAGTTGATACATTTAATAGTCCTGCGGATTATATAAATCTTATAAGGAATTTAGACAGCTTTGAACTAATTCCGGCATCAAATGATTACGACCTTGGAATGTATTTAGTAGAAACATCTATTGGTCCAAGTGCTTTGGAGCAAAATATACCTGGTGTAACAAGATTAGGCGATTATTTGAATTATGAAAAAATAGGTTATGATGCAAGCGTAAATATGAATGGCATGTTTGGGGAAAATTGCTTTGTTATCAAAAATAGCAGCTATGAAATGTCATATGATGGGGAAGTTCCGCTTGAGTACGTCGTACAGCCAAAGGAGAATGAAAAAGGTTCTATAAAATATATGAATGGAGTTTACTATGAATATGTAGGAAGATATATGGATTCATATGATATCGTAAATATAAACATATCTAAGCAAGATGCTATATCAAAAGCTATGGATACAGAAAAAGATTTATATTTAACCAGATATTCAGATGGAGTATTGAAAGAAGTTCAAGTTTTGGTTGGTGATAAAAATTTGTATGATTATCCAAGAGCAATTGGAGAGAAATATTATGAAGACTTACCTGAAGAAATGAAAAACCGATACAGTATGCTCGGAAGATTGAAGTCTGACTGCGATTATTTTTTAAGTAACGGACATACTTATGAAAAACATCTTTGGGCGAAAAATGTCGAGGATCAGATAAAAGAGATGCAAAAAATATATGACTCATTTGCCGAAGGTGATAAGCCCGAATGGCTTACACAGGAAGATATTAATAATTATTCAAAAGATATGCTTGCAGCAAGGGCGCATCTTTTAAATGAAAATGAAATGGATATGTGAGAAAGGAGGAAGGAATTATGATTTCATACGAAACAGAAACAAATGAAAGACAGGATGAAAGGCTTATGGCTTATGCTGAAAAGTTTAAGGAACTTGAAGAAAAGAAACAAGAAGAGGAGGAATAAAACGAATGTATGATTTTAAGGATTTTGTAAGTAACGTAAAGGAAGGTATGGAAAAGATATATCCGGAGCTTGATATAAGTATAAAAGATATAATTAAAAATAATGATACAATCTATAAAGCATTGGTTATATCTTCGCAGCAAAATAATGCATCGCCAACTATATATCTTGATGGCAGCTATGCAAGGTATCAGGCAGGGGATAATATGGATACAATCATTGCTTCAGTGTCGGAGCAATATCAAGAGGCTTTACATAATTCTGATTTTGACGAGAGCAGAATTAAGGATTTATCAAAGTACTTCATCAAGGTTGTAAATAGGGAAAGCAATAAGATGTATTTAGCGGATACTCCATATTTTGAATATGAAGATTTTGCACTTACACTAAGATGCCTTATATTTAAAGATAAAAATAATATAGCATCAGCAAAAGTGACTAACTCAATATTGGATAGTATCGGATTATCCAAAGACGAAGTATTCCGAATTGCAAAAGAAAATACCATAAGGTTTTTTCCGCCAACAGCCGAAAAGATTTCAGATATTATAAATAATAGTTTTTCAGGAGAATATATGGTACCAGATAGTGATATGTATGTGCTTACAAATGACTGTGGTGTTAATGGAGCCACGGTAATGATTTATGATGACTTCATAAGTGAATTCATTAAGCAGCATGGAGAATGTTATATGATTCCGGCAAGTATACATGAGGTTATTATGCTGCCTCGACAGTATTTTGAAGGCGATGAGGACTTGCTTAGGAAATATGTAAAAGAAGTAAATAAAACAGCTGTATCAAAAACAGATTATCTATCAGATAACATATATCTTGCCAATGAAAACGGTATATCATTAATTGAAGGAATGGAAAAAGAAGATTATATGGATATGTGACCGGATAAGATGAGATAAGATTAGTCAATTATGACTATATCTCTGCAGGAGAATTATATAAATAAATAATATAACAGGCGTAAGCCGCATATATAGTAGCAGGGTGTGAACGGTGAGTTAACTTCCTTGCTTTTTTATTGTTGGTAAGCCGAAAGGCTTATCAATGATAAAGTAGGAAGTTATCCACGGTTTGCACGCTTATAAATAAATCAGAAAAAAAATGTAAAATGTGCAAATCGCACATTTGCTTTTTATAGATAAGTATGATATTGTTTTATTAAAATAGACATTATAATTATAATGATGAAAGGGGAAGTCGTTATGAAAAAAGAAAAAATATTTATAATTCTTATATTGGTATTTTCAATTATTTTACCTAAGACTTATATTGTAAAGGCTTTTTTTAAAGCGGACTATTACAATATATTAATAAACGGCGGATATTGGACAGGTGAAAGATATTACACATCTTCCGGAGAGTTGGTAACTAACGCTTTCTTCTGTGATGGCGTATATACCTATTTCTTACAGGCTGACGGTTCTATTATGAAAGACAGACTTACTTATCATCCGGACGGAGAGCATGTAATATATTTCAATAAATACGGACATGAAGTGTTCAGTAATTTTGCCAATGTAAAAAAGAGTATATCCGGTGATGAAATAAATGACCTTTGTTTCTTCAATGTGTACGGATATATGTATACTAACGTGTTTACATTTAATCAGGCAGGAGATAAGCTTTATTATGCTAATCCATACGGAGTTATGGAGTGTAATGGTTGGTTTCAGTTCGCCGAAGGAGCCAGTGGAGTAGCTGAATCTCTTGGAGCTGCAGAAGGTATGTGGGCTTATGCATTTCCTGATGGCAGTGTCGATTTAAATTCCTTGGGTGATGAAAGCATTAAGAACATATATACTATAGATATGTCAAAGGTTAATGCTTATATTGAAAATGATGAGTTTGAACCTGCATATAATGTAAATGGTGAACCTCCGGTAAAAGCTTCAGATAAAAATAATAATACAGATAGTGGTACTGAAGAAAATAATAATGATATAGTAACAATAAGTGGAAAGGTAATGTATTCAAATGGAACACCTTATCCTAACTGTAGGATTAAAATAGTATCTCTTGGGGAATATGAAGACCTTGAAACTATTTCTAATAATGAAGGATATTATGAATTTATGGATATTCCGGCAGGAGATTATAACATAACAGCTATTTCATCAAATGACAAAACTATTTATAACAAACGTGTCTTGCAAGCTAATGAAAAAGGATATAAATCATATGATATTATAACAAGTGATATATCAGATACAGATAATACTGATAATAATATAAATAATGGGACAGATAATGACATGACAGATAATAATACTAACGATAACACATCGGATGATAAAGAAGAATCAACAGCGGGCAAGATATGGCATGAACCGGTTTATGAGCAGGTGTGGGTTGTAGATGAAGAAGCCTATGATGAAGAAATATGGGAGATGCACACTTGTTGTACGACTTGTGGATATGATTTTACCATAGATGGTAGAGGAGAAATAGCAATAGATGAGCATTTTCATGAGTATCCACATGATGGTTGGGGAAGTAGGATGGTTTTAGTCGATACAATCCATCATGATGAGGAAGGTCATTATGAACAGAAGCTTGTAACTGAAGGATACTGGGAATAAATAAGGCTAAAGTATATGGAACTGTTGAAAAAGTAAAAAAGGACGGAAAAGGAACGTGAGGGTGCGTTCCTTTTTTGTGGGAGGAATGACAATGAAATCCAAAGTGTATAATATCGATATATATAATATTTTAAAAGAATATAAAAATAAATATAGGCATAGTGATTGCGTAATTGATGATATAAATGAATTAAATTTTATAAAAAATATAATGAATAGAGTACGCGACAGGCTAAAGGCTATAGAGCATAATTATTATTTGAGTATGTTGGATACAAATAGAAAAACAAAGCAAACACTTATTTCAAAAAGACAAAAGGCCTGTTTTTTAAATATTATAAGGTCGGTTGATGAAAGTATGTTTGCAAATGCCATAAGAGAATTTATGGATTATATTGTAAACTATGATTATGAAAAAATGAACCAGCCTATTGAGTTAAATCAGTATGTGATGTATGATATTATTATGAATATAATAGAAGAAAAGATTGAGAAAAACATATGAAAAAAAATAAAGATATGGTAGAGTTTTATCCTAAAGGAAAAGGTTTTGATTTAAGGTTAGATAAATATGAATGTTATAAAAAGGCAACAGGTAAGTGTAGCCTTGATATAATTGATGACTACTCGGTATTTAAAGAAAGTGGAAATAGAAATGATATATCGTATTGTCCGTATTATTGTAATCTTATAAGAAAAAATGGATATAAGCCAGATTTGGAACCAGTATCTATTTCTCGTGATTTATGTAATCATTATTCTGTAGATAATGGCAGGCATAGAATATGCATTATGGCACATGAAAATAAACCTATGTATATACATATAACATATTCTGATAGTGAATGTTGTATTTGTACTAAATTATCACCTATATCAAGATATGCTAAATTATATGGAAAAAGAAGATTATTATTTAGTTATTTAAGATATTATATAAGTAATAAGCATAAAAAAATCACATATTTATGATACGAAAAAGACAGAGACGGAAAAGGAACGTGTGAGAACGTTCCTTTTTTAGTGAAAGAAGGGAGCAAAGTAATATTTTTAAAACAATTTTATACTATATTGATATTACCTATGTAATCGTTACAATTCTATCGATTGTGTTTTATTTATGTGGTGCTTTTTTCAAAAAAGAACTGTTAAGAAAGGAAGTGATTAAATGGAAATAAAAAGTATATCAATCATTGAAACAATCGAAGAATTGATAGGAAATATTCAACCTATAGGTGAAATAAATGCAGATAATGAAAGTTTTGATAACTTGAAAATATATGAAGAAGTTGCGTCAATTATGCTCTACAGAATAGAATCAATAGCATATGAATATATAAATTCCCCCCAATACAGTATAAGCAGAACTGGGGAAGAAGCAGCTATAACTATCAATGAAATTATAAAGAGTATACAACCTATAGATGTAAGGAGTGAATAAATGCGATTAGTATAAGAAGGACATGACTTGCAGAACAATTATCTTAAGTAAAAATCACATGTTAAGGGAGTATATGTATATGTTCCTTAATGAACTTGAAGAAATTATGTGGATATTATTAGAAAACGCTTTTGTAGAAAATCAATAGATAAATTATATCAGGTGGTGTATAATGTGAGTAACGAAGCAAAGATTATGATTTTAGTATCTTATATTATAGATATTTATGTTGCATATATCTTACTGAAGGATGGGGATATATATATGAGAGAAATATTAATAGCCGTATTGCCGGCATTAATTACGGGATTAATTACTTTTGTTCTTACAAGAAAATCACAGATACGTAAGAATACAGAAGTAATTGAAAATTTATCAAAACATATTGGAAGTAAAGAAGAACAGTCGTTGGAAGATCTGATAAGAAGTATTAAAGACGATATTGGAAGACAGTCAGACAGTAGCCTTACCAGACAACACCAAAATATTAACAAGCAGATTGAAAAAAACTTTGGAGTAATAAATAACAGATATGAAAGGGAGGATGAGCAATATAGGCTGTTTACAAGAGAGCAACATAATCTAAAGGAAACGCTTGATAATTTTTCCAAAGATTATATGAATAATATACAAATTATAGATAAACTTCAATCTGAAAAAATCAAGCTTGAACATGAACTTGAAAAAATGAGGGAAGAAAATAATAATTTAAAGATTAAAATTGTAGAGTATCAGGAGCAGTTGGATGATTATATGGAATAAGGAGATGAAAAGTATGGAGCATAACCCTTTTATTTCACTAAATGATGAAACTGAGATAACATATTCAGATTTAAAAAATAATAATGGTGCGGAATATATTACTATATATTTTGAAACACCAAATGTAAACGCTGTCTCAGGCTTTAATAGTGCAAGTTGTGATTATCCTATTGGAGCGATAACAAACATTGTTGGTTATACAAAACAGGAAGTAGAGATATTGAAAAAGTATATAGATAAGGCAGGTAGTATTGCATTGGAAGCAGCTAAGGAGGAAGCGTATTGCCAAGTATTATAAAGTTGTTTGGATATAACATTTATTTTTGGAGTAATGAAGGTAAGCCAATTGAGCCGGTCCATGTTCATATAAGTGAAATACCAACTAAGAACGCTACAAAGGTATGGATACTAAGTGATGGGTCACCAAAACTCGATAATAATAATTCAAATATTAAGAAAAAAGATTTAAAGCGGATTTTAGACCTCATCAATATCTTTTCAGATGATATAATAAAAAAATGGGAAGAATACTTTGGTGTTAAAGCTGCGTATATTGATGAATATGAGATTGGTGCTGATTTAGAATTATAAATTAAATAATAAAGGACGGGAAAGGAACGTGAGAGAACGTTCCTTTTTTAGTTATAAAAATAATCTGCCGTAAGGTAGTTTACATATATAAAAAAAATAAGAAAGGATGATTAAATTGAAAACAAAATTAAAAAAGAAAACAGCGTTTCTTCTGGCAGTGGTAATAATGTTTACTACTGCTTTTGTTTTGCCTGATTTTTCGTATCACACTTTTGCTGAAGATTTTGCTGAAGAAAGTGTTACAACTGATGAAATCAGTGATGATTCTGAGAATAACGATAAAGAAATCATATTAACATCAGAAGAAATCACAGAAAACTACTCTGAAGTATCGGAAGAGTTGGCAGATGTTTCATTATCAGAAGAAATGGCTGAAGATGAAACAGAAATTACTTCAGAAGAAGTAGCAGACATTCCAACAGAAGAAATTTTGGAAGAAAGTTCTGAAACCAATGAAATTGTTGATGAAGAAAAAATCATTGGCGATTTAACACAAACAAAACTTTTCAAAATAAAAAATCAAACAGGAATGAAAATAATCTCTTTAGATATCATTGAATCCGGTCATACTTCAAATTCAAATATGCTTAAGGAAGACTGGGTTTCTGGAGAAGAAAGAACGGTTTACTTTGATTTTTTGGATGATAAAGATTATGATATGTTTATTAAAACGTCAGATGGTCTTGTCAAAACAGTTTACGTATTTGATGTAAAAAACATATCTTATGAGCAGATTGTTAGTATTAAATATGATTCTGTATTTTATCTGGAATATAATGGTATAAATACATTATCAGAAGAAATGGCAGCTAACAATGTAAATTCTGAAGAAGTAATTGAGGAAGTAGCAGAGGAAACAACAGAGGATGATGATGAGGAATCATATTCAGAAGTTATATCTGAAGGAACAATCGTAGAAACAACTGAAGAAATAACAGAAGAAACATTAAATGACGTTTTGGCTAATACAAATGAACTCATTAATTCTATGCAGGATATCGAAACTGATACTGATTATAATACTATTTCCACAACAGCAACAGAAGCGTTATTGTTTATTAATACAGTTTTTAACGCTGCAAATCCGGGAACCAGAGAGGGTGTAACGGATCATGTATCTCCATCAGGACAGGTGGCTTCAACATTTACTGTAAGCGGTGTTACATTTATCGGAATGGGGTACTGTACACAGCATGAAAGAGGAACTACCTCCGGAGATGGACAGATATATACTTATCCTGATTCAATGTATATGCTTGGAGAGGATTCATACAATAAGGTTAAGAAGATTCTTTACTACTCGCTTCCTGAAAATATAGGAAAAACAAATATGGCATCGCTGGTATCCACATCAGACCAAAAACAGGCTGTTATAGCACTTGCTCTTTCGTATGCGAGGGGTAATACATCGGATTCTTATGGCATTTCTTATTATAATAATGTGATGAGTCTTCCGGATATTGATTTTACTCCATCAGATTTACAGGCAAAGATAAATAATTCAACTGAAGCTCAGTATTTTACTTACAATGGGCAAAGCGTAACATATAACGGAAACGGATATTACAGAAGCTCTGACATTACAATAACCGGCATTGGCGGAAGTCAGGCATATATTTTATCGTGGACACATGATGATAATATCGTAGTTTATAATGTTACGACAGGTGAATACAATTCCGGTAATTCAATGTATGTAACTTCCGGGGATAATATTGTTATACTTTTTAATCAGAATGCTAATCTTACGGCATTAGGACAGGTTAAATTTACCGTTACACCGAGGCAGTCAAGTTATTCTGATGTAGTCATTTTTGTTCCGGATAATAATACACAGCAGGTTTGCGGCCTTGTATCTGCAGAAAGACCTTCTACAGATTTTTATGTATCAATGAATACTCTTAATACGGTTGAAATACATAAATATTCAGATACAGGTTATGAGGGCGAGAATTTACAAACATACTTCCTGCTTATTCCTTACAATTCAGGAAATGAAAGTACGGCAAAGTTTATAGCAGAGACTATTACACAGAATGCTTCTTATTATTCGGGCAGCTTCGTTGATAAAATTAATTCAATATCAGGTCACACCTTCGTAAATGACATAGATAATCTATACGGGAGTACATCGGCACATGAACTGTGGAAGTACTGTGAAACTGATTCAAATGGATACGGAGTTATAACGGAAGTCCCAAATGGTTCTTATTTTCTTTGCGAAGTTTCATTTAAGAATCCGAATTTACAGGCTAAATATGTTGTAACAAAATCAGGAAGTGAGGCTGTATATGGTCCTATAAATGATGGAAGTAACTGGGTATATACTACAAAGGTTTATTTTATAGACGGCGAGAGTACAAACCTTAAATATTATGCAGCTCATAACTCTGTTATAACAGGTAAGGCAAGTGTTAAAAAGGTTGGTGTAAAATCTGATGGAAGCGTATCAGGCAGACAGCTTGGAGGTGCTGTATATCAGGTTTATAACAACTCTAATACTTTAGTCGGAAGATTTGTAACAGACCAAAATGGTGTAGGGCATGTTTCGTATAACAAATATAATACAAGTGATGTTGTTGCTTATTCGGGTGATTATCCTGCTACAAACGCAGGACATACCACTCTTACAGGTCTTCCAAAGGGGACTTATTATATGATTGAAACTGCAGCTCCGGATGGATTTGATATAAGAACCGGAAGGCTTGAACCTAAAACTGCATCTCATACCGGAAGTGACAATACTTTTGTAATTGAAAATCAGGATGATAACGCCACATATGAGGGCTATAAAGATGGAAATACATGGAAATCTTCTTACGATTATGAAAAGCCGGTTGGTACAGCAACACTTAAGAAGATTGGTGTAAGCGGTTCAAATAAGCTCAGTAATATCGACTTAAGCGGTGCAGTATATGAGGTTTATAATGATACAAATGCAGTTGTTGGCAGATTTGTTACAGACCAAAATGGTGTAGGGCATGTATCTTATAATAAGTTTAATACAACGAACGTCTTTTCTGGTACCACTCCTGCAACATCTGATACACATACCACTCTTACAGATATTCCGCAGGGTACATATTATGTGAAAGAAACAAAAGCTCCGAACGGTTTTTATAAAACAGACGGAAGAATTACTCCTAAAACAGCATCTCATACCGGAAGTAATAATACTTTTATTATTCAAAATCAGGGAGATACAGCTAACTATGAAGGTTATTTAAACGGAACAGTCTGGACATCTTCTTATGATGAGGCAAAGCCGGGGTATATAAAGGTCAATAAGACTTCAAATAAAACAAGGCTTACTAACGGAGAAGATGGATATTCTTTACAGGGAGCTAAATATGGAGTTTATAAGTCCAGGAGCGATGCACAAAATGATACTAACAGAGTAACAACCATTACAACAGATGCAGATGGCAAAGGTACATCACGAGCATTAGATTTAGGTGTATACTATGTAAAAGAGGTACAGGCATCAAAAGGATTTGAACTTGATGAGAATATATATGAGAAAAATGTTGATGTCCCGGAAGAAACCGAAGAAGTAAACTCGATAGAAGAGGCTATTCCTGGATACATTAAGATTGGTAAAACATCTGCTAATAGAACCATTACAGATAATAACAACTGTTATTCTTTACAGGGGGCTGTTTACGGTATCTATAAGACAAGGACAGATGCACAAAATGGTACAAACAGAGTCGGAACAATAACAACAGATGCAAACGGCAAGGGTACATCAGGAGAGCTATCTTTGGATAGAACATATTATGTAAAAGAGATAACTCCGTCAAAGGGTTATGAGCTTGATATTAATATTTATTCAAAAAAGGCAAAGAAGCTTTCGGAGCTTACGGATGCAGATGCGATATCTTCAAGCGAACCGCCTCAAGATGACCCGGCTGTTATAGTTCTGACAAAGAAGGATTCTGAAAATAATGAGCCGATAGAAGGAGCAATATATGAAATAAAGTATTATGCTGCCGAATCACAGACAGATATTAATGATACAACGTTTAGACGTCATTGGTATTTAAAAACTGATATTAGTGGAATAGCGTATCTAAGAACAACATATTTAATATCATATAATGAAAATCAAAGTGATGATTTATATTATAATTCTGATAATCTTCCAACCTTCCCACTTGGTTATATAACAATCCAAGAGGTTGAAGCTCCTGTGGAGTATGTACTTGATAATACCGTATATACATATAAGGTTACAAATCATATGCTTCGTACAGTAACGACAAATGAAGCTGTAGAACCAAGTGTTAGTGAAAGACCTAAAAAGCAGCCTTTCCAGATAAGAAAGCTTGCGGAAGATGGAACAAATGACCTTAAGCCACTTTCAAATGCCGGATTCATGGCATGGAAAATAAGTGACCTTGAAATGGATGCTGAAGGAGAGTATATATTTGACGTATCAAAGGCTGTCAGTCTTGTTGATGATGGTTCAAAGGAAATGTTTACGGATGCTGAAGGATATGCTTTATCTGCTGAGCTTAGATATGGAGATTATATAGTTAAAGAGACAACTGTACCAAGCGGATATTTACCTGTTGCGGATTTTATAGTAACAGTTCATGAGGATAGTAGAACTCCGCAGGATATTGTTTATAAGACGGACAAACAGAAGAAGTTCTATCTAAGGCTAACTAAAGTTGATGAAGAAACAAATAATAATATCCTTAATAATTCTTCTAAATATAAGATATGGTCTTATGATAATGACGAATATGTATCATTTAGGGCATATAATGGTGTTAAATTTGTTGAGTACAATGAGTTTATCACGGCTGAAGATGGTATACTTATAACTCCGGGAACACTCACTTACGGAGATTATCGAGTTGATGAAATAACTGCTCCAAACGGATATAACATATCAAGAAGTCAGGATTTTTCAATAAATGACAATACTATATATCTTACATACGATGAAGCAGGCGATACGGCTGTCGGAGTTGTGGATATAGTATTTAAGGATTATCCGGTTTATGGACGATATGAAATTGTTAAGACCGGAGAGATAAGGGAGTATGACGATGAATCAGGAGACTTTGTAATAGATACTAAACCGCTTTCCAGTATAGAATTTGGTATCTATGCAGCAGAAGATATATCAAGCTATTATGATAAGGATGAAATTATATATCATAAGGGAGATCTTGCTTTTATAATGACAACAGATGATGAAGGCAAAGCTTCACAGGATAAAATTCCTCTTGGAAAATATACCGTAAAAGAATTAAATACACCTGATGATTTTATTAAGGTGGCAGACAAGGATATAGAATTTAATGTTGATGATAAAAAGCTTAGTGAAGACGGTATTTACTATGTAGAACAAAAATCCGAGTTTTATAATGCTTCTTATTATCCAAAGATTAAAACTACTGCCGTTGATAGCTCAACTAAGAGTCAGGCAGGTGTTGTAGGAGAAAGTGTTACCATTACCGACAAAGTCGAATTGGAAGACCTTGTTATCGGCAGAACCTATACTGTTAAAGGAAAGCTTTATAACACGGCTACAGGTAATGTATACCTCGACAGTAATGATAATGAAGTGACTGCCGAAAAAGAGTTTAAAGCAACCGCTAAGAATATGGTTATTGACCTTGACTTCACTTACAATTCCACAGAAGTATACGGAGAAACCATTACAGTCGGAGAAGAGTTATATTATAACAAAAAGAAGGTTGCCATACATACAGATATAAATGATACAAAACAGCAGGTTCATTATTCAGAAGTTAAGACAACAGCATTAGACGGATTAACTAATACGCATACAGGTGTTGTGGGAGATAAAACTACAATAACTGATAAAGTAGAATGTACCAATCTTATCGTTGGTTACGAATACACCATCAAAGGAAAGCTTTATAATACCGAAACGGGTGGAGCAGTACTTGAAAACGGCAAAGAAATAACTGCCGAAAAAACCTTTACGGCAGACAAAAATAATATGACTATTGATTTGAAATTTACCATTAATTCTAACTCTCTTAAGGGAGAAACGATAGTTGTATTTGAAGACCTTTACAATAATGATATCAAAATTGCAACGCACTCAGACCTTTCTGACGAAAATCAGCAAGTAAGCTATCCTAAAGTCGGAACTACTGCTAACGATAAAGAAACCAATTCTAAGAGTGGTGTTACGGGTGCTATAGCCACGATAATTGATACTGTAGAATGTACTAATCTTATCGTTGGTTACGAATATACCGTCAAAGGAAAGCTTTATAATACTGATACAGAAAAAGCTTTTCTTGATAACGGAAATGAAGTTGTTGCTGAAAAAACATTTATTGCCAACAAAAAGGATATGACTATTGAATTAGAATTCATATTTAATTCTCTTTCTCTTGAAGGCAAAACCACAACAGTATTTGAAGACCTTTACCACGAGAATATATTAGTTGCTTCACATTCTGATATTACAGACAGAGAACAGCAGGTCGATTATCCAAAGGTTAGAACTACAGCTAAGGATAAATCAACTAACTCTCATACAGGAGTTGTATCCGAGAAAGTATCAATCATTGATACCGTTGACTGCAATAACCTTGTGGTAGGAAAAGAATACAAAGTAAGCGGTAAGTTATATAAAAAGACAGGTGAGGTATTCTTAGATAACGATAAAGAAGTTGTTGCAGAAAAGACCTTTGTGGCAGATAAAAAGGATATGACTATCGAATTAGAATTTACATTTAATTCTACTTCACTTCAAGGGGAGACAATAGTTGTATTTGAAGACTTATACAATGACGGAATCAAAGTTGACTCTCATAGTAATTTAGAAGACAAAGACCAGAGTATATCATATCCTTTGGTTAAGACTACGGCTACAGATAAATCAACCAAGACTCACATAGGTGTTCTTGATGAAAAGGCAACTATTATTGATAAGGTTAAGTGTACTAATCTTGTTATAGGAAATACATATACCATAAAAGGTGTCTTAATGGATACCCAAAAGGGAAATACACTTGTTGATAACGGAAAAGTAGTAAGAGCCGAAAAAACTTTTGTTGCCGAAGAAGAAAATCTGACAATAGAATTAGAGTTTACATTTAATTCATATATTATCGAAGGAAAAACTACAACTGTATTTGAAGAACTATATCACAATGATGTCAAGGTAGCAACTCATACAGAATTGGACGATACGGAACAGCAGGTAGATTTTCCGAAGGTCAGAACCACAGCCAAAGATAAAGCTACCAATAATCATACAGGAACAGTCTCAAGTCAAACAACAATTATTGATACTGTTTACTGTAATAATCTTATAATCGGCAAGGAATATAAGATAAGAGGAAATCTTTATAATACAAAGACAGGAGAAATTTTCTTAGACAATGGGAATGAGGTTGTTGCAGAAAAGACATTTATTGCCGACAAAAAAGATATGGTTGTTGATTTAGAGTTTACATTTAACTCAGAGTCACTTCAAGGAGAGACCATAGTTGTTTTTGAAAATTTATACTACGAGGGTATAAAAATAGCAACACACTCTGACCTAACAGATATAGACCAATGGGTATCATATCCGTCTGTTAAGACTACCGCTAAAAACGCTGTAGATGGCGGAAAGGAGATAAGTCCAAATCCGACTGTCACTATAACGGATACAGTAGAAATGACTAATCTTAACGTTGGAGATAACCTTGTTGTCAAAGGTGCTATGTATGACAAAAAGACAGGTCAGAGACTTGTAATTAATAACTGCGAGGTTACTGGATATACTCCGTTTATTGCACAAGATGAAACGCAAACAGTAGATGTAATCTATACCTTTGATGCTTCAACACTTGCAGGAAAAGATATAGTTTGTTTTGAATGGCTTTATCTTGTTAAAAATGATGGTAGTGAAGTCCTTATTGGATATCATACAGATATTAATGATAAAGACCAGACAATTAAGTTCACTCCTGATGTTCCAAAAACAGGAGATGCCGGATTTACAAAAGCACTTATAGTATTAATTCTTTCAGTTATTACAATGGTGGTGCTTATCTTCGTTAAAAGAAGATTTTTGAGTATAAAATAACAGAAAATTAATATGTAAAGCCATTATTGCTAAGTATAATCTTATCGATAATGGCTTTATATTATCTGTAAATCATAAAAAGGAGAATCTTATGATAAATAATAAAAGTTTAACGAATGCAGAAAAAATCGTAATGTTGTGTGTGTGGGAGGCTGAGGTACCGGTAACATGCAAAGATGTTATTAACCGTTTGAGTTTAAGTTATGGAAGGAATTATGCGGATACAACTGTCCATACTTTTTTAAAGAACATTATGAATAAGGGTTATATTTCTCTTATTAGTAAAAAGGTAAATTATTATAAGGCGAATATTGATAAAGAAACGTTTGTAAAAGAAGAAATTAACGCTATGTGTAATCTTTTGTTTGGAAACGATAAGGAAAAAATGAAGGATGTTATTAGTAAGCTATAGTTTGAAAGGGGGATTTATATGGCGGATAAAGTGAATGAAGCATTGGAACGTCTTGAAAATGGTGTAAAGGATATGTTTACGTCAGAAAGATTTAAGACTTACCTTGATGTAATGAGCAGATTTCATAATTATTCAGCAAGAAATTGTGTATTAATCGCTATGCAAAATCCTAACGCCACATACATAGCAGGTTACAGGGACTGGCAAAAGAATTTTAACCGACAGGTACGTCGAGGTGAAAAAGGAATGGAAATTCTTGCTCCATGGACACATACGATTAATATAGAGACGGACAGAACGGATGATAATGGTAATGTAATTTTTGAAAAAAAGCAGATACTTAGATACAGGACGGTTAATGTGTTTGATGTATCACAGACAGATGGGGATGAGCTCCCTAATATAGCAGTAAGACTTACCGGGGATTTTGATGAGTATAATCGATATTTTGATGCTATAAAGAGCATATCTGAATATGATGTGGATTTCGAGGATATGGATGATTCCGGAAAAAACGGTTACTGCAACCCAATGGAGCATAAGATAAGGATTAAATCAGGACTTTCGCAGGCACATACCATAAAGACACTTATTCATGAAGTGACGCATGAAAAGATACATGGTGATAAGGATGCGGATTACAGACGTGAATTTAAAAGCCGGATGGAAGTGGAAGCGGAAGGATGTGCATACGTTGTATGCAGCTATTTCGGACTTGATACGTCTGATTATTCTTTCGGATATGTGACCGGATGGGCCGCAGGACAAAAGAATGATGTTTTAAAGGATGCCCTTACGAATATAAGGAATACGGCGAACGAGCTTATTTCAGGAATCGAGAAAAATCTTGAAATGCAGGCAAATCTTAATAAGCCGAACGAAAAGCAGATTACTAATGCGGTTAATGATGTTTTAAACGATGCCGGATTTAGCGGTAATGCAATAAACTCATACATATATAACGTAAGAGAAACTGCTTCACCGGATGATATCAGGATGAGGGTAAGAAGTGAATATTACGCCTACGACCAGATTATTATTCTTAAAGATACGACATCCGATATGATTAAGGATTTACTTGGTAATCAGGCACAGTTTGATTATTTGGATAAATACCTTTCAGAAAATAACATTGAATTCGAGATACAGGCGCCTGATGAGAATTACGCAGCAGCGTTTGACATCGATAATAACGAGCTTAATATTTATGAGGATGGAAAGATAGTTGAGAAGGTCAACGTTCTTGTCGAAATCAAGGGTGAAGGCAAGGAAGATATTGCATTTAAGTTTATCAATGAAAGTAAACTTAAGATAGGCAATACGGATATAATGGTTAATCCCGTTAAGGAAGATGAAAGACTTATATATGAACCTTATATTGAACGATTAGAAGAATACGAGAATCTTGGGTACGATTCTTCCTGGCCGATGGTTAGCATATCTTACAGTAATGTTGAGGGAATTCCGTTATCCACTGTTAATATTAATGAGGCCGTAAAGCTTATAAATAAGCTTGATGATAATGTATACAGTAATCCGGTAAATTTCGTTAAGATAAAAATATCTTATGTTTATAATGATTGGAATTATGAAAGTGTTCAGGATGTTACATTTGAGAAAGGCCGTATGAATTTTATTGATTATCTGGAACTTCCTGATAATGTAATAAGTCATCTGAAAAAGCATAATTCCATAATGGAAGCCTGTAACATGGCTAAAAACTTTGCACCGGATACAACATACGGTCAGGAATATTTTGACAAAATGCTTGAATGGAGCAGCTATTGCAGAATGGAATTAAACCATAATTCCGAAAAGCCTTTGCTGCCGGCATTACCACAGGTTAATGATATGTATAAAATTGAAGGTCTTTCAGATTGGAGGTTGGAGCAATGATTAAGGAATTTACTATTGAACAGAAGTTATTTATAAGAAGCATAACATACCGCAGCGATATGTCGAGAGTTGCCCTAATCAGAAGGCTCATCAAGACCAAAAATTTCTATGATAAAGAAATGCAGCTTATCATTAAGGATGCGGTTGAGAAGCTTTGTATGATGAAGGACAGCGAATATATGGACTATGATTTTAACTCAAATTAAGATGATAAGATTAGATAAGATGAGATAGGAGATGATAAGATGAGCCAGAAACGACCTATAGCCAAAAGATATGATTTAAACGAATATGAGGCAAAACTATTGAAAGAGAAAGCCAGACAGGCGGGAATGAAAGAGGGGCAGCTCGTACGTGAGCTTATAACCGGTTATGCTCCAACGGAAAAACCGGGTAAGGATTTTTTCGATGCTATGAACGATATTAATAAGATAGGTATTAATATTAATCAGATTGCTGCCGTAGCGAACTCTACCGGATATATCGATGATAAATTTTTAAGACAATGTGTAGAAGAACTTAATAAAAAAATGCTTGAAATTAAGAATATTGTACTTAAAGCAAAACCATACCCGATTAATTATTACGAAAAGCTGCTTATTGAACAAAAGAGAGCCAGAGCTGAGGGAAGACCTGAGCCTAAATTTGGTGATGACCTCTTTCCTGATGATTAGGATGTGAGATTATGGCCGTAAATAAGATATGGGCTGTAAAAAGCGACTTTGGTTGTACCATTAATTATATTGAAAATGAGGATAAGACCATTGATGCTACTATAAAGCTTTCTGACGGAACCGTACTTAAGGATATTGAAAATGTAATCGATTATGCAACACAGACTCGTAAGACATTGCAGCACGAAGCATGTAAGAGATATGTAACCGGCATAAACTGCTGTGCGGATACAGCGTTTGCAGAAATGCTTCTTATAAAAAAGAAGTATGAAAAAGAAGATAAAATCCTTGCTTATCACGCCATTCAAAGCTTTAAGCCGGGAGAAGTGGATGCAGATACGGCGCATGAGATAGGAGTTAAGCTTGCTCATAGGATGTGGGGAGACAGATTTCAGGTCGTAGTAACAACACATCTTGACAGAGAGCATATACATAACCATTTCGTTATTAATTCGGTATCTTTCCTTGATGGGAAAAAATATTATTCCAATAAGGCAACGTATGAGCTGCAGAAGAAATTAAGTGATGAATTGTGTCTTGATTATGGACTAAACATTATAGGAAATACTAATCATAAAGGCACAAGCAGGGGAGCTTACAGGGCAGAGCAAAACGGCAGGTATACAATTGAAAAGATTGTTAAAGAGGATATAGACAGGTTTATTGAGGAGTCAGGAAGCCTGTCTGATTTTTTGCTCAAAATGCAGTCTGCCGGATACAGGATTAATAATGATGGAAAGTATTTAAGAATTTATCCATATGGTCACTCAAAGCCTATAAGAATTGACAGACGATTCCCAGGATATGATATGGACGGAATAGTAGATATGATAAGCAAAAATAATGTAAGAATTAATCATAAAAGACTAAATGCAGGCTACATGGAACGTCCAAATTTTAGATATACAGGCTATAAGGCAAAATATGTAAGAATACTGTGTCAGCTTGGACGTGTGCCGGCTAATAAAAGGCAGTATAAAAGCAGTCATTATCTATATCGTGAGGAGCTCATCCAGCTTGGAACACTTCGTAACGAAATGAATTTTATGATAAAAAATCATATAAAAACTGATAACGACCTTATATATGTAAAGGCGAGCATAGATAAGACATTGGAATCGTATATGAAGGAACGTCAGGGATTAAGGAATAAATTAAGACGTGCAAAGGGGGATGATATAGAGATACTTAAGTCTAATATACAAAAATATAACAGTGATATTAAGACATTAAAAAAATATGAATATTACTGCAATGATATCAAGATACGTTCTGAAAAATTTAACAGGAAAATGGAAATGATTAGAGAGGAGGAAATATCATATGAGTACAGGAACGAACGAAATTAATACTATTAATCAGACTGTAGCAAGGGTGGTTCTTGGTTCATCAGTGTTTTTGGTTAAGTGTTCAAGCAATATCGTAAAGAATTTTTTTGCTGCAGTGGCACATTCGGAAAAAACGAGTGGTAAGGAAAGATTATCAAAGCTTTTAAGAAGCGGAGAACCGCTTGAGATATATACTCTTACGGAGGATAAATTTAAGCTTTTTAAAGAGCATGCCGACAGATATGGTATAGTTTTTTCGGTTGTAAAGAGAGATTCAAAGGATAAAAAAGATAATACCTATGATGTTATGGTAAAAAAGAGTGATGCAGGAAAACTTTCACGTGTTTTTGATAAGATTGGGTATGCAACTACAAAACCGGGTGCAAATACGGTAGAAACAGTTTCATCAGAGGATAACCGGAATAAGGAGCCTGATGGTGTGACAATGACTACAGAGGAAAGCCGTAATCTGATGGATATAATGCTTTCTCCGGATGAAAGAGGAATGAACCAAAACCCCGACATGACGGCGGAAAGAGATCCTCTGTACGCCGATACTTCGACAGAAAAAAGAAACTCAGTAACTGAAAAAATGGATAATTACAGGAATGTAAAAAACAGACAGGAAGATGAGAGCAGCTATAGTAATATGGTTAATACTATGCTTTCAGGATATGAGGATGAAAAGAATAAAATCAATGGTATTGATATGCCGGATGAAAGTGATATCCTCATGGGCGGTAACGTGTCTGACGGAAAGGAGAGCGGCCTATGATTAACGATAATCAAATTGATGTTAGAGTGTTGTTTTCCGATTGTAACAACATGGCTGAATATGTACGTACCAATCCGGAAGGATACAGGACATTTTTAAGCATAGCTGCTAAATGTGCACATTTTACCCCATCAAACCAGCTTCTTATACAAGGATATGGCATGGGAAAGATACCTGAATATCTTGATGACTTAAGCAACTGGATAAATAACGGATATGCCATTAATGAGGATGCTCATCTGATACATGTGATGGAAATGGATAATAATGCTGAGGCAGGATATAAAGACAGAATATTGGTTGATGTATCAGATACAAATGCCATATATAATAAATTTGAATATGACAAGGGAATAGTCCTCGAAGCATTAATGACCTCATCACCATGCAGGATAGAATATAATGAGAGTCTTACATCAAAGGCTTTATACGTGCCAAACAGACAGGTAATCGAGGTCTCACGTGGTTATAAGAACATTGAGCAGATATTTGAAAATCTAAGCCGTGAAATGGTACATGCGAGGATACACATGGATATGCTTGACAAAGAAAAGGAACATCCGGGCAATATAAAGCTACAGTATCCACGTAGCCGGAATTCATTCATGGCATATTCTGTATCTTATATGATGGCTTCTAAGTATGATATGGCACCGGAGCAGATAGAAGTTACAGCTTTACCTGAAGAATGGAATAATCTTTCTTATGATTCTAATCAGACGAATATATCCAAGGCAGATTCTATGGCTAGAGTTTTTAAAGAAGATGTATTAAGACCGCTTAATGATACTTTTAAAAGCATGGATAATATTTTAAGTAACCGGATTAATTATATGTATAATCAGGCAGGGAGTGAGTTGTAATGTTATTTATAAGACGTAAGCAGATGGCATTAAGCTTTCTTGTGATATATCCGATTTATATTTATTTTATTCTTTGTATCGCCCCATATATACATGGCAGTCTTCCGGAAACTGTAAATAATCTTACAGAAAATGATATATCATATATACCTAAAGATTTTAGTTATCATACAGGAAGAATAATGTTTATATCATCGATTGTATATTTTGTTGCATGTTTTATGATAATCGCCTGTATGCGTAATACAAGGAATGGCGAAGAATACGGTTCCGCCAAATTTGGCAGCGTATATTTACTTGCAAGGAAATATAAGGACAGGATAAAGGAAGCTAATATAAGGCTTACAAAAAATGTAAGTATAGCACTTAATACCCTTATACATAAAAAAAACCTTAATATACTTATTATTGGTGGTTCTGGTACAGGTAAATCAAGAGGCTTTATAATTCCGAATATTTTACTTGCAAATAAATCCTTTATTGTTACAGACCCGAAAGGAGAGATATTGGCCAAAACCGGAAAATACCTTAAGAAAAAGGGATTTATCATACGTGTTCTTGATTTGAAAAATCCGGAGAAAAGCTTTGGATATAATCCTTTTAAGTATTTTAAGGAGGATAACGATATTATTATTTTCGTGAATAATCTCTGGGAGGCTATGTCGGATAAATCTGCTCAAAAAGGCGATGAGGTATGGCCGGAACTTGCTAAGGCGATGCTTTTATCTTTTATGTTATATCTTTATCATTTTGCTCCGGAAGAAGAACAGAATTTTGAAATGGTAATGCAGATGTATAGAGAGGTTAAAGCAACTGAAGGCATGAAAGAGGAAATAACGGTCGTAGACATGCTCTTTAACGAAATAGACCATAACGATACAGCTTATGGCTACTATAAAACATGGTCTAATGCTAAAGGACGGACATTAGCATCCATTCTCGCAACATTTGCAGCTAAGATGACGGTATTTAACTTAGATACCATGAGGGGTCTTACATATTTTGATGAAATGGATTTGATAGATTTTGCCGATAAGGATAAGAAGATTGCGTTATTTTCAATCACACGTGATGATGATAAATCGTTTAATTTCTTAGCTGCCACACTTTACAGGCAGCTTATGACACTTTTATATGATTACGCAGACAATGTTATACATGGACCTCTGCCTAATCTTGTAATATTTTTCCTTGATGAATTTGCGAACATTGCACTTCCTGATAATTTTAACCAGATAATGGCAACCGCACGTTCAAGAAATATGGCATTTACGATTGTATTACAGGACAAAGAACAGATTGAGACCTTGTATGAAAAATGGCACAAAACCATAATATCTAACTGCGACAGTTACATTTTTCTTGGTTCTTCTGAATATGAAACTTGTGAGTATTTTTCAAAGCTGCTCGGCAAGGAAACTATATCATACTTTACTGCCGAACCGAACCAGAAAGGATTTTTACCGGAAAGAAGGGAAACTAAAGTCGGCAGGGAACTTATGATGCCGGATGAATTAAGGAAGTTTAAAAATGAAAAGACCATCCTTTTTATACGTGGTGAAGACCCGATTATTGACTGGAAAATCAACCTGAAGAAATGTAAGAATTATAATGAGCTGGCAGATGAAAAAAGATTTAAGAAAAATTTATATGATTGGGGGGAAGCTTATAAAAGTGATGGTGAAGCAAGCGTAATAGATGGTTATACAGGAATTGTTACACCGCTTCCAAATACAAATGCAATATTGCTTGATGATAATGATATAAAGTTAATATTAAGATAAAATGCCAAAATCAGCTTGTAAAATCGATTTTAAGGCATTTTTTTAATGATAGGCATATAAAATATTACCTTTAATTAAAAGATAAGGAGAAATTATATGAGTACATTCAGAGTTGTAAAAGATAAAAACTTTACGGTAATGAGTAATCACCATCTAAAAAATATAAACCTGTCACTTAAAGCAAAAGGTCTTTTATCCTTAATGCTATCTCTTCCTGATACTTGGGATTATACGCAGGAAGGACTTGCAGCTATATGTAAAGATGGATTATCAAGCATTCGTTCGGCGCTTAAGGAACTTGAGGATGAAAGATATCTTATAACAAACAGGATGAGGGATGATAAAGGACTTTTAAGGGGAACGGAATATATTATATATGAATTTCCACATGATGAAATTTCTGCCATCGATAACGACATCGATGAAATAGAAAATAAAAGTGAAAACTCTGAAAACGTTGATATTGCGAGGTTTCAACCTATATGCGAAAATCGCATATTGGATGAATATAAAGAAAAAAATGAACCTATATGCGATTTTCCAAGATTGGATAATCCAAGATTGGAAAAACCTATATTGGAAAATCGCAGACAATCAAATAAAGATATATTAAATAAAGATTATATTAATAATATATATAATATCTCATCTAATCATATCAGTAAGGATAATCATATCAGAGACCAGGATAAAAGTGAGGATGAGATAAGAGAAGAGGTGATGTATCAAATTGAATATGAATGCTTTGATGGTGATGTAATGGAACAGCAGATGGCAAAAGAAATCTGCGAAATAATGGTGGAATACTTAATGCGAACGCAACAGTATGTTGCAATTTCCGGTAAAGATGTTAAGATATCTGAGCTTCAGTCAAGATTAAGAGGTCTAACACATGAGCACATTGACTATGTTATTAAAAGCATAAGACAAACATTGAAGCCGGTAAAAAAAATGAAACAGTATATCCTGACATCGCTATATAATGCTGCCGTCACATATAATAGCCATATGCAGGTTGGCATGGACTATTTTATAGAGCATATGCACGATGATTAATACCAGGATAAATTACACTAAGACATGACATGTGAATTATATTACATGTCTTTTTTTATGCCTAAAAGGCAGAAAGGAAGGAAAATTATGAAAAGAAAAATGATGATTATTTTGTTTTTAACATTAGCTATTGTTTTGATTCCGGCAAAAAAGTCTTATGCTGCTAATCAAAAAGGGATTGCAAACCTGTCGGGATTTGTACATTATGAAACCACAGAAAGTTCCGGTGATAGTACAGGAGTAGCAGAGGTAGATGCAACCTTAAACAGAGGCAACAAGTTTTTAGAGGGTTTTTGTCGTTTCGTTGGAATTGCCGTAGCAGTAGTATCAGGGGTATTCTTCCTGATTTCACTTCCTACGCATCAGGCAGATATGAGAAATCAGATGATAGTTGCATTTTTTGTTGGAATTATAATTATTTTCGTTCCGGAAATTGTTCATGCGATAGCAGGCAGATAGAAGGTGAGCTATATGGGAAGTTGGATTTTAGGAATTCTACAAGCTTCCATGGATTTTTTTACCGGAAAACTTTCAGATTTATTTGAAATATTGCAGGCAGACCCTATGACATATATGGATGGAACTATATGGAATGAAGCTATGAAGATATATGATCTTTTATTAGGGACTGCTTATGCAATATTAACACTTTGCATTTATGTTGAATTAGTAAGAGCAAGTAAAGACTTTATTACTGCTCACCGAGGAGAAAGCATGATTTGGTTTGTATTGTCAATAGCAATTTATTCTTCGGTTATGCATGGATGTAAATATATTCTTATATGGATTATTAATATTGGTCAGGATATGGTAGGTAAAGTAATTGGTTCATCTGGAAGTGAAGCAGTAAAGTTTACATGGGATGTAGCTCCGGGAATAAAAAACAGGATGGGAACACTGAATACAATGCAGCAGGGTTTTATGTTTTTAATAATACTAATTGCAGCAATAGTTATTGTTGTATCTGCATTTACCATCCTGTTAATCGGTTATGGAAGACTGTTTAATTTATATATACATATAGCAGTTGCACCGATAGCCTTTGCATTTTTGCCATCTGAGCTTACAAGACAGCATTTTATAAGCTTTTTACGCAGCTTTATGGGAATATGTATTCAAGCTTTAGCTATTATAGCTGCGTGTATGATTTTTTCTGCTTTTTCTAAGGGATATGAAAATGAATTTAATAATCAGATTGATTATAGCGATATTGGTTCAAATTTTGAGCAGATAGGTTCAGCTATAATTAGTAATGTTGAAATCGATGATGATGGCAATGTTACAATCGGTGAATCTCAGGAAAGTATAGAGGCAGGAAGAATAAATAGTGATGATACATTTGCAGTTGTATGGAATTATCTCTTAGAGCAGATATTCTTGTTTTTGCTTTTAGCAGGTGCAATCAAAGGTTCGGATCAAGCGGTATCTAAAATTTTTGGTACGTAAGAGAAAGTGCAGGTGAATGAAATGATTGAGATTGAATCAAATAAAGAGATTAAAAATATAAAACAAGAATATTTCATGGGATTCGGACTTAAGGAGATAATTCTTGGAGTAATAAGTATATTTTTCTCAGCTATATTATATCGGATATTACCCTTTGCCGGAATGATTAAAGGATATATTTGTATGATAGTTGTTATATTGCTTATGTTTTTATTTAATTTTAAGCTGTGTGGTATGACATTATTTCAGAATTTTATGTGTATCATAAAATCGATAAAATATGTTAATAAACCTCTGGTTTATAAGGATGAAGTAAAGGAAAGGAGACGGATTGTAAAAAATGATTAAAGAAATGACAGAAAATCAGGATATGATTAAAATTAAGATTCCCAAAAGCTCATTGGATGTAATTCCTGTAGTAAAGATATATGAAGATGGAATGTTCTATTTAGGACATAATAAATATTCTATGTGTTATCGCTTGATAGATATTGACTATTCTGACAAAAAAGATGATGCTCAGGAACATATATTAAGAGAGTGGGCTGATATATTGACTTCATTTTCAGGATATGGAGCGACTTTTAAAATAACAATCTGTAACCGTAAAGTAAACGCAAAAGAGGAAATGATTAAGACTTTTATACGCACAGATATAGGAGATGGATATGATTATCTAAGGGCAGCTTACAATGAGCTTAGATATGATGATATTAAAGGAGATAAGGGTGTAATAAGGGAAAAGTATATTACTATAAGTGTTTTTAAGAAGAATGAAGAAACTGCAAATTCCTTTTTTGACAACTTTGCATATACGTTAAATAAAAAGCTTATGGATATATCTTCAGGTTTACTGATGATTGATGCATCAGAGAGACTTGCAATTTTTCATGATTTCTTCAGAGCCGGACATGAGGATGAGTTTAATTATGTACATAACAGGGATAATGCAAAACATTTTAAAAAGTACGTAGCTCCGGAAAGTATTACATTTCATAGTTCATTTTTTGAATGTAATGATAAAGTCGGGAGTGTGTTTATTCTTAGGACATGGAGTGATTATATAAAGGATCAGTTCTTTAATAGTCTGGCAGAAATAACAACAAATCTTATGATAACAATGGATATCATTCCCTTTTCTTCTGCGGATACAAGAAAATTTGTAGATGATAGGGAAAGTAATGTTGAGGGTTCTGCTTATTCCTGGGCAAATAGACCATTTTCCAATAAAGGAAACAATATAATACGTCTGCCTAAACGACTTGTTAATCAGCGAGCAGCAATAGATAGGTGGAACGAAGATGTTAATGTGCGAAATCAAAAGGTATTTCTTAATCAGGTGACAATAGCTATATTGACAGATAGTGTTGAAAAACTGACTGATTTTTCTGATAGTATAATTAATACTGCTACTGAAAAGGGTGCATCTCTTGGAAAATTGTATAATCAGCAGTTGCATGGCTTACTAAACACTCTTCCGTTTGGAGTAAGAACAATAAGTAATCTAAGAGATTGCAATACAGAAACAACGGCGGTAATGATACCATTTTCATCTATACAGCTTAAGCATGAATCTGGTATACCTTATGGTCGCCATATTCTCACAAGACAGCAGCAACTTTTAGACAGAAGACTTCAGGCTAACGGACATGAGTTTATATTTGGGTCAACCGGATATGGTAAATCAATGGGTACTAAGAAAAAGATGTTTTTTGAAGCATTATTAACTGATGGTGACATGGTTGTTCTTGATCCTGATGGAGAATATACTCCTTTAATACGTGCTCTGGGTGGTACTGTTATTGAACTTGGTAAAGATACAATAAATGCTATGGAACTACCGGCTGACTATGATACGGATGAGCCTATAAAAAAGAAAAGTAATTTTATTATTTCTTTTATAGAGGCTATAGTCGGAAAAGAAAACTATGATGAGAAGAAAAAGTCAATAACAGACAGATGCGTAAAAGAGGTACTTACTTTAGATATACAGGATTATTATATTGATGAAAGGGGAATAGTAAGGCGTGCAACTTTGGTTGATTGGTACCAATGTCTCTTGAGCCAACCTGAGCCAGAGGCTAAATCACTTGCGCTTCAGCTTGAAAGACATATAGTTGGTACAGGTGATATTTTTGCAAGACCTTCAAGTGTTGACCGCTCGGGAAGAATTGTGTGTTATAACTTATCTACCCTTCCTAAGCAGCTTAAAGATGCAGGTATGAGCTTATGTCTTGATGATATAGATCAACGTTTAATTCGTAATAGACATGCTAATAAGATTACATTCATTACATTGGATGAAATGGATTATTATTTTAAGCATGAAAGTTCGACAGCAATTATCGAGGATTTTTACGAACGTTCAAGAAAATACGGTGGAAAGATAAGAGGTATAATACAGAGCATTGATAAGGTACTTGATAATGACATTGCAAGGAATATGTTTACTTTATGTGACAATGTAATAATGATGCATCAGGAAGATATTAATGCAAGACGATTTCAGTCGATGTATGGTTTGTCTGATAATCAATATAAATTCCTCATATCTGCAGAACCAGGTTGTGGAATAAATAAACTTGGAAATATAATATATAGCTTTGATGACAGAATACCGGAAAATAATGCTATTTATTCATTTATTAACACGGACTAATAAGGTGGTGGTTAAATGAATGACGAAACAGCCTTCAGAAAAAGAAAAAATGATTTTTCCACAAGAGATATATCTTTTTCTGAAAAAGATAAAGTAATAAGAAAAAATAATAGAGATTTTAGTAAAAAGGAAGTAAAACTCAAAAAAGAAAGTCTTTTTAATGTAATTGAAAAAGATAAACAAAATAAGGAAGCCGATAATGATGTATATATCGGCTCCCTAAAGGGAAAAAAGAGTAATAAAAAATACATAGTAAAGAATAGTAAAGATTTTAGAATAAAGGATGTACAAAATGAAGAGGAAAGTGCAGACCTAAATAAGAAATCAGATAAAGATACATTTACTAGCTATCGGAAACAACAAGAAAGGGATACAAAATTTAGGGTAAGAAAAAATACAAATTTTACTATTTCGGATGGATATGATAAGAAATCTACAGTTAAAAAGTATTCATTCACAACATATCCGAATACGGATTATTTTGATGTAGATGGATATAATCATCGTGAAAATATGGATTACAATATTAATAATAATGAATTTGACCGGAATTATCCAGAAAGCAAGAGGATAAAAAGGTCGAAAAAAAGAATGATAATTAATCGTGCTAAACAACATGAAAAAAGGAATATAAAGAAAATTAGCAGCTATATAAATAATAGCATTGATAATGAATCTGATTTATATAATCCGGAATATGAAGGAAATAGTAATATAGAAAAGGAATTTGTTGAAAAAAACCTAAATGGGATTATCCATACTATAGGTGTAGCAACGGTTGCAGTAATAAAGGTTTTTGTATCTGCTCTTACATCTTTACTTGGATGGATAGGTATTGCTGCATTTTTTATAATCGGCGGTACAGTTATAGTTGTGCAAAATATTACGTATGATTTTATTGTGGATGAGGATAAGTTTTTTAGAGAAAATATATCACAGATTTCGTCAGAGTTTACAGAAGAAATAACATCCTATGCAAATGAAAATGGATGTACAAGAATAGTAGTATCCGGTGAACTGACTGATTGGAAGAATGTTATAGCCTTTTTCTGGACATTGCGAAATAATTACAGTAAGCATGAGCAATATAGTAATACTCTTTCAGGAGATGATTATAGCGACTTAAAAGAGATATTTAATGAGTTTAATGAGGTGAGCTATGAAATTGAAGAAACTAATGAAGAAAAAGTGTTAAAGGTAAGTATCAATAATAAATCTATAGAAGAAATGGAAAAAAAATGGTTTTTTTCTTCTGAACAAAAGATGTATTTGGAAAATCTTATTGCTACTGATGAATTATGGGAAGAAATTCTTGGTATGAATGGGCTGGCTGTACTTGCATATTCAGAACTTGGACAAACAGCAGAAAGATACTATGGTATATTGTCACTATCTGAAGGAGATGATTGGAGCATTGCTTTTATTTATTATTTGCTTAATGAAAATGGATATGTAGGAAATGATTATATAAGAAAGACAAGTTCAATCGATGCATTTAGGCAGTATTGTTCATCTAATGATTGGTTGACAGTATTTCCACAAATTGGCGATATAGCATTTATTAATCTGAATGGAGATAATAGATTAGGTATTATATCTAATATTGAAGATGATTATATATATATTATTCTCGGAAACTATGACAGAAGTGGAATAGTAAAGGAAATATATGTATCTAAAACTTCCGGAATTCTTACAGGCATGTATGTACATATTAATATGCCAGATGCTATACAAGCTATTAATTTCATTAGTATGTATGCTGTTGGAAATGGGGAATGCTTATGGCCGGTACCGGGAAAATATTATGTAACATCACCGTATGGTGCAAGATGGGGAACGGTACATAAAGGCATGGATATTTCATGTCCTGAGGGAACTCCTGTTGTGGCGGCAAAGTCCGGAACGGTATCTTTATCATATAGAAGCTCGTCTGCAGGTGAATATATTGTTTTGGATCACGGAGATGGAATGTGCACGGAATATATGCATAATTCACTACGACTTGTTTCTGCCGGTGAACATGTGGAAGCAGGACAGGTAATTGCATATTCAGGAAATACAGGACAGTCAACCGGGCCTCATTGTCATTTTGGTGTTAGAATAAACGGAGAAAGAGTTGACCCAGCGCCGTATTTGGGTATACCATCGCAGATTGGAGACGTATCAGAGTATGTGACAGGAGAATGATTTTATAATTAACAAAGCTTATACAGAGATTGCAATATGTTATGTGGTCTTTGTATAAGCTTTTTTTATTTTAAAAGCCATTGAAATTAATAGATAATAATGCTATTATTTATATATCAAGATTGAAGTGGAGGTGTTAATATGGTATCACTTGAGTTTTGCTTTGATGAAGATAAGGTTAGATCGATGGGATATACAACAGATGATTTACTTGAGTCAATGAGAAAACATGCTGCTAAGTATGGTATTAAAGAAGAAAGATATGGTTTTTTTACAATGGATGGTGAAAACGCATTAGCGGCAATTGGAATGTATGTAATAGATATATCAAGAAATAATTTAGCGTTATTAGATTATTTGACAAAGCTTGAAATGATTGTTGGCGATGAGGTTGATGACTGTATTAAAGATATTAAGAGATGGCAGAATAAAAGAGCTGTTGCATAGTTTAAGGATAAGATATGTATCGAAACAAGCAAATAATATTTGATATTGATACAAAGGTTGCAAAGGCAATTCTGGGTAAGAATTATAATAATATATATAATAAAATACGAAAGTATTTTAAAGACAATGGTTTTGTTCATATAGAAGGCTCCGGTTATGTTAGTAATAGAGAATACAATTATAATGATGTTTTAAATATAATTACTTCATTAGTTGAGACTTATCCGTTTCTGGAAAAATGCTTCAAAGATATGAGGTTGTCTGAAGTGCCGGAAATACACTCTTTAAATTTTATGTTTGACTACGATGGCACACCCGGCAAATATGCTCAAGACGCTAATGCATCACAGACCGAAGCTGATGAATGCTATGATGACCTTGAAATGTGAATCAAACCTGAGGAGATATACAAAAAATATATCTCCTCAGGTTATTTTTTTAACGTATTTCTATTTAAGTAGTATAATTTTAATTACACTATACTGATAGAGAATCGGGTAGGGAAATATATAGTAAGATAAAGGTTACGATGCTTGGTGCGTTAGCCGGGGGATTGGGGGTGTCCCTCAACAAGAGTGAATTTTTTACTTGTGCGAAATCGCACAATGTAACAAAATTCAATGCTTGCTATTTTTGCGACAGCTCTTTTTTTCTTCTTTCACATTTTACATTTTCTATAAGATATAATTCTTTTATGTGTAAAATGTGCAAATTAGTAAAAAATGACAAATCGCACATTTTACTTAATATGTTAATTATGGTAATCTTTTATCATAATCATAGAAAGGATGTGGTGATTTAAATTTTTTACAACTGAATAGGACATCGCTGTTTGAGCATGACAGCATTAACAAAAAGCTCTCAGCCGGTATCACGACTGCCACAGCAAGCGAGCGTTAAAATGGTTCTTCAGCCTGATCCTTCAGGTAATATATGAAGGTAAAAAAGAATGTGATACACCTTACGCATCATGTTTAACATTAAAAGGAATAGGTTAGTAAAAAAATCCTATATATTTCTTGCATATAGGAGGAAATTAATTATGGATATAAAATTTGGCGAAATGGAACTTAAAATATTTGAATTTGTATGTGAACTTGCAAGAAATATTACAGTATCAATTTTGGAACAATTGGATGAGCGATTAAGGAATGAACGTGACAAGAAAAGATATCGAATGAAAGATAAAAATACCACTACAATTAAGACTATATATGGAAATGTTGAATATGCAAGACGGTATTATTTTGATAATGAAAAAAAAGAATACGTTTATCTGCTCGATGAAGAAATGAAAATGAACAGAGTGGGATTATTTTCAGAGAATATGGCAAACCTTATCATTAAGGAATGTGTTAATGAACCATATAATAAGGCTGCTGCATCAGTAAGCGCTGCAACAGGAAATTATATATCATCTGTAGGAGCTTGGAAGCTTGTTCAGGAAGTGGGAAAGAATATTGAAGCCGATGAAAATATAAACATAGAAGATATGGATAGAGGAATAAATAAAGGCGCAAAACAGACAAATGTTCTTTTTCAGGAAACAGACGGAGTATACCTTAAAATGCAAGGTGAAGACCGTAAGAAAGCAAAAAATCAGGAATTAAAACTTGCTACAATCTATGAAGGATGGTATGAAGGAAACCGACATAAACTTATAAACAAAAAAGTAATTGCCGGATTTGAAGACGGAACCTCATTCATGAAAAGAAGATTAGCATTTGTAAAAAATATATATAATTATGACAAAATACAATATAAAATGGTTAATGGAGATGGAGCAGCATGGATTGAACCTTCAGAGGTTGAAAATATAACCTATAAGCAGCTCGATCAGTTTCATATACTCAAAAAGATAACAGGTGTAATAAAAAATAAGAAAATTAAGGGTATGATTTTAAAATTGTTTGCAGATAAAAATATAGAAAAGATGCTTGATACAATAATAACATACGCTGATAGTATAGATAATGATAATCAGACTAATAAGGAAGCAGAAAATGCAAGAGATTTATATACTTATCTTTACAATAATAAGGATGGTATTATTAAGTATAAGGATGAAGTTAAGCTTCCTGAAGCTCCGGAAGGAACAGAATATAGAAATATGGGAGTACAGGAAAATCAAAACTGTGCTTTAGTAACCATGCGTATGAAACATAGAAGAATGACATGGAGTGTTGCCGGAGCTAATAACCTGGCAAAAGTAATATGCGCAAATGAAAATGGTGATTTGGATAAATATATTGAAAATACATATGAATTTAGAATACCTCTTGGATATGTTGAAGTTGACAGAAAAGATATAGCCTCAAATACAAGGATTCCTCAGATTGTAGGTAAAGGTAACAATATTTATGCAGAGTTAATAAATAATTCTGTTCCGGCATATACAGGTGCAAGCACAACTTCAAAGATTCTGAGAAGTATAATTAATGGTGGTTATAATTAATCGGCGCAAGCCGCATATATAGTAGCAGGGTGTAAACGGTGTGTTAACTTCCGAGATTATATCATTGTCGGTAAGCCTAAGGGCTTATCAATGATGATATAGGAAGTTATCCACGGTTTGCACGCTCATGAAGGTCTAATGGGTAAAAAAATTGCCCAAGATTAGTTAACGCATACTATTTAAAATTATGATTTGACTTTTTGGCATATGTATGTTAATACAGTACTACAAATAAGAATTAATTGCAAGCCTTGGATGAAATAAGAAGTATTTCCAATAAAAAGATTGTGAAAAATTTAAGAAAAATCTTTACATGATAATAATTTGTGATAAACTAATAATAAATATTAGTTGAGTATTTGGCTTTGTCAATTATTTTGATATTTGCTAAAGGGGTGAAGACTATGAAGATTGAAAGATTAAGTGAAAACCAGATAAGATGTACTCTTTATAAGGCTGATTTGGCTGATAAAGAGATGCTTTTAACTGAATTGGCATACGGAACCGATAAAGCAAAGGAGCTTTTCAGAGAAATGATGCAGCAGGCATCAGCAGAGTTGGGATTTGAGGTGGACAATATTCCGCTTATGATAGAAGCTATACCTATATCACCTGAGTGTCTTGTTCTTATTGTAACTAAGGTTGAGGATCCGGAGGAGCTGGATACAAGATTTTCAAGGTTTACAAAGCAGGTAGTGGATGAATATGAAGATGCTTCATATGAGGACGGTGAATACGAGGAACAGCCGGCTACACCATCAACGGATTCTTTGCTTGAGGCGCTTGGCAGTCTTGCTGAAAATTTGAATGCAATCAATAACAGCAGGATGTCAAAGAAAACAAGAAACGCTGTTAAGCAAAAGGAAAGTGATAAAAATATATTCAGAATATATGCATTTAAGTCACTGGATGAGGTTATCCTTTCGGCTAAGCTTGTAAAGAATATATACAGAAGTGTTAATTCCTTATATAAAAATCCTCAGGACAGCAGATTTTATCTTTATATGACTAAGGATAAAAATACCGATGGCGAATTCACAAGAACCTGTAATATAATGGGTGAATATGGTAACAAAATAAAATCCACTTATGCAACACCAAATTATATGGATGAACACTTCAAGATAATTATTGAGGCAGATGCGGTACAGAAGTTGGCTGAGATATAAAAAAAATGGTTATATGCAGTTTCCTGCATATAACCATTTTTTTTATGATGTTAATTATTTAAGACTTTATTGACTGCTTCAACGACTGCATCAACAGTGATGTTGAAGTGTTTGAAGAGCTCACCACCCGGAGCAGAAGCACCGAAGGAGTGCATACCTATGAACTCTCCGTTTATACCGATATATTTACCCCAGCCGAATTCACTGAGGGCTTCTACACCGACTCTTCGAGTGACATTCTTAGGAAGAACCTTTTCTTTATATTCGTCAGGCTGCTCATCAAATAAATCCATAGATGGCATACTGACAACTCTTACATCTATTCCGCTTTCCAAAAGCTTTTTCTTTGCCTCAACCGCAAGCGAAACCTCTGAGCCGGTTGCTATGATAATTGTATCCGGAGTTTCCTTGTCGGAATCGGAAAGAATATAACCGCCTTTTAAAGCATCCTGTGAGCTTCCTTCAAGCTGAGGAAGATTCTGCCTTGAAAGCACAAGAGCAGTAGGAGCATTTTTTTTGTTTAAAGCAAAATACCAAGCTGCTGCACATTCTGTTGCATCCGCAGGACGGAAAACGTAAAAGTTTGGCATTGCTCTTAACATGGCAAGCTGCTCTATTGGCTCATGGGTAGGTCCGTCCTCACCTACACCTATACTGTCATGTGTAAGCACATAGGTAAGAGGTAATCCCATAAGAGACGATAATCTTGCCATTGGCTTTACGTAATCGCTGAATACAAAGAAGGTTGATACATATGGTCTTAAACCGCCATGCAACGCAATACCGTTTCCGATTGCTGCCATGGCTATCTCCCTTATTCCGAAGTGAATATTCTTTCCTTCAGGGTTTTCCTTTGAATAATCCCCCATATCATTCATATATGTTTTTGTCGAAGGAGCAAGATCTGCCGCACCGCCAAACATATTAGGAAGAACATTTTTAATAATATTTATTATCTTACCCGATACATTTCTTGTAGCTTCAGGCTTATCTGCGGTATTCCAAAAATCATCAAGGTCAAATAAACATTCTGCACTGTCTTTGTCGTAATAGGAGTCCCAAAGCTTTTTCATATCAGGATACTTCTCGCAGTAGTCTGCAAATAATTTATTCCATTCCTCCTCATAAGAAGCATTTGCTTTTGCCAATGAATTAAAGTTGTCATAAACATCCTCTGATATAACAAATGCACCCTTATCCTCTATGCCCAGATTTTCACGGAGAGCAGCAACATTTTCAGCACCTAAAGGCTCCCCATGTGCTGAAGCCTTTCCTTCCTTTGCAGGACAGCCTGCACCTATTTTGGTTTTAATCTCTATCATGGAAGGTCTTCCCTTTTCTGCCTTTGCTGCTTCTATGGCAGCACCGATTGCATCAAGGTCATTACCGTCTTCTACAAGCTGAGTATGAAACCCAAAGGCTTCAAAACGCTTTCTGACATCCTCCCTGAAGGCTATGTTGGTATCACCTTCTATAGATATATTATTTGAATCGTAAAGAACAATAAGCTTTTCAAGTCCGAGTGTACCGGCAAGAGAAAATGCTTCGTAGGATATTCCCTCCATCATACAGCCGTCACCACCAAGTACATATGTATAGTGGTCAACAACCGGATAACCCTCCTTATTGAAGGTTGCAGCCAGATGATTTTCTGCCATAGCCATACCTACAGCCATAGCCATACCTGCACCAAGCGGACCTGTAGTTGCTTCAACACCGATTGTATGTCCGTATTCGGGATGTCCCGGGGTTTTTGAACCAAGCTGTCTGAAATTCTTCATATCATCTATAGTTATTCCATAGCCAAAGAAATGAAGAAGAGAATATAGCAGTGCAGAGCCGTGACCACCTGACAAGATAAAGCGGTCTCTGTTCACCCAATTTGGATTTGCAGGATTATGCTTCAGGTGTTTTGCCCATAACTCATATGCTGTCGGTGCTGCACCGAGAGGAAGTCCGGGATGTCCGGAATTAGCCTTTTGTATAGCATCTGCTGCAAGTACCCTTATGGAATTGACGGACTTTATGTCTATATTGTTCATTGTAAAAAATCTCCTTATAATTATATTGCGTATTGCTGTTACATTTTATCTTCTTGCTCTTGCAAGAATTCTCATTATTCTTAAGAAAAGATTTGCTATGTCTACATAAAGCATTGCTGCCGCATCAACAGCCTTATCAACAGTCTTTTCACTCATATTGGCTTTAGCCCAGTCGTAGCCGATATATCCGCAGAATATCAATACAACTATATAATCTATGATACCAAGGCTTCCGGCACCGGTAAATAAAAGAATCAACTCAATAATAATTGTAACAAGAAGAGTTATGCCAAGTATCTTACCCATAGTGTTACTTGCAAAAAATTCCGGTAAGAATGAGGAAAGCAGCATCATCGCAAGTGTCACTGCAGAGGTTATGCCAAATGCTATCGGGATAATGCTCGCATAGCCGGCATCAATATAAATTGTAAGTGTCATGGATATAATCATACCAATAGGAATAACTATAAGATTATAACCTATGAAGCTTACCGTAGGATTGTCAGATTTATTGACCATAGTGCTTCCGGCGATAACAAGAACAAAGTATGCAATTAAAAATATTACAAAATTGTTGTTTGCCAAGGCCTCGACCGAATCACTGAATACCGTACATAAAATGCAGTTAATAAAGAATCCCCAAAGCAGACAACCTCCGAGAATAAGATTGAATTTCTGATCTGAAATTCTTTCAGCATTTGAATATGTGCTTTGCACCTGTTGGTAGCTTCCGCTATTACTGGCCATATAAGCATTGTTCATGCCGTTAAAAAGATTCTGACTTGCATTGTAGTTGGCATTAAAATCATTTGCCTGATTATAATTATTGCTATTCATATTATATCCGGTATTTCCGCTGTAATTGTTGGGATTGTATCCATTTTGGTAGTTTCCGTTCAGATTGTAACCATTGCTTTGGTTATAATTGTTACCATCATTTTTTAAATTCATTTTGTAACCTCCTTTAAAAATTAAACAGTAGCTTCTTTCTTCTTAAGATATTCATTTATAGAATAAATCACATCATCAACATCCATGCCATGTACCATACATGCATCCTCAAGGGATTCCATAGCTGATGAAGGACAACCTACGCAGTGCATACCTGATGCCATAAGAATGGCGGCATTACCCGGGTCTATCTCAAGAATTTCATAAATAAGCATATCCTTTGTTACCTGCTTTGCCATTTTTTAATCCTCCTTAAAACAGATTGTAATTATATATAAAATATGTAGTTTTTCAAACATTAATAAGTATAACACAATAATAATAGAAATGTCTATTAGAATGTTGCCCATAAATAATACATAAAATTCAAAAAATTAGGCTAAAATGTATTATAAAGAAATTTGTATACTGTATACAATCAGTGTACTAAAAAAAGTACAAAAAAATGCTTTTATGAAGTTGACGTGTATACAATTTAACCTTATAATATAAACATCTACAGAAGTTATCCTTGTATACAATGTATACAAGAAACGATAATTTCTGTTAAGAACGAGAGTAAAATAAAAGGAGGAACACAAAGAAATGTTATTGAAAATGGATGCACTTGAGACAGACAGCTGGGATGGATTTGTAGGCGGAAAGTGGCAGAAAGAAGTTGAGGTCAGAGATTTCATTCAGAGAAACTATACTCCATATGAGGGTGATGATTCTTTCCTGGCAGGACCTACACAGGATACTAAGGATTTATGGCAGATGGTTCTTGATCTTTCCAAGAAAGAAAGAGAAGCAGGCGGAGTTTTAGATATGGATACTAAGGTTGTATCTACTCTTACTTCACATCAGGCAGGTTACCTGGATAAGAGTAAGGAAAAAATCGTTGGTTTCCAGACTGACAAACCTTTCAAGAGAGGTATGAACGTATACGGTGGTATCCGTATGGCTATGAAGGCTTGTGAAGATAACGGCTATAAGGTTGATCCTGAGATAGTTGAGTTCTTCACTACTCACAGAAAGACTCATAACGCAGGTGTATTTGATGTTTATGATGATGAGATCAGAAGATGTCGTACAAACCACATCATTACCGGTCTTCCTGATGCTTACGGACGTGGACGTATCATCGGTGACTACAGAAGAGTTGCTCTTTATGGTATAGATTTCCTTATTGAAGACAAGAAGATTCAAAAGGAATCCTTTGGTACAGTATATACTGATGACGTTATAAGAGGCAAGGAAGAAATTGCAGAGCAGATTCGTGCATTACAGGAATTAAAGAAGATGGCTTCATTCTATGGCATTGATATTTCAAAGCCTGCTAAGAATGTTCAGGAAGCTATCCAATTCTTATACTTTGGTTATCTTGGAGCAGTTAAGGAGCAGAACGGTGCAGCTATGTCACTTGGACGTACTTCTACTTTCCTTGATATCTATGCAGAAAGAGATCTTAAGAACGGTACATTTACTGAGGAGCAGATTCAGGAATTCGTTGACCACTTCGTAATGAAGTTAAGATGCGTTAAGTTCGCAAGAACTCCTGAGTATAACTCAATCTTTGCAGGCGATCCTGTATGGGTTACCGAGTCACTTGGCGGTATGGGTGTAGACGGACGTACACTTGTTACAAAGATGAGCTTCCGTTACCTTAACACTCTTGATAACTTAGGTACTGCACCTGAGCCAAACCTGACAGTTCTCTGGTCAACAAGACTTCCTATCAACTGGAAGCAGTACTGTGCTAAGATGTCAATCAAGTCTTCATCAATCCAGTATGAGAATGATGACTTAATGAGACCTGTTCACGGTGATGATTATGGTATCGCATGTTGCGTATCTTCAATGAGAATCGGTAAGGATATGCAGTTCTTCGGAGCAAGAGCTAACCTTGCTAAGTGTTTACTTTACGCTATCAACGGTGGTGTTGATGAGTGTACAGGTGTACAGGTTGCTCCTAAGTACAGACCAATCACTTCAGAGTACCTTGATTATGATGAGGTTATGGAGAAATTTGATGATATGATGGAATGGCTTGCTAAGGTTTATGTAAGTGCACTTAATATCATTCACTATATGCATGATAAGTATGCTTATGAGAGAATCCAGATGGCTCTTCATGACAGAGATGTAAAGAGATACTTCGCAACCGGACTTGCAGGACTTTCAGTTGTAGCAGACTCACTTTCAGCTATCAAGTATGCTAAGGTTAAGTGTATAAGAAATGAGCAGGGAATCGTTACAAGTTATGAGACAGAAGGTGACTTCCCTAAGTATGGTAACAATGATGACAGAGTTGATAAGATTGCAGCAAGCCTTGTTTCAACATTTATGCATAAGTTAAGAAAGCATCATGTATATAGAAACGGCTTCCCAACAATGTCAATTCTTACAATTACTTCAAACGTAACTTATGGTAAGAATACAGGTGATACTCCTTGCGGTAGAAAGCATGGTGAACCATTTGCTCCTGGTGCTAACCCAATGCATAGAAGAGATACTCATGGTGCGATAGCTTCACTTTCTTCAGTAGCTAAGCTTCCATATATGGATTCACAGGATGGTATTTCAAATACATTCTCAATCATCCCTGGAGCTCTTGGTAAGGAAGATCAGGTATTCGCAGGTGACCTTGATGTTGACCTTAAGCTTTAAGATTAACAGTAAAAAGGATTGATTTGATGGATAACGGTTTAAACAATGTAGAAGACATCGTCGCAATGTTAGATGGCATGGTTGAAAAGGGACATGGACACATCAATGTGTCCTATGACCCTAATCAGGAAGGTAAAGAGGTTGAAACCCTTGGATGTCTGGACTGCGCAAAAGGCAATCTTGCATGTAGTGTTCCTACACTTCACGATGGCATAGACGATGCATTTGAAGAGAATAACTAATATATTAAATTTCGAAAAGGAGGATATAATATAATGGCTAGTACACAGCAGATTGATAACTTAGTTGGAATGTTAGATGGATATGTAGAAAAAGGTGGATATCACTTAAATGTTAATGTATATAACAGAGATACATTAATTGATGCACAGAAGCATCCTGAGAACTACCCACAGCTTACTATCCGTGTTTCAGGATACGCTGTAAACTTCATCAAGCTTACTCCTGAGCAGCAGGCTGATGTTATCTCACGTACATTCCATGAGTCACTTTAATTAGTGCTTTTAGATTATCAATTGATGGGCTGACCCATATAGGTCAGCCCATTTATTTATGCGCACGCCCGCGTAATGAAATTTGTCACTGCGTGACACGCGGGCGGCGCGGCGAGTAGGGTGCGATTTCATCTTCCCTACTCGATTATGCACATTGCTTAAAATCTTATTTCTTTATGGTATTATGTACATGGATTGTGTTATAATAATATGCAAAGATAATTTGTCAGAGGTGAGAATATTATGGAAGGTTTAATTCATTCAATAGAAACTTTTGGAACCGTTGACGGACCGGGAACAAGATACGTGGTATTTGTTAAGGGCTGCCCTATGAGGTGTAAGTATTGCCATAATCCGGATACATGGGAGGCAACTGGGGCGACCAAGATGACACCGGATGAGATTCTTAAGGATTATGACGGATATAAGGAATTTTATAAAAAGGGAGGAATAACCGTAACGGGTGGTGAACCTCTGGTTCAGATTGATTTTCTTATAGAGCTTTTTGAAAAGGCTAAGCAAAAGGGGATTCATACCTGCCTTGATACCTCGGGAATAATGTTCAGAAGGGATATTCCGGAAACTCTTGCAAAGTATGAAAGACTCATGAAATCAACAGATCTTATCATGCTTGATATAAAGCATATAGATCCGAAGGAACATCTTGAGCTTACCAAACAGCCTTGTGACAATATATTTGACTTCCTTAAGTTTTTGGACGAGCAGGAAAAGGAAATATGGATAAGGCATGTGGTCGTTCCGGGAATTACGCTTATTCCCGAATATCTCAAAAGACTTGGAACCTTCCTTGCTCACTTTAAACATATAAAGGCGTTGGATGTTCTTCCTTATCATGATATGGGTAAGACAAAGTATGAACAGATGGGTATAGATTATGTGTTAAAGGATGTGGAGCCGGCAACAAAGGCCGACGCGATTGAGGCCAGAAATACCATAATCGAAGCTATGAAGGAAGAGAGAAAAAAGATGCAGATTGAGCATACACTTGAATAATTAAGATAAGACATATTTTTGATAATATTAACATACTATAATTATATATGAGTTATGGGGTGTTATATTTGAAAAGTATATTGGATGGTTTGAAAAATCAGCATTTCGATAAGCGTACACTCAGAATGTATGTTGGAATGCTGATTTTTTTTGCACTTATGTTTGTTAATTGCTTTGTATATATGAGCGGTGCAAAGGAGGATGAAAAGGAAATTGTAATAGTTGTGGATGCCGGTCACGGAGGAAATGACCCGGGAAAGGTAAGTGCTGACGGAATTATGGAAAAGGATGTCAATCTTGCTATTGCACTTAAGCTTAAGGATAAGCTTGAGGATAAGAACATTAAGGTAATTCTGACAAGAGACAGTGATATCTGTCTTGCTGATACGGGAACATCAAACAAGAAAAAATCGGATATGATAAACAGAATGGAGATAGTAAATGATAATAAGGCTGATCTGCTTATAAGTATACATCAAAATTCCTACAAGGATTCAAGTGTAAAGGGGGCGCAGGTCTTTTATCATGGAAGCTCCGAGCAAAGCAAAAAGGTAGCACAGGTTGTACAAGGTAAAATTCAGGAAGAAATAGATAATGAAAATAATCGAAAGGCAAAAGAGGCAAATGATTATTATATTTTGAGAAAAAGCGTATGTCCGGCAATTATTATAGAGTGTGGATTTTTAAGTAATCCGGAGGAAACCTCAAAGCTTGTTGATGAAAAATATCAGGAAAAGCTGGCGGAGACCATAGCAGATGCTGTATGTGAAATTTATGATTATAATCAGTAAAGCTGAAAAATAATTTTTTGTTTAAAAATACTTGCACAAATAAATATTTAATAGTATAATGATAGAAATTACTATTATTGGTACTAATGGACATATTTGTTTGATATATTTTAAGGAGTAGAGATTATGAATATCAGTTCACTTGGCAATTCCGGTATGGGATTACAAATTTCAGATACAAAAAATATGAATGCGATTGATATTGCTATGCTTAAGAAATCGCTTGATGCGGTTGAGACCAATGGCGATATGATAACCCAGATGATGGAGCGTTCGGTTAATCCTAATATCGGTGCAAACATTGATATCAGATTATAATATATAAGTTGTAGGATATTATTTCAGGGAAAGATATTTCTTTCCCTGTTTTTTGCTTTATAGCAGAAGAGCAAATAAATTATGGTTGACAACGTTATGTCAACCTGATATACTGTTGTTATATATGATGTAATATTTTTGTAACATTTTAAACCTTGTTTTATATACGTTTGGAGGATATTTAATGAGAAGAACATGGAGAAAACAGCTTGCATTTGCTTTGGCGTTAAGCGTTTTATCGGCTTCTTTTGGCGTGGTTAATACAAAGGCGGAAAATATAGAAGTAATAACAGAAGAAAAAATTGACAAAGGCGGACTTGATGAGCTTGAGGAAGCGATGGATGCTGCTTCAGCAAGTGAAATAGTCTCAGAGATTATATATAGCGATGCAAACGTAAGCATATCATCTGCACTTGACAGATATATAGCATCTAATTCGAATTCGGCACTTTATGATATTTTAGGACTGGCTGCTGAGAAAAAGGAAGAAAAGGATAATAAAGAAACCGAGAACTCCGAAGAAGAAGCAAAAGAGGAGCTTGAAGACAGTGAGTCGGAAAAGGTGCAGGACGAAAAGTATAGCAGTAGCTCTTATATTGATTTTAGTAATAAGGCCGTAATAACTGCTTCCGGTCAGGTTAATATTAGAAAAGAATCAAATGCAGATTCTGACAAGATAGGAATTATCAGCGGCGGTGGTATAGTAACCGTAGTGGAAAAAGGAAGTGAGTGGTCACATATTTCATCCGGCGGATGTGACGGATACATAAAAAATGAATTTATGACTTTTGGTGATGATGCAAGGGTATATGCGGAAAAAAATCTCCCGAAGGTTGCTGTTGTTAATGCCACAACTTTACGTTTAAGGAAGAGCGATAGTGAGGATAGTGAATGTCTGACTCTTTTAACCGGCGGAGAAGAATATGGAATTATAAGTCAGGGAGATAGCTGGACACATATTGAGGTGGATGATTCTCTTTCCGGTTATGTAAGAAATGATTATATAAGCATATCCTATCGAATGAATAAAGCTGTAGCTGTTAATGAAGATACTACGGTAAAAAATGTTGATAACACAAATACTACGGAACAGGCAGATGTAAATGATACAACCACAGAGGTTAAAGATGAAAACACTCAGGAAACGGTTGCAGTTGATGAGGAACAGACCGCAGAAGAAGCAACGGAAACCATACAGCCTGACGAACCGGAGGAAAATACACTTCCACAGGCTCCGGCTGTAAATCCTAATGTTTCAAGCGTGGTTAATTATGCATTGCAATTTGTAGGTAATCCGTATGTTTATGGAGGTTCAAGCCTTACTGACGGAACAGACTGTTCAGGCTTTACAATGAGTGTTTATGCAAACTTTGGTGTATATCTTCCACATTCATCCGCAGCACAGGCAAACTGCGGTACCGAGGTAAGCTTATCGGAGGTACAGGCAGGAGATTTAGTTTTTTATAAAAACGGAGGCTCGACCATAGGTCATGTAGCCTTATACATAGGCGGAGGACAGGTTGTACATGCAAGTACGGAGAGCACCGGAATAATAGTTTCAAATATGTACTATAGTACTCCGTGTAAGGCGGTCAGAGTTTATTAAATTTAAGCTTTAAAAAATAGCACTTCTATGATATAATGTTTTTAATGTATCATAGAAGTGTTTTTTTGGTACATTAGTTTGACAAAAAAGGAGTGGGGCACATGAATTATATTATAAGCGGAAAAAATATTGAGGTTACAGATGGTTTAAAAACTGCAATTTATGACAAGCTTGGCAGATTAGAAAAGTTTTTCACTGATGATACCGATGCTCAGGTAACCTTATCAGTTGAGAAGGAAAGACAAAAAATTGAGGTTACGATTCCTATGAAGGGACATATCATAAGGGCTGAGCAGGCTAGTGATGATATGTATGTATCCATAGACCTTGTTGTAGAGGTTATAGAACGTCAGGTTACCCGTTACAAGAAAAAAATTGTTGATAAGGAACAGAATGCTAACTTTATCAGGGATGATTTCTTCAGTGAGGAAGATGCTGATGATGAAGAAGTTAAGATTATCAGAAGCAAGAGATTTGCAGTAAAGCCTATGTATCCGGAGGATGCTTGTGTTCAGATGGAGCTTTTGGGACATAATTTCTTCGTGTTCAGAAATGCTGAGACAGAAGAGGTTAATGTAGTTTATAAGAGAAAGGGTAATACATACGGACTTATAGAGCCGGAATTTTAAATAATAATTAATTGGGCAAGTGTATCAGGGGGACAGGCACCTTGTCACATCTGTGATGTGACAAGGTGCCTGTCCCCCTGATACACTTATGTAAAAAAAACTTGCCTTAATACTTGAATAATGTTATATTTAGGTTTACGGTGCAATAGCTATATTGTACCAGTTTGGAGGTAATTTAAAATGGGCCTTATAGAAAAGGTGTTTGGAACACATAGTGAAAAGGAATTAAAAAAGATATATCCGATAGTTGATAAAATAGAAGCTCTTGATGAGACTATGCAGGGGCTTAGTGATGAAGAGCTTAGAGCAAAGACAGACGAATTCAAGGAGCGTTTGGCAAATGGTGAAACCTTAGATGATATACTTGTTGAGGCATTTGCTGTTGTAAGAGAGGCTGCAGCAAGGGTTCTCGGTATGAAGCATTACAGGGTTCAGCTTATCGGTGGTATCCTGCTTCATCAGGGACGAATTCCGGAGATGAGAACAGGTGAAGGTAAGACGCTTGTTTCCACACTTCCTGCATATCTTAATGCACTTGAGGGCAAGGGTGTTCATATAGTTACTGTAAATGATTATCTTGCAAAACGTGATGCTGAATGGATGGGACAGGTACATGAATTTTTAGGGCTTAAGGTCGGCGTAATTCTTAACGGCGATAAAAATGATGCAAGACGTGAGGCCTATAACTGTGACATAACCTATGTTACAAATAATGAGCTGGGTTTTGATTACTTAAGAGATAACATGGTCATATATAAAGAACAGCTTGTTCAAAGAGAACTTCATTATGCGATTGTCGATGAGGTTGACTCGGTTCTTATTGATGAGGCCAGAACTCCGCTTATTATATCGGGACAAAGTGGTAAGTCTACGGATCTTTACAAGATGTGCGACTACCTTGCAAGGAGACTTAAGAGAGGAACTGCATCCATGGAGATTAGTAAGATGGATGCAATTATGGGAAATGATATAGAAGAAGACGGAGATTATCTTGTAGACGAAAAGGACAAGCAGGTTGTTCTTACTGCTCAGGGTGTAAAAGAGGTTGAGCAGTTCTTCCATATAGAAAACTATTCTGATGCTGAAAATATAGATATTCAGCATAATATGATTATGGCACTCCGTGCACATGCCCTTATGTTTAAGGATAAGGATTATGTTGTCAAGGATGATGAGGTTCTTATAGTAGATGAGTTTACTGGACGTATTATGCCCGGAAGACGTTTCTCGGACGGACTTCATCAGGCGATAGAAGCAAAGGAAAATGTTAAGGTAAAAAGAGAGACAAGAACTCTTGCAACCATAACCTTCCAGAACTTCTTTAATAAATATAAGAAGAAGGCAGGTATGACAGGTACTGCTCTCACAGAGGAAAACGAGTTTAGAGAGATTTACGGTATGGACGTTGTTGAGGTACCTACAAATCTTCCTATTAAGAGAGTAGATCATCAGGATTCAGTATTTAAGACTAAGGCTGAGAAGCTCAATGCTATCGTAAATGATGTTGTTGCTTCACATGAAAAGGGACAACCGGTTTTGGTTGGTACAATTACTATCGAGGCATCAGAGGAATTATCAAGGCTGCTGTCAAAAAGAGGCATACAGCATAAGGTCTTAAATGCAAAGTTTCATGAGCTTGAGGCAGAGATAGTTGCAGATGCAGGCCAGATGGGGGCTGTTACCATAGCGACCAATATGGCGGGACGTGGTACCGATATAAAGCTTGGTGAAGGTGTTGCTGATCTCGGAGGACTTAAGATTATAGGTACTGAAAGACATGAATCAAGACGTATAGATAATCAGTTAAGAGGACGTTCCGGTCGTCAGGGTGATCCGGGTGAATCCAAATTCTATCTTTCACTTGATGATGACCTTATGAGACTTTTCGGTTCAGAGAAGGTCAAGGCGGTATATGATGCTTTAAAGATTCCTGAGGGAGAAGAGATACAGCATAAGACAATAACTAACTTTATAGAAAAAGCTCAAAAGAAGATTGAGTCTAATAACTTTGCCATAAGAAAAAATCTTCTTGAATATGACCAGGTAAATAACGAGCAAAGAGAGGTTATATATGCAGAAAGAAGAAGAGTTCTTGATGGCGAAAACATGCGTGATGTTGTCCTTAAATTTATGCAGGATACGGTTGAAAAATATATTGATACAACCTGTGCTTCCGACCTTTCACCGGATGCATGGGAGATAGAGGAATTGAACAGACTTCTTATCCCTATAGTTCCTTACGAAAGAATAGCTCTTACAGAGGAAGAGAAAAAATCCGGAGATGTTAAAAAGCTCAAGCAAAGACTTAAGGAAGAAGCTGTTAAGATATATGAGGCTAAGGAAGCTGAATTCCCTGAGCCAGAGCATATAAGAGAGATAGAACGAGTTATTCTCCTTAAGGTTATAGATAAAAAATGGATGTCACACATTGATGATATGACTCAGTTAAGACAGGGAATATCACTTCAGTCCTACGGAAGCAGAGATCCGCTTGTGGAATATAAGTTTGCAGGATATGATATGTTCAATGAAATGACGGCTGCCATCCAGGAGGATACAGTTAAGATGCTTATGCATGTCAAGATTGAGCAGAAGGTAGAGCGTGAAGAGGTTGCAAAGGTTACAGGTACTAACAGGGATGATTCTGTTAAGAAGGGACCTGTAAAAAGAGCAACTGCAAAGATAGGAAGAAATGATCCGTGTCCATGTGGAAGCGGTAAAAAGTATAAGATGTGCTGTGGAAGAAATGCATAATAAGGTGGTGATAGGGTGGTTTATCTTGATAATTTAAGATTGAAATTAAAAGAATATAAGAATCCACTTGAAGAATTGAGGGATTCACTTTGACATTGCTCATAAAGAAATCAGAATAAAAGAGCTGGAAGCAAAGCTTGAAAGTCCGGACTTTTGGAATGACAATGATGAAAGTCAAAAGGTTATGAAGGAGCTTAAAGGACTGAAAAAAACACTTGATGAATTCGATTCCATAAAAGGCCAGTTTGATGATATAGAAACTCTGATTGAGATGGCTTGTGAGGAAGATGACCAGAGTCTTACTGATGAGATAACAGAAACCTTTGAGAAATTCAGAGAAAGCTTTGAGGCGTTGCGTATAGCGACTCTTTTGTCAGATGAATTTGATGAGAACAATACTGTTATAAATATCAATGCCGGAGCCGGTGGTACTGAAAGCTGTGACTGGGTTTCCATGCTTTACAGAATGTATACAAAATGGGCCGAAAAAATGGACTTTGATATAGAGGTTTTAGACTTCCTCGATGGAGATGAGGTCGGTTATAAGTCGATTACATTTCAGATAAACGGATATGATGCTTATGGTTATGCTAAATCAGAGAAGGGTGTTCACAGGCTTATCAGGATGTCGCCGTTTAATGCGGCAGGAAAAAGGCAGACAACATTTGCGGCAGTAGATGTTATGCCAGAGATAAATGATGAGGTTGTTGTTGAGATAAATGAGGATGATTTAAAGATTGATACCTATCGTGCAAGCGGCGCCGGAGGTCAGCACATAAATAAAACCTCCTCCGCTGTCAGGATAACACATATTCCTACAGGTGTGGTGGTGCAGTGCCAAAATGAACGTTCGCAGCATAGCAATAAAGATAAGGCTATGAAGATGTTAAAGGCAAAGCTTTATATGATAAAGAAACAGGAAAATCTGGATAAGATATCCGATATAAGAGGAGAGGTTTCTGATAACGGATGGGGGAGTCAGATAAGGACATATTTTCTTCAGCCGTATAAGCTTGTCAAGGACCATAGAACAGGCTGTGAAACTGCCAATGCAGATGCAGTATTAAACGGAGATATAAATATGTTTATCAATGCCTATTTAAAATGGATAAAGAAAGCAAAGGAGGACTAATTGGGATGGAAGAAAAGTATATAATTTTTTTACTGAACAACAAGAGGTACAGTGTTAATTTATCAAAGATAAATGGCATTGAGAGTGATTATAGCATTGTCGGAATACCAACAAGTGCAGAATTTATAAAGGGAATAATTCATCTGAGAAATGAAATTGTTCCGATTTTTAATTTGAAAGAGCGTTTTGAACTTGATGAGTCTGTAAAGGGGTCCAATGTTCAGCTTTTAATTTGTGAAACTCACGGAATAAAGCTTGGTCTTGAGGTTGATGATGTGCTCGGTATAGTTCCGGTGGAGCCTTCGGATATAAAGAATGTTCCGGGAGTGGTTAAGAATGACAACACCGGATATCTCGAAAGCGTTATAAGAGTAGGACTTCCGGGAGATAAAAAGGCAGACATTATCTTATGTATATCGGTTGACAAGCTTATAGATGATGAGGTTTTCGAAGAGCTTGCGGAGCTGCTTGAGGAAAATCCGGGTGAGGATGATGGAGAGATAGAAGAGATATAGTCGAAGAATAAAAGGATTGTTTAAATAGATTTATTATAAAGTCGGAATGTAGACGTAACATGAGGAGATTAAAAAATGATAAACATAGCAGTACTGGGATACGGAACAGTAGGTTCGGGAGTAGTTGAGGTCATAGAAAAAAATCATGACAGTATAAATGTAAGAGCCGGTCAGGAGATAAATATAAAATATGTTCTTGATTTGAGGGATTTTCCGGGGGATCCTGTTGAGAAGATACTTGTTCATGATTACAATGTTATTTTAAATGACCCTGAGGTAAAAATTGTAGTAGAGGTTATGGGAGGAATAAATCCTGCTTACAAGTTTACAAAGGATGCGCTGCTTGCCGGAAAAAGTGTATGCACATCAAATAAGGAGCTCGTCGCAAAGCATGGAGCAGAGCTTCTTGAGATAGCTAAGGAGAATAATACTAACTTTTTATTTGAGGCAAGTGTAGGCGGAGGAATACCTATTATAAGACCTATAAAACAATCACTTACTGCAGATAAGATAACGGAAATAATAGGTATTTTGAATGGTACTACTAATTACATTCTTTCAAAAATGACTGATGAGGGAGAGGATTTTGATACCGTATTAAGACAGGCGCAGCAAAAGGGCTATGCCGAAAGAAATCCTGAGGCTGATGTCGAAGGTCATGATGCCTGTAGAAAGATAGCAATTCTTACTTCCCTCGCATATGGAAGACAGGTTGACTATGAGGACATATATACAGAGGGTATAAGCAAGATAACCAATGCTGATATAGAATATGCAAAGGAAACGGGAACAGTTATAAAGCTTTTAGGAATGACAAAGGTTAAGGATGATGTAATCTATTCTATGGTTGCACCGTTTATGCTTGATAAAGAGCATCCTCTTATGAATGTAAACGGAGTTTTTAACGGAATATTTATCCATGGAAATGTACTTGGCGATACTATGTTTTACGGAAGGGGAGCAGGTAAGCTTCCTACTGCCAGTGCGGTGGTTGCCGATGTTGTAGATGCGGTTAAGCATCAGGGAACCAATATAATGACTATATGGGAAAAGGATAAGATTACTCTCGGCGATATAAAGGATTTTGAGTGCAGATTTTTCGTAAGAGTAAAGGATACAAATTCAAAGACACATATAGAAGATGTTTTTGGAGAAGTAACATATATTAATAGTGATAAGGTTTTTGGTGAGGTTGCATTTTTAACTTCACTTATGAAGCAGGGCGATTTCGATAAAAAGATTCGTTCCTTTGACCTTATCCAAAGAATAAGAACAACATTATAATAATTGGCTAAGTAGGAGGACAATATGCTGATAGTTAAAAAGTTCGGCGGTACTTCAGTCGCTGACAAAGAGAGAATTTTTAATGTTGCAAGAAGGTGTATAGAGGATTACCAGAAGGGAAATGATGTTGTAGTTGTACTGTCTGCAATGGGTAAATACACAGATGAGCTTATCACCATGGCAAAGGATATCAATGAAATTCCGCCCAAAAGAGAAATGGATATGCTTTTCACAATAGGCGAACAGATGTCAGTTGCTCTTATGGCAATGGCGATGAATAAGCTTGGAGTTCCGGCTATATCATTAAACGCATTTCAGGTGGCTATGCATACAACTTCCGTTTACGGAAATGCAAGAATTAAGAGAATAGACAGTGAGAGAATAAGACATGAATTAGAGCATAGAAAGATAGTTATAGTTACAGGCTTCCAGGGTGTTAATAAATATGATGATTACACTACACTTGGAAGAGGCGGTTCGGATACTACTGCAGTTGCATTGGCAGCGGCACTTAATGCAGATGCATGTGAGATATATACAGACGTTGACGGAGTTTATACAGCAGATCCGCGTAAGGTACCTTCGGCTCGAAAGCTGGATGTTGTAACCTACGATGAGATGCTTGAGCTTGCAACACTTGGTGCAGGCGTGCTTCATAATCGTTCAGTAGAATTGGCAAAGAAATTCGGCGTGCAGCTTGTTGTACGTTCAAGTTTAAATACTTCAGAGGGAACAGTCGTTAAGGAGGGTTCAAAGATGGAAAAGATGCTTGTTAGTGGAGTTGCAGGAGATTCTGATACAGCAAGAATTGCAATAATTGGATTAAAGGATGAGCCGGGTGTTGCGTTTAAGTTATTTAACAGCCTTGCAAAACACAATATAAACGTTGATATGATACTTCAGTCAGTCGGAAGACATGGAACAAAGGATATTAGCTTTACTACTGACGAGGACAATGCAGATGAGGCGGCTAAGATTATAAGCGAAAACTTCAGCGAGTACGAGAGCCTTGATGTAAATAAAGAGGTTGCGAAGGTATCAATTGTTGGTGCAGGTATGCAGACCAATGCAGGCGTTGCAGCTAAGATGTTTGAGGCACTCTATGATGAAAATATTAACATCAGAATGATATCTACTTCAGAGATTAGGGTTACGGTTCTTATCAACGAAAAGAACCTTGAAAGAGCCATGAATGCAATTCATGAGAAATTCAATCTCGGAGATAACTAATAATCAGTCGGATATTATAATAATTATTATGTGAATACAGTTGTGCAGGATGCAGTACAACTGTATTTGCATATATAAGAAAGACGCTGTCGGAGTTTTGGGTTTGATTGAGTATGAATTGTAACTGCGAAAGGAAATGGAAATATGAAGAGAGATGATTATATAACCTGGGATCAGTATTTCATGGGAATTGCCATAATGTCAGCTGAAAGAAGCAAGGACCCCGGAACGCAGGTCGGAGCCTGTATAGTAGGAGAAGATAACAGAATACTTTCCGTGGGCTACAATGGTATGCCGGCAGGCTGTGACGATGACGAGATGCCTTGGAACAGAGAGGGAACTGCGCTTGAAAGCAAATATATCTATGTGTGTCACGCAGAGTTAAACGCAATTCTCAATTACCGCGGTTCGGGAAACCTTAAGGGCGCAAGATGCTATACAACTCTTTTTCCGTGTAATGAATGTGCAAAGGCTATTATTCAGTCCGGTATAACCGAGATAATTTATCTTTCGGACAAGTATCAGGATACTGACAGCACCATAGCATCAAAAAAGATGTTTGATATGGCAGGCGTTACATACAGAGCTTATGAGAATAAGCACAGAAAGATAGAGCTTGAGCTGTAGAAAGATTAGGAATTAAGACGTATAACCGGATGTTATTAATTTATTTGAGAGGATAGCTATGACAGATACAAAAACCAAGTCGGTTAAGATGACATTTAAAGCTTTATACAGCTATGTATTAAATACAAATTACAGAAATATAATGGGAGTTCTGGGACTTTTTTTGAGTCTTGGTTCTATTGTGATTCTTGTGCTTGGATGGGACAAGCTTTCAATAATCAATAAGGTGATATTTATAATTGTTGCACTTGCATTTACTGTGTTAAATCCACTTTCACTAGCACTGAAAACAAAAAAACAGTTAAAAACCAGCCCTTCCTACAAGACACCGCTTGATTACACCTTTGGAAGCGAAGGCATAACCATAAGTCAGGGAGAGCTTAGTCAGGATGTAAAATGGAGTGATATCACAAGAATCATGCTTACCAAAAGCATGATTGCGATATATACGGGACCGATGTCTGCGTTTGTAATTCCGACCTCAGCGCTTGGCAAGGATAAGGGAAGGATTCTTTCTACTGCAGTTCAGTTTACGGCAGAATATAAACCACGATTAAGCAGTAATTTAAAAATATATCAGACCGGCAAGGGGATATGAAATGGATAGTTTTAAAAGAGAGGATACATTTGATATAGGTGTAAGGTTGGCGGAAGCTTCCAAGCCGGGAGAGGTTTACTGCTTGTATGGTGACTTGGGTACCGGTAAAACGGTTTTATCCCAGGGCTTTGGAAAAGGGCTTGGCATAGAAGAACCCATAAGCAGTCCGACATTTACAATACTTAAGGAATATCATAAGGGAAGGCTTCCTTTTTATCATTTTGATGTATACAGGATAGGTGATCCCGATGAAATGGACGAGATAGGATATTATGAAAAAATAGATGGAGACGGAGTTTGCCTTATAGAATGGGCTGAGCTTATCGAGAACATCCTGCCACCGCATTATAAAAAGGTGACCATCACAAAAGATGTAGAAAAAGGCTTTGACTATAGAAATATTACGATAGAAGATATATAATATAATTATAATGTGACATGGAATCTATGTGACAGTGGGGACAGGTGTGACAGGGGACAGGCACCGTGTCACACTTTGATAAAGGAATTGAATTGATATGAAAATTTTAGGCTTTGACAGTTCGGGTATGGTGGCAAGTGTGGCTATCGTGGAAGATGATATACTTGTTGCCGAATATTCGGTAAATTATAAAAAAACACATTCGCAGACTTTGCTTCCTATGTTCGATGCTGTTGTTAGTATGACGGAGCTTGATTTGGACAGCGTTGATGGGATTGCAGTTGCAGCGGGACCGGGTTCATTTACAGGACTTAGGATAGGTATGTCGACAGTTAAGGGACTTGGGCTTGCACTTGACAAACCTGTGGTTGCAGTACCTACATGCCATGCACTTGCATATAATCTGTGGGGTAGCGACAAGCTTATATGTCCGATACTTGATGCGAGAAGAAATCAGGTCTATACAGCGCTATATGAGTTTAGGGATGAAAAAATGATTACCCTCAAGGAACAGGATGCCATGGATATCAATGATTTGATTGATATTATAAATGACCTGGAAAGGGCTGTTATCTTTGTAGGAGACGGAATTCCTGTTTTTAAAGAGTGTATAGAAGAAAAGATAAAATATAAAGCTTTTTTTGCACCGGCACATTTAAACAGACAGAGAGCAGGAAGTGTTGCTGCACTTGGCATGATTTATATGAAAGAGGGAAAGGCGGAAAGTGCCGATGATGTAAAACCGGTTTATCTTAGAAAGTCTCAGGCAGAACGTGAGCGAGAGGAAAAGGATGGACGTAGATAGTTTGATTGAAAATATTGCTGATATAGAAAGCCGCACATTTTCAGATGCATGGTCTTCCGAAAGTATAACAGATTCTATAGAGCAGGATTACAATGTTTTATTTGCAGCCTTTTGGCTTGACGGAGATATCCGCATAAAGGTTATTATGGGAGGACCGGATTACGACAAGACCAATGATACACATATAGCTATCGATAAGGATAATTATGTGGATGAGGAGGATTATATATTTGCAGGTTATCTTATGGCAAATGTAATTATAGACGAGTCAGAACTCTTAAGAATTGCAGTGTCGCAGGAGATGCAGCGAAAGGGTATCGGCAGGGCGCTTATGAAGGAGTATTTTGATTATATAAGTCCAAGCTGTGTGAGAAGTATCCTTGAGGTCAGACAGAGCAACATAAAGGCAAGAAGACTTTATGAGACATTTGGATACGATAATATTTCAGTAAGGAAAGAGTATTATAATGCGCCTGTTGAGGATGCGATAATATATGAGCGTAAATTGTCGGATGTTGATTAGATGATTTAAGAGTGCAAATTTATTGATGTAAAAAGGATTTAAATATATAATTATAAAATAGAAATTTAGTGATTTTATTTAAGAGTATTCAGGTAGTTTAATTATGAGGTGAGACATGCTTGATATATGCTTGCTTGGAACAGGTGGTATGATGCCGCTTCCTTACAGATATCTGACATCGCTTATGGTGAGATATAACGGAAACAGCATACTTATAGACTGTGGCGAAGGAACACAAAATTCAATAAGGATAAAGGGCTTAAGCTTTAAACCGATAGATGTTATATGTATAACACATTTTCATGCTGACCATATAAGCGGACTTCCGGGACTTCTTTTAACTATGGGCAACGCTGAAAGAACAAAGCCACTTACCATGATAGGTCCAAAGGGACTTGAAAAGGTGGTTAATTCACTTAGAATTATCGCACCGGAGCTTCCGTTTGATATAAAATTTATAGAGCTTGAAAATGAAAGCCAAATCATAGAAATGTGTGGCCTTAAGATAGAAGCCTTTAAGGTAAATCACAGGGTTACCTGCTATGGTTACAGTATACTGCTTGATCGAGCCGGTAAGTTTGATGTTGAAAAGGCGAAGGCTTTGGGGCTTCCTGTTAATTACTGGAGCGTGCTTCAAAAGGGAGAGACCGTAACCTACGAGGGAAAAGAATATACGAGTGATATGGTTATGGGTGAGGCGAGAAAGGGAATAAAGTGCACATATTGCACGGATACAAGACCGATACCTTCTATTGCGGAGCATGCCAAGGGTGCTGATTTGTTTATATGTGAGGGTATGTATGGCGAGGATGATAAGCTTGCCAATGCAAAGGAGCATAAGCATATGACTATGCGAGAAGCTGCTAATCTTGCCAAGATGGCAGACGTTAAGGAAATGTGGCTTACGCATTATAGTCCGGCTACTAACAGACCTGCAGAATTTGAGGAAATGGTAAAAGATATTTTTCCAAGAGCAGTTATGGGAAAGGACAGAATGGAGAAGGAACTTAAGTTTGAGGATTAAAAACTTTGATGATAAAACAGAGGTTTAGGTGGTTTTACATAAAAGCTTTTGGGTGTAGATTAAGGGCTTGAATTTCTGATGGATAAGGAGGCTTTGCATGAAAAATAAAAAAGGTTCTCTTGAAACAGTAAAATTTGTATTGGTGGCAATATTTCTTGTTGCAATTGTTTTGATATATTTTAATCATCTGGGTAACAGATCCTCCAAAAGAAAGGAAGCGGCAACCAAGACAGAGATAGATGAGCTTGAAACCTATGACTTCATAAGTAATTATCCAAAGACTCCCCGCGATGTTGTGAAAATGCATTGCAGGTTTTTTAAGCTTATGTATGGAGATGGAGTATCAGATGATGATTTGGTAATTCTGAATCAACAGGTAAGAAACATATATTCCCAGGAGATACTTGCATTTAATACAGAAAATGATAATCTTGTCAACCTAAAGAAAAATATAACCAAGATGAAAGAGGAAGGTTATAACTATAAGGTCTATGAATTGCCGGAGGCTAGTCAGGTTAAGTATTACAAGAGTGACGGCAGGGATATGGCGGCACTTGAGGTCAAGCTTACACTTGATACATCGGAATCAAAGTCCTATATGTATGTGGTTTATGTTTTGATTAAGGAAAATGATGATTGGAAGATATACGCCTGGGGAGCACCGGATATGAGTGGTACGGATTAGTACGGATAAGCGCAAGATATGAGTAATACGAATCAAAGCGGGATAAGTGTGTAATATGAATAATACTGTCCAATATTAACGTATAAAGAACAATAGTTGAAAGGCATGGAAAATGAGCGTAAATATACTTGCTATAGAATCCTCCTGTGATGAAACTGCGGCAGCAGTTGTGGAGGATGGAAGAAAAGTAAAATCAAATATAATATATTCACAGATAGAACTTCACAAATTATACGGTGGAGTGGTTCCTGAAATTGCTTCCAGAAAGCATGTTGAAAAAGTAAATCAGGTTATAAGAGCTGCCATAAAGGAAGCGGACGTTAGCTGGGATGATATAGATGCAGTAGCAGTAACCTATGGCCCCGGTCTTGTCGGGGCTCTTTTAGTTGGAGTAAGTGCTGCAAAGGCGATTGCTTATGCCAAGAAAAAAACTTTGGTGGGAGTACATCATATAGAGGGACACATAGCAGCAAACTATATTGAAAATCCTGACCTGAAACCACCTTATATGTGTATGGTAGCATCAGGCGGACATTCACATCTGGTACACGTGCTTGATTACAACAAATATGAGATAGTCGGAAGAACCAGAGATGATGCGGCAGGCGAAGCCTTTGATAAGGTTGCCCGTGCAATCGGTCTGGGCTATCCGGGCGGACCAAAGATAGACAAGCTTGCAAAGGAAGGCAATCCTCATGCGATAGAATTTCCGAGAGCACATATGGAGGATTCGTATGACTTTTCATTTAGCGGTCTTAAGTCGGCAGTACTTAATTATCTGAACGGTTGCCAGATGAAAGGCATAGAGGTAAACAATGCAGATGTGGCAGCCTCTTTCCAAAAAGCGGTTATAGATGTACTGGTGGATAATTCGATTAACGCGGCTAAAGCACATGGCTGTAAAAGTGTAGCTTTGGCAGGAGGAGTAGCTTCCAATTCATCCTTAAGAGAGGCTATGAGAAAAGCCTGTGAGGAAAACGGATTTGCATTTTACAATCCGTCCCCGATATTCTGTACCGACAACGCAGCGATGATAGGTGTTGCCGGATATCACGAGTATATGTCAGGAACCAGACATGGCTGGGATTTGAATGCAGAGCCTAATCTGCCGATGAAGAGTATATAGGTATGGATGAACTGAATCAGCTGAATGAGCAGCTTTATATATGCGGAGTTGAGGATTTACCTATAAGATGGGTCGAGGTAATATTGTTTATAGGTAAAATTGAGTATGCTTTATATATGTGGAGTTGAGGAATTACCTATAAGATGGGTCGAGGTAATATTGTTTATAGGTAAAATTGAGTATGCTTTATATATGTGGAGTTGAGGAATTACCTATAAGATGAGGCGAAATAATAACGCTTATAGGTAAAATCGAGTATGCTTCTTAATTTGAAGATGGGAAATTACCTATAAGAAGCAGTGGAATAATATTTCTTATGGGTAATTTAAGAATTTTATTATCATGTTGTATATGTTTTTTACCTATAAAGACTATAGGTGATGGTATTATTATAGGTATTTGAACGAGCAATTAAACAGACTATAGGAAAATTCGGAAATTTCGAATTTTCTAACAAACTAATAAATTATTATACTTTATAGAAGATGATTCTTCTCTTATTGGAGGAAGGTGTAAATGGCTTCAAGCAAACAATATTTGGATTATGTGTTAGAACAATTATCTGCATTGGAAGAAATATCATATAAGGCAATGATGGGAGAATTTATAATCTATTATAAAGGCAAGGTGGTAGGTGGAATTTATGATGATAGATTTCTTGTAAAGCAGACAAAGTCATCAAAAAAGCTTATGCCGGATGCACCGCTTGAATTACCGTACGAGGGTGCAAAGGAAATGTTCTTGGTTGAAGATATAGATAATAAAGAATTTCTGAATAGATTATTTAATGAAATGTATGATGAATTGACAGTATCGAAGAAAAAGAAATAAGATAGTGTCAAGTGACGTATGAAAAAACGAAACAAATAAAAAAGGCACTTTTGAACCTTGGAAATTGTAGATATTTTATGTTGTGATGGGCTTACGC
>CADAKQ010000003.1 GCA_902788555.1 uncultured Lachnospiraceae bacterium
GCTGATGAATTGTTTTATGCTGATGACTTGTCTTCAAAATACAGACGTCTTTCGGTGTTTGACAGAATAGCTCTTGCTATTGCTAAAAAAAGAGACATAGTGCTTCTAACAGGAGATGGTGCATTAAGAAATGCGGCTATTTCAGAGAATGTGAAAGTTATGGGTACACTTGGCTTGCTTGATAAAATGTTAAATGAAGGATGTATTGACAGAAAAGAATATTGTGATTGTTTGAAGGAATTAAAAGATAAATTGGGAGAAGGAATACGACTTCCTGAAAGTGAAATAAATTATAGACTTTCATTAAAATGTGGTAGATAAAGTGGCAGATAATGTGGTAGATAAAGTGGCAGATAAATTTATTATTTAAACGATATAAAAGTTGCAGATTGAACCGAAATAATTGCCGATTCAAGTGATTATAATAAGTAAAGGATGAGATTGTTATGACATTGAAAGAATATAAAGAAAAAAGAATGAAAGATGCTGATTTTTCTGATGCTTATGTAGAACTTTTACCGGAATTAAATGTAATTCGTGCTATGCTTGATGCAAGAGTATCTCAAAATTTAACACAAAAGGAACTTTCCGAAAGAACCGGAATAGCGCAAACTGAGATTTCAAAACTTGAGAATGGTACAAGAAACCCAAGTATAAAATTGCTTCAAAAAGCTTGCAGACGGTATGGATATGGTGTTAAATGTTTCTTTTACTCCTAAGAAAGCTGTTAAATGATAAGGATAAATTATATGACCGCTTGTGTGCATAGTGTACACAGGCGGTTTTTTGTTGTAAATACATTTTTTATTGGCATTTTTGAGGACATAGATATATTGTATAATAAAGTTTCTAATTTAATTTATATTTATAATATTTTATGATATAATTTACAAATAAGGATTTTTGCTGAATATTAACACAAAACCTAAAATAAAGAGGGAAAAGAGTATGAAAATTAATAGATCCGACATTGAAGAAAAAGGTTATGGAGAAACGTGGCAATATTTTTGTAGTGTTTATAATTCGTTTGAAGCTATGCGTGCAAGTTATCATATGATAAACGCGTGTTTGGATAAGAGAAAAAGTAACTTTAAAGGTATAGTCGAAGGAAAATCGGAAATATCAGAAAATGAAAAAATGTCTTTATTACCTGGAGATATAGTTTGCATAGACGGAATTAACATGAGTATTTCATTTATTATTAATATGAATTTACAAAGTTTTTTTCAATTTGGAAGGAATAGTTTTGACTATATGTCTCAGGTTATCGCTGCTATTTTTTGTAAAGACTTAAATATTTATAATGTTGATTTTCAAAAATTAATTTTGAAAGAAGAAAGACTTCAAAATGAAGAAGTACGAAAATTTATTATAGATATTTCACAATCAGAAAATTATAAGTATCTTTGTGATTTCAATAATATAGTTAAACATAATTATTATCCTCAAATATTAATCTCTATGAGGGTGGATAGTCTTGATTTCATTGGCAAAATACCGGCTTTTTCAAAAGGTGTTAAAAAAGATGAAGTACACTTATATGATGAGGAAAATGTTAAAGAAAAGATAAAGAAAATATATGATTTTACGTTGGATACATTTGATTCCTTATTAAAAATAATTATGCCTGAAAAGGAAATATAACTAAAAATATTGTGTGACATAATACTTATTAAAAAAATATATATAGTTTATGCTTAAAAGAGGAGAATTAGAAATGACAGATTCTGAAACAAGAGAAGCATCAAGAAAATTTTATCAAAAATGGGCTAATCGTGGTCGTGAGGACGAGGATGATCGTTCTTATTGGCTTGATATATTTCAAAGGATACTCGGAATAGATGATGCAACTGATAAAATAGAGTTTCAAAAAAAGGTTCTTATTGATGGTAATACAAAGAGAATAGATGCATATATTCCTGAAACAAAGGTTCTTATAGAACAAAAGAGCTTTGGTAAAGCTCTTGATAAAAAAATACATAATTCAGGGGATATCGACCTAACTCCATATGAGCAGGCAAAACGATATAATGATAATTTGCCTTATTCTGAAAAAGCGCGCTACATTGTTACATCTAATTTTGCTGAGATATGGATATATGATATGAATTTACGTAATCCAGAATCAGATATTCAAAAGATTAATATTGAAAATTTGCAAACTGAATTTTATAGATTGAACTTTCTTGTGAAAAAAGATTCTGTAAAAATTACAAGAGAGATGGAAGTTTCTTTACAAGCTGGTGATATAGTAGGTTTATTATATGATGAATTATATAAAAATTATGCTGAACCTAATGAGGATACATTAAAAAGTTTGAATAAGCTATGTGTAAGGCTTGTTTTTTGTATGTATGCTGAAGATGCAGGATTATTTGGTAAAAAAGATATGTTTCATGATTATCTTACAGATGTTGAACCTAAGAAGATTAGAAGGGCATTGAAGGATTTATTTAGAATTTTAGATACACCGGAAGATGAAAGGGATCCAGATGAAGATGAAGATTTGTTGGCGTTTCCGTATGTTAATGGCGGACTGTTCTCGGACGAGGATATTGCTATACCTCAGTTTACAGATGAATTGAAGGATTTGTTGCTGCAAAAAGCATCAAATGATTTTGATTGGAGTGAGATAAGTCCGACAATATTTGGCGCGATTTTTGAAAGTACATTAAATCCCGAAACAAGAAGATCAGGAGGAATGCACTATACTTCAATTGAAATTATTCATAAGGTTATTGATCCATTGTTTTTGGATACATTAAAAGAAGAATTTGAAGAATGCAAGAATAAATCCAATGTTGGTGGAGCAAGAACAAAGGCTTTACAAAAGTTGCAGGATAAAATTGCTTCGTTACGATTTTTGGATCCTGCAGCAGGCTCTGGAAATTTTTTGACAGAAAGTTACACTTCTCTTAGAAAGTTGGAGAATCAAATACTTAAGGAATTAAAACAGGATGTATCATCGGGACAGATGGTTCTTGATTTTATGGATGTAACAGATATGCTTGATATAAAGGTTTCAATTCAGCAGTTTTATGGTATAGAGATAAATGATTTTGCGGTAACTGTTGCAAAGACGGCTCTTTGGATAGCAGAAGCACAGATGATGAAAGAAACCTTATCTTTTGCTGATATTAATGCTAAATTTTTACCACTAAAGACATATGTTAATATTTCTGAGGCTAACGCACTTAGAATTGATTGGAATGATGTTATTCCTGCCAGCAAATGTAATTATATAATGGGTAATCCTCCTTTTGTTGGTGCAAGAATGATGGAACAAGATGGTGTTAAAAAAAATGATATCAAAAATGTTTTTGGTGAAATAAAAGATGTTCAGGATTTGGATTATGTTACTTGTTGGTATAAGCTTGCAAGTAAATATATTCAAGGAACTAAAAATGAAGTGAGCTTTGTTTCGACAAATTCAATTTGTCAAGGTTCTCAAGTGCCTATACTTTGGAATATATTGATAAATGAATTAAAAGTGCATATTAATTTTGCGCATACTACTTTTAAATGGGAAAGTCAGTCTTCAAAAAAAGCAGTGGTTCATTGTGTCGTAATTGGCTTTTCCACATTTGATAGAAGCAATAAGATAATATATACAGAAAAAAGTAAAAAAACAGTAGTTAATATAAGTCCGTATCTTATTGAGGGAGAAAATATTTTTGTAGTTGCTCAAAAGAATACATTATGTGATGTTCCTAAAATGAGTTTTGGAAATCAACCAAGAGATGGAGGATATTTTGTTATTTCTAAAGAAGAACGTGAGGAGATACTTAATAAAGAACCTGAACTTTCAAAATGGCTTCATCCTTATGTTGGTGCGGATGAATTTATAAAGGGCAAAGAAAGATGGTGCCTGTGGTTAAAAAATGCTAGTCCGGCTGATATAAAATCAAGTAATATATTATACAATAAGGTTCAGGCCGTAAAGGAATTTAGGATGAATTCAAAGGCAAAAACAACAAATGGTTATGCAAGAGTTCCAAATCAATTTGCACAAATTACTCAACCTGAAAATGTAGATTATTTAATAATACCAAGAGTTTCATCTGAAAATAGAAGATATGTACCTATAGGTTTTATCAATTCTAATACTATTTCATCTGATGCAGTTCAAATAATACCTAATGCAAACATGTATCATTTTGGTATACTTACATCAAATGTTCATAATGCTTGGATGCGTCAGGTTGCCGGAAGATTGAAAAGTGATTATAGATATTCAAAAGAAATAGTGTATAATCCATTTCCATGGCCGAATCCAACAGATGAACAAAAGAAAAAAATAGAACAGACAGCACAAGCAATACTTAATGCAAGAGCATTATATCCGGATAGTACACTTGCAGATTTGTATGATCCCGTACTTATGCCGTCTGAACTTCAAAAAGCTCATACCGCAAATGACAGAGCTGTTATGCAGGCATATGGATTTTCGATAAAAGATACTTCAGAGGCAGATTGTGTGGCAGAGTTGATGAAAATGTATCAGAAATTAGTGACTGAATAGATTTTTTTCACAAAATTGATAAGAGGAATTTGTAGATGGATACTAACAATACTGTAATTGAAGAAAAAATAAATACAGAAGACAGATTATTTCATTATACAGACTTTGATTCACTAATAAAAATTATAAATAGTAAGACTTTTAAATTCAACAGAAGTGATAAATTAAATGATAAAAATGAATATATGATAAATGAAGTTTTATTTGATGATTTTTCAGAAATCAAGAGGTATTTTAAAGATTATAAATATGAAGAATATGAGAGTTCATTAAAGGAACACTCTCGTTTCTATAGTTTCAGTATGACATATAGCCCTTATGAAAGTATTTCTATGTGGAAGATGTATGGTAAACAAGAAAACTTAAAAATAAGAATAGATTTTCCAAGGGATATATTTGAGGGTCTGTTTCGAGAAAATAATCTTTACTCTGAAGCTGGTTCAAAGATTATAAATGGTAAACCGCTCTTTGATGTAAAAAGTATCTGCATTTTAGATAAGATTGATTACATAAAAGTTGATACTGAAAAAGAATTATTGATGAAAAAAATAGTAGATAAGTATGGTTTTATTAAATATGAAGCATGGAAATATGAAGAAGAGGAAAGAGCATTAGTGAAGTTGAAAAGGAATGACAAGGCAATCTTTTTGAAACTAAATGAAGAATTTATAAAAAGAATACATGTTACTTTTAATCCATGGATTTCAAAGGAGTTTTATGAAATATTGAAACAGTATTTAGATAAGTATGAAATAGAAAGCTCGTGCAGTTCGTATCATAATAAAGTAATACTGTAGATATGCATAAATTAATGAACCTAAATAATATAAATTTTATTATAACAAGGATATTAAAATATAATTTTCCCAAAAGTGAAAGAAGAATTTATTATGCCAAATGGACAAAATCTAGAGTACAAAGATGATTATGTACAAAGCGCAAATACTTTATTTCATTTTATGAAAGAGCGCGAGTATTTGATAAAAGCTTTGAATGATAAAGCATTAAAACCAAGATATTGTATGGAAGATATTGATTATATAAACATAAACGATCTAAGTGGAAATAAAATAAAAGAAGTTGCTGTGTTACAAAAATGCTTTTGCGATATTCCACTTCATAAATTGATGGCTAAATTTGAAATAACCATATCTTCAGACGAAGAAATCTTAGATATGGAGAAAAAATATAAATATGAAAATGAATATAATACACATCCAGGATGCTATGGAACGTTTGCGGTTGGATTTTCAAAAAGTTGGAGCGTTTCACATGGATTGCAACCAATTATTTATTTAAATAAAAGCTCAACGTTTTTAAATGAATATAGATGTTCTTTTGAAAAAATTTTGAATAGTAAAGATATAGATGATATGTTTGTTGATGATTTGATAGGAAGGTTGTCGTATTTTAAACCACTCCAAGGGAATATGGTTAGAAAGATTGATGGAAAAATAATAAAATTTGATAAAAATTTTCATGATGAAAAAGAATGGAGATATATCCCAAGTAATGAAATGCTTGAGAAAGTTGAATTACAAAGAGTAATTTCTAAACCTATTATTAAGAGAAATCTTGAAGCGATTAACAAAAATATTGAAATGAGCAAATACGAATCTATATGGCTAAAATTTGATTATGAAGATATTAAATATATTATAGTTCCGAGTGTTTTTGAAAGAGATGAAATGATAAAGTGTATTTTGGATATGGAAATTGAAAAGTTTAAAGATGTTTTTCAAAGAAATGTTTTGATAAGTAAAATCCTTGTTCTGGATGATATAAGAAAGGATTGGTAACATGGCAAATAAATTACGTGATTTGTTTGATGATAGTAAGCAAGAGGTATCTGGAAAAGTAGACTTTGATAGTACAGAAAGTTATAAAGATTTTGTAAATGCCGTCAATAAAGCTATTAAAGAAGGAATACCATCTTCAGTAAAGGGAATTGCTAATATAACTTTGATTTTAAATGACGGGAAATCGAAATATCCTATAGGCGAAAGTGGACCTTTAACTGAAGTGCGTGTTTTACCGGATGCTAGTCCTATAGAAATGGATGTAAGAACAGATAAAGGTAATAGAAAATTAAAATTTCTAAGACAGAATCTTGGAGATGGGTATTTGCTTCAAAATATGGATGGCAAAGGTGCAATTATAAAGATATTATTTGATATGAATGTACAAAAAATACATTTGAATTATAATGCGAATTATGCAGGGGCTAATAGTATAGAAGAAATGATTGATTATTATAATACAATTTATTATTTTCTTCGTACTTTGTTCAAAAATGGAATTGATGATGAAGCGATAAACAATGTGATGAATTATTTTATTGCTTCAATTGCTTTTTTTGATGAAATAAATAAAATTTCAAATGAATTAGGTGTAAAGATTTCACCGGTTAATTTAAAGGAAATAGATAATGATGAATTGTTTATAGAAAAACTATATTTCTTGCTTGTAGAAAAAAAGGTTATAAGAATTAATCAAAAAGTAAATAATATGAAGAATGTTAAATTTTTTTCAGATAAAAGACCTGAAAATAATCCTATGACTGTAGCATATCTTGAAGAAGCGGATTTGATATTCAATGGAACAGAGAAAAAGATGTATTTTGTTAATATGGCATTTAATTTGATTATTGATAAAGAGAATATAGAAGAAAATGGAGATAATAAGATTTATTTTAGAGACAATCATGAAAATCCTATGTATATATCTCGCCGAATGTTTTTAAACGTTAATGATGCTGAGAAAGAAATGGAGAGGATAATAAATGAAAGAAAAGAGTATCAAAATGCAAATACATTGATGTATTATATTAAAGAAAGGCATAATAATATTATTGATGAAAAAAATAAAATTATTTCATGAAGATAATTTTATGATATTCAATAAAAAGAATAATATAATATTAAAAAAGGAAGCATTTTATATAATTTGCTTCCTTTTTTATTTTGCAATTTTATAAAAAAGATTAATCTTTCGCGGACGCGCTAACAGAAAAAACAGAGTTTTTTCGTTTTTGGGGTTTGGGAATATTTCCCAACAAGTGACAGGTGTCGGATTTCAAAAACAGGGTTTTTGTATGACGGTGCGAAACTTGCTCTGTGAAAAAACAATTTTGTAAAAATGATATTTTTCGCTGTTATAAAAATTCAAAATTACAGAAAATTAACTAAAAAAGACATTCCCGACAAAATTCATACTTCAAATATAATGAATATACGAAACTTTATTTATATAATTATTTTGATAAGATTAATTGATGATTTTTTATAGAGAGGTGAAGGTATGAATGATTTAATATATCGTAAGACTAATATAGACGAATCGACTATTGATAAGGTGCCTATATGGGAGAAGTGTACTTTGACTATTGATGAGGCGGCTGAGTTTAGCAATATAGGTAAAAATAAATTGAGTGAATTGTTAAAAAGACCAAGATGTCCATTTGTCTTATATGTGGGTAAAAAGAAACTTGTAAAACGCAAGGAATTCTTGGAATTCATTTCAAGGAATAATGAAATTTAAGTGTTGGAAATGAAGTTTTGTTATGATATAATATCATTTGCTGTATGAAACTTCTTTCTGACAAAGGAAAGGAGTGAGATTATGGGTAAGAATTTAAAAGGCAAAGAAATTGGAGATGGTATATACCAGCAAAAAGACGGATTTTATTGTGCAAGATTTGTAGATAAGATTGGCAAAAGAATAACAAAAAGGTTTAAAGATCTTCAGGAGTGCAGAAAATGGCTTGAGCAAGCTAAGTATACTAACGAACATAGTTTGATTACGGAAGCAAACTATATGCTTGTAGACGCATGGTATGAGTATTGGATTTCGATTAAAGAAAAGACGGTAAGACCTAATACTGTGCGGAATTACAAAGAACGATATAATCGTAATATTAAGCCTGTTATAGGCAATATGCTCCTTAATGATGTTAAACCGATACATTGCCAAAAAATTTTTACGGATATGGCAGATGAAGGATATAAAACATCAACCATGTATCAGACTCGTATAGCTCTTTATAATATGTTGGATTTTGCATATGAGAATGAGGTAATACAAAAGAATCCTTGCAAGAAATCCGTTAAAAGTGATATGGGAAAACCGTCGGAGTCAAAACACGCTTTGGAAATTAACGTTCAAAAGAGATTTCTTCAATTTGCAACGGGACATAGCTATGAAAATCAATATAGATTTATATTACAGACCGGTTTGCGTACAGGGGAGCTTGTAGGTCTTAAGTGGAGTGATATTGATTTTGATATGGGCATAATGAAAATAAAGCGTACTATGGAGTATAGACATTCTTTCAAAGAGTGGCGAGTCGGAGAACCTAAAACTAAGTCGGGTTACAGAACGATACCTCTGACCGATGAAGCATTAAGAATTCTTAAGAACCAAAGAAAAAAGAATAGTGAAATAAAAGTTGTACCGATTGAATGGAGTGAATATGTGTTTCTTTGCAGGAAAGGAACACCGGTAAAGAATAGTACATATGACACAGGACTTTTTAAGATTTGCGATAAAGCAGAGATAGAACACTTTTCTATGCATGTGCTTAGACATACATTTGCAACAAGGTGTATTGAAGGTGGAATGAAGCCAAAGACCCTGCAGAAGATACTCGGACATTCAAATATAGGTATAACTATGAATCTGTATGTGACAACTACAGAGGATGAAAAGAAGAAAGAAATTGATTTGGTAGCAAGTGCGTTAAATGTTATTTAGTAAATTGACGTTTGCTGTGGCACAGTAAATGGCACAGTAAAAAAACATTCACTTCAAAAAATCAAGTAAAATAAAGCATTCTAATGGAGGAAATATAAAAAATGAAATTAGGTATAGTAGGTCTTCCTAATGTTGGCAAGAGTACCTTATTTAATTCACTTACAAAGGCGGGGGCAGAGTCTGCCAACTATCCGTTTTGTACCATAGATCCAAATGTGGGTGTTGTACCTGTACCGGATAAGAGATTGGACGAGCTTACCAAGATGTATAATTCGGCAAAGACTACTCCGGCTGTTATTGAATTTGTTGACATAGCCGGACTTGTAAAGGGTGCATCCAAGGGCGAGGGACTGGGCAATCAGTTTCTTGCAAATATAAGAGAGACGGATGCCATAGTTCATGTGGTTAGATGTTTTGAGGATTCTAATGTAATTCATGTGGATGGTTCTGTTGATCCGATAAGAGATATCGAGACTATCAATCTTGAACTTATATTTGCTGATATTGAGGTTCTTGACAGAAGAATTGCCAAAAATGGCAGAGGTGCAAATAATAATAAAGAACTTGCAAAAGAGCTCGATATGGAAAAGAGATTAAAGGAACACCTTGAGTCAGGTAACCTGGCTATTTCCTTTAATACGGATGATGAAGATGAACAAAAGTGGATTAAGGAATATAATCTTCTTACAGGCAAGCCTGTTATATATGCTGCGAATGTATCTGAGGATGATCTTGCAGATGACGGTGCTTCCAATGAATATGTTAATAAGGTAAGAGAGTATGCTGCTAAGATGGGTAGTGAGGTATTTGCTGTATGTGCTCAGATTGAACAGGAAATTTCCGAGCTTGATGATGATGAGAAAGCTATGTTCCTTGAGGAGCTTGGGGTAAGTGAATCAGGTCTTGATAAGCTTATTAAGGCGAGCTATTCATTGCTTGGACTTATCAGCTACCTTACTTCAGGAGAGGATGAGACCAGAGCTTGGACAATAACCAAGGGAACCAAGGCTCCGCAGGCGGCAGGCAAGATTCATACCGATTTTGAGAGAGGATTTATAAAGGCTGAGGTTGTTGCCTATGATGATCTTATGAGCTGCGGAAGTATGCTTGCGGCTAAAGAAAAAGGTCTTGTCAGACAGGAAGGCAAGGAGTACGTTGTTCAGGATGGAGATGTAATACTGTTTAAATTCAATGTGTAAATATAATAAGCTGCTATTAAGCAAATCATTTATTGTTTAGATTGATTTATTTATGGATATAACTATTATGTTACATTTACATACGAAAGAATAATGTTATTTTTAGTGAGGATAAAAAATGTATGATATAAGATTTCCGCATCTTGGCATAACCTTTCATAATCTAAAGGATGGTTTTACGATATTCGGATTTGAGATTAAATTTTACGGAGTGATAATCGGGCTTGGTTTTTTACTTGCATACCTCCTTGTTTTAAGTGAAGCCAAAAGAACCAAGCAGGATACAGAGATTTATCTGGATTTCTTCCTTTGTTTGGTAATTCCTGCTATACTCGGTGCAAGAATTTATTACATTATTTTCAATACCGGTGAGTATTTTGGTAAGGAAAAAAGCTTTGGACAGACCATAAAGGGCTTAATCAATATTAGAAATGGAGGACTTGCCATATACGGCGGTATTATAGCGGGTGTTATTACTGCTATAATCTTTTGCAAAAATAAAAAAATAAACTTTTTCCTTTTTACAGATACTATTTCTCTGGGACTTTTGCTCGGACAGATACTTGGCAGATGGGGTAATTTCTTTAACAGAGAGGCCTTTGGAGAATATACGGATTCATTTTTTGCGATGCAGATACCTGCAGAATATTTTATGAAAAACGGCAGCTTGAAAAATCTTGAGGACAGTGGTGTAATAACTGGAAAAATGGCAGAGAATCTAGTAACCTATGGACAGGGCGAAAATATTATGCATTGGATAAGCGTTCATCCAACCTTTCTATACGAAAGCTTATGGAATCTTGCCTTGCTGATTTTCCTTCTTATATATAGGAAATATAAGAAGTTTGATGGGGAAATGGGACTTTTATACCTTTGGGGATATGGCTTGGGACGTGTATGGATAGAAGGTCTTCGCACGGATTCACTTATGGTTCCGGGACTTAATATGAGAGTCTCGCAACTGCTTGCAGCAATTTGTGTAGTGGCTGCATCCGTTATATTGGTCAAGAAAAGACTTGATTATATAAAAGAAAACATTGGTAATAATTCATAAAAAACAAACAAATGTTTTGTGAAATATTAACTTGCTTTTAAGAGAAGAAATGTAATTTTGTTATTGCATTTCTTTTTTTTATGTTATAAAATAAAACAAAGTGGAAGCAAAGTGGGTGTAAATGTGAAGTAAAGTGGAAGTTATTGAGAACCTATTCCCACAAATGCAAAAAGCAAATCAAATAATAATTGCAGCAAAGGATAAAAAGGAAGGACAAGCCGGAAATGACAAGGGGCATGAAAGGACAATCAAATCATAGTCTGGATTCAAAGGGCAGACTGATTATACCGTCAAGACTTAGGGATGGTCTTGGCAGTAGCTTTGTGCTCTGCAAAGGTATGGACAAAAATATTTATGCCTATCCGGCAGATGAATGGGAAAAGTTTTCGGACAAGCTTAATTCACTTCCTTTGTCTGATAAGGATGCAAGAAAGTTTAAGAGATTCTTTCAGGGCTCTGCCTGTGACTGTGAATTGGATGGTAATTCCCGTATCGTAATTCCACAGGCGCTTAGAGAGTGGGCCGGAATAGATAAAGAAGTCGTTATGGTAGGAAACGGAGCGATTGCGGAGATTTGGAATGTTGAAAGGTGGAACGAAAATAACGACTTCGACGAAGGAGACATTGATGATATATCAGCAGATGTAAGCGAGAAGTATGGTATCTAACGAGCGAAAAGCAAAAAACAAGCGATTGAAAAGCAGACTGGGAAGTGCGAAGCACAAGCTTGCGAGATGGATATAAGGAAAGTGCGGATGGAATTCAAACATAAATCAGTTCTTCTAAATGAAACGATAGAAAGTCTTAATATAAAACCGGATGGAATATATGTTGACGGAACTTTGGGGGGCGGAGGACATTCCTTTGAAATATGCAAGAGGCTTGGCGATAAAGGCAGATTGATTGGCATAGATCAGGATATGGATGCTATCGAAGCCGCATCAAAAAGATTAGAAGAATTTAAGGATAAGACAGAATTCATACACAGTAATTATAACAATATAAAAAATATATTAAATAATCTTGGCATAGATAAGGTTGACGGAATAGTTCTTGATTTGGGGGTTTCTTCATATCAGCTTGATAATCCCGAAAGAGGATTTACATATCGTGAGGATGTTCCTCTTGATATGAGAATGGATAAGGAAGAAAGTATGACGGCGAAAGATATCGTAAATGATTATACGGAGCCGGAGCTTTTCAGAGTTATAAGGGACTATGGTGAAGAACAGTTCGCAAAAAATATTGCAAAGCATATAGTAAAGGCAAGACAGGAAAAGCCTATAGAAACAACAGGGGAGTTAAACGAGATAATAAAGGCCGCTATACCTGCGAAGCTGCGGGAACACGGCGGACACCCTTCCAAGAAAACCTATCAGGCGATAAGAATAGAGTTAAATCATGAGCTTGATGTTTTGGAAAATTCACTTGATACTATGATAGAACTTTTAAATCCGAAGGGAAGAATTTCTGTTATTACATTTCATTCCCTTGAGGATAGAATCGTAAAAAATATTTTCAGAAAAAATATGAATCCGTGTACCTGCCCACCGGATTTTCCGGTTTGTGTATGTGGTAAAAAACCGACAGGCAGGTTGATAACAAGAAAACCGATAGTTCCATCGGAAAAGGAACTGGAAGAAAATAAAAGAGCCAAGAGCTCAAAGCTAAGAGTGTTTGAACACTTTTGACAGATTATAATAGGGAGAGGAAAAAATGAGCGAGAGAGTAAGGGAAAGATATTATATTGATGGCAGTACCGTAAGAAAGGTAAGAGAAGTACCTGAGGTTGTGGAAAGACCGAAAAGAACCCCGGGTACCAAGGCGGCACCTGAAACAAGAAAGAAAATATCTGCAAAGGCAGACAGAGCACTTGCTTTTGATATGAGATATACGATGTTTGTTATGGCATCAGTTCTTATAATAATAGGGGCGTGTGTGCTTATGCTTCATATGGAAGCATCGCTTAATGAAAAAAAGAGTAATATAAATAATATGGAAAATGAACTTGAAGCTTTAGAAGATGACAATGCTGCATTAAGGCTTTCTCTTGAAAGTATGTATAGTCTTGATGATATATATGACGTAGCTACAAATGAGCTTGGAATGGTATACGCCAGAAAAGGTCAGATTGTTTATTACGAAAGTGCAAATGAAGATTATGTAAAACAGTATCAGGATATACCTGAGTAGTTTTATGTATTTTTGAGGTGGTTGATTGTGGCTTTGACAAATCAAGGTGGAAACAACAAAAGAAGAAAAAATAAATTTTTATCGAGAATGAAAAAAAGACTGCTGGTGGTTGTTGTTATAGCGCTGGCAGCTTTTGCTGTGCTTATAGGCAATATTATTAAGATAAATATGACACAGGGAGCAGAGTACGAACAGAAGGTACTTGCACAGCAGGGATATTCCAGTGTAGTTATACCGTATAAAAGAGGCGAAATAATTGACTCAAACGGAACTATTCTTGCAACCAGCAAAAAGGTATATAATATTATTCTGGAACCAAAAAATATTCTTGAAAAGGATAAATATTATACTGCAACAACGGAAGCATTAAAAAAATACTTTGGATTTACTGACAGTGAGCTGGCTGAGGCTTTGTCGGATGAAAATTCCTATTACAAGGTTACAAAAAAGAAACAGGACTATGAGCTTGTAAAGGAATTTGAGGAGTTTACAAAGACAGACGAGGGTGAAAATGTCAGAGGCGTTTATTTTGAAGAAGAATATATAAGAGTATATCCAAACGGTAACCTCGGATGTCATCTCCTTGGTTATACAGTAAGCGGAAATGTAGGTCAGTATGGAATAGAACAGTATTATAATGACTATTTAAACGGCTCAAACGGAAGAGAATATACATATCTTAATGAGGATTTTGGATTAACTGACACTATAGAAGCTCCTGTAAATGGGTATAATTTGGTTACGAGTATAGATTCCAATATTCAGAAGATAATTCAGGAGAAGGTTGATTCCTATATGGAAACAGAGGGTGCGAAAAATGTATCCGTACTTGTTATGGATCCAAGTAACTGCAATATACTTGCACTTTATAATTCGCATCCCTTTGATCCGAACGATGCGCAAAATCTTGAAGCCGTAAGATATCAGTTTGATACCGGTATTACGGATTTGCCGTATGCAAGCTTTGAGGAGTTTGAGAAAAACTGTACGGATGAAGAAAGAGTAAATGCTTTAAATGAGGTTTGGAGAAATTTTGTGGTCAGCGATGTTTTTGAACCGGGTTCAACATACAAGACATTTACAATATCCGGTGCATTAGAGGAAGGCGTTATTCAGCCGACAGATACATTTTATTGTGATGGTGGTGAACAAAAGGACATATTTTATATAAAGTGTCATGCGTATAAATATGGTGGACATGGAATGGTAGATGTTTCGGGAGCTCTGGAGAATTCCTGCAATGATGCGCTTATGCAGATATCGGCCAGAGAGGGCGCTGAAAAATTTGATAAGTATCAGGTGCTTTTCGGATTTGGACAAAGAACTAATGTTGATCTGCCGGGCGAACCACTTGATTCGGGACTCAGTACCATAGTTTATCATGCGGATAATCTTCATATTACGGAGCTGGCAACCTCTTCATTCGGACAGGGTGTTTGTACATCCATGATGCAGATAAGTACAGCGTTTTGCTCGGTTATAAACGGAGGATATTATTATCAGCCGAGCGTAGTTCAAAGAATAGAAGATGAAAACGGAAATATAATCGATAACATGGATAATGTTCTTGTCAGAAGAACAATTTCCGAAGAAACATCAGCTATTATGAGAGATGAGCTTTTTGGCGTTGTCGAAAACGGAACCGGTAAAAGAGCCTCGGTAGAGGGATATGCCATAGGCGGTAAGACGGGAACGGCGGAAAAGCTTCCTCGAGGTAACGGTAAGTATATCATTTCCTTTATAGGCTTTGCTCCGATTGAAAATCCTCAGGTTGTTGTATACGTTGTTGTAGATGAGCCAAATGTCGAAGACCAGGGTTCAAGTGCTGCATCGTCATATATTTTTGCAGATATTGCGACAGAGCTTTTTCCGTATATGAATATTTATAAGACCAATGATAATTATGATCTCGATTTATTGGATGCTGAGGATGAACCGACAGATTCCATATACGAGGGTGATGCCCCTGAAAATGATGTTGCAGGAGGCTCTGAAAATCCGTATGTAAGTGATACCGGATATGCAGGAGAGTCTAATGCAGATAACAGTGAAACTGTGGAAAGCGAAGAAGAAACAACAGAATATATCGAGGAAAACATAACCGAATAATCTAAGTAAATTAATTTTACAGGTTATACAAAACGAATGGTAAAAATAAAATTAAATAAAGAAGTTTTCGGTGAATGTGTATGAATGTTTTTACACATCATAATAAGCTCAGATTATTACAGTTTTTTGTAATTGCTATGCTGCTTGTATCTGTTATGATTACGAGACTTTTTTATATAATGGTAATAAAGTCCTATGAATACGGAAGCGCAGCAGTAGTAATACAGGAGAGAGAAAGAAGCATAAAAGCACCAAGAGGAACATTGTATGACAGAAATGGAGTTGTAATAGCGGGGAATAAGGCAGTGTGCTCAATTTCTGTCATTCACAGCCAGGTGACGGATGAAGAAAGAGTTATAAAAGAGCTTTCCGAAAGACTCTCTATGGATGAAGCAGAGGTTCGAAAAAAGGTTCAAAAGGTTTCGTCCAGAGAAAAGATAAAAAGCAATGTTGATAAAAGTGTTGCTGACGATATAAGAAGCCTGAATCTTGCAGGCGTAATGATAGATGATGATTATAAAAGGTATTATCCTTATTCATCTCTTGCTTCCAAGGTAATTGGGTTTACGGGAGCTGATAATCAGGGAATAGTAGGTATTGAAGTAGAATATGATGACGTCCTCATGGGAATAAACGGAAGTATAAATACACTTACGGATGCAAGAGGTGTAGAAATAGAAGGGGCGGCAGAACAAAGAGTTGAACCGATTCCCGGAAATAATCTTGTTTTAACGTTGGACGTCAATATACAGATGTATATTGAACAGGCAGCAAAAAAGGTTATGGAAGAAAAAAATGCAAAAAGAGTTTGCATAATTGTTATGAATCCGCAAAATGGTGAAATATACGGTATGGCAGATGTACCGGAATATAACTTAAATGAACCGTTTACCTATAACAAAGATGATATACCGGCTGACGAGGTAACTCAGGATGATTTAAATAATATGTGGAGAAACTTCTGTATAAATGATACCTATGAGCCCGGTTCTACCTTTAAGATTGTTACAGCCACATCAGCCTTTGAGGAGGGTGTGGTAAGTATAGATGACACATTTTACTGCCCCGGCTATAAGCTTGTAGGAGACAGACGTATAAAGTGTCATAAAACTGTCGGTCATGGTGCGGAAACCTTCAAGGATGGAATTATGAATTCCTGTAATCCTGTATTTATGGAGGTAGGTGCGAGGGTTGGAGCAGATAATTTTTATAAAAATATGGAAAAGCTCGGACTTTTTGAAAAGACCGGAGTTGACCTTCCGGGAGAAGCAGGTTCCATATTTCACAAGCTTGAAAATGTAGGAGAGGTTGAACTTGCAACAATGTCCTTCGGACAATCCTTTCAGATAACACCTCTTCAGCTTATGAGAGCTGTTTCGGCAGTTGTAAACGGCGGAACGCTTGTTACACCGCATTTTGGAAAATACATCACCGATAATAACAATAATATAATCAGTGAATTGCAATACGAAAAAAAAGAAGGAGTAATAAAAACTGAAACCTCCGAAACCATGAAATATCTTTTGGAAGCGGTGATATCCGAGGGAACAGGTAAAAATGCATATTTGCCGGGATATTCCATAGGGGGTAAAACGGCAACGAGTGAGAAGCTTCCGAGAAGCAGTAATAAGTATATATCTTCCTTTATCGGCTTTTCGCCGGCAGAGAATCCAACGGTTCTTACTTTGATTCTTATAGATGAACCTGAGGGTGTATATTACGGAGGAACAATTGCTGCACCTGTTGTCGGAGACGTATATAGCAACATACTGCCTTATCTGGGTATAGAAAAAGAAGACATAGAATAAAAAATATTTACGAGGAGATGCCAAAATATGAATAAATATGATGTTATACTGCCAATACTGATTGCGTTTTTTTCGAGTGTGATTCTGAGTCCTATTTTCATTCCTTTTTTAAAAAAACTTAAATTCGGACAATTTGTAAGGGATGAAGGACCTGAGAGTCATCTTAAAAAAGCGGGCACGCCTACTATGGGAGGTCTTATAATACTATTTAGCATAGTAATAACATCATTATTTTATATAAAGGATTATCCTCAGATAATTCCTGTACTTTTTTCAACACTTGGATTCGGCTTAATTGGATTCTTGGATGATTATATAAAGGTTGTTATGAAACGTTCCATGGGACTTAGGGCCTGGCAGAAGATGCTCGGACAGTTCATCATAACGGGAATATTTGCGTATTATATTCATGCTCATACAGACCTTGGAACGACCATGATTATTCCGTTTTTAAATAAGACTGTGGACATAGGCTGGGTTTATTATCCACTTTTGTTTTTTGTTATGCTCGGTACTGTAAATGGAGCAAATTTTACTGATGGTCTTGACGGACTTGCTTCATCTGTAACAGTGCTCATAGCAACCTTTTTCACAATAGCTGCCATAGGACTTGGCTCTAAGGTTGCACCAATTACCTGTGCTGTTGTAGGAAGTCTTCTTGGCTTTCTGGTTTACAATGTATATCCTGCAAGAGTATTTATGGGTGATACAGGTTCACTTGCTTTGGGCGGATTTGTAGCTTCCGTCGCATATGTTCTTCAAATGCCTTTAATCATTTTGCTGGTAGCATTTATATATTTTGCGGAGGTTTTATCGGTTATAATTCAGGTTACCTCCTTTAAGCTTACAGGTAAGAGAGTTTTTAAGATGGCACCGATACATCATCATTTTGAACTTTCCGGATGGCCGGAGACGAAGGTGGTTTCAATATTTGCGATAGTAACTGCAATTCTCTGCTTTATAGGAATATTAGCGATATAGAGAATTATAAAGAATATATAAAATATATCGGGAGGATACATTATGGATAAAAAGGTTTTGGTTGCAGGAGCGGGAAAAAGCGGTGTGGCTGCTTCAAAGCTTCTTGCAAGAAATGGTAAAAAGGTAATTCTTTATGATGAAAATATGAAAGGAGAGCTTAAAAGGGAAACAGTACTTGCTAAGTTTGATGATGTACCTTTCAGAGAAAATATAGATACAATACTCGGAACAATAACCGATGATGAGATAAAATCCTGCGAATATATGGTTATAAGTCCCGGTATACCTACAGATAATGGCTTTGCCAAAAGAGTTAAGAGTCTTGGAATAAGAGTTTTAAGTGAGATTGAGTTGGCATTTATGTATGAAAAGGGAACTGTACTTGCGATTACCGGTACAAACGGAAAGACAACTACCACAACACTTGTGGGCGAGATTATGAAGGCATATAATGATGAAACCTTTGTGGTGGGCAATATAGGTATTCCTTATACGGATCTTGCAGATAAAACAACTGAAAATTCAGTTACTGTAGCAGAGATAAGCAGCTTTCAGCTTGAAACAGTTGAAACCTTTAAGCCGCATATAAGTGCATGTCTCAATATAACACCTGATCATCTTGACAGACATCATACCTTTGAAAATTATGCAGACTGCAAGATGGCTATAGCTAAAAAGCAGACAAAGGAGGATTACATAGTTCTTAATTATGATGATCCCGAGACCTTAAAAAGAGCCAAGCTTGATAATGTAAATGTTATTTTTTTCAGCAGACTGACACATTTAAATGAGGGCGTTTATGTGGACTGTGATGATGTAGTTATAAAGAAGGATAATATAATTTCAAAAATATTGTCACTTAAGGATATAAATCTTCTTGGTACACACAATGTTGAAAATGTACTTGCTGCTGTTGCAATTACTTATTATGCCGGTGTGCCTGTAGAAACCATAAGAAAAGTATGTACTGAATTCAAGGGTGTGGCACATAGAATAGAATATGTGAGAACCGTAAACGGAGTAAAGTATTACAATGACTCTAAGGGAACTAATCCTGATGCTGCCATAAAGGGTATAAAAGCCATGACGACAACTACATTTCTTATAGGTGGTGGATATGATAAGGGAGTTCCTTTTGATGATTGGATTGATGCTTTTGATAATAAAGTTAAATATCTTGTACTTATAGGACAGACAGCTAAGACAATTGCAACATGTGCTAAAAATCATGGCTTTAACAGCATTGTTTTTATGGATTCTCTTGAGGAAGCAATTGATTTTTGTTATAAAAATGCAAGACCATCAGATGCGGTTTTACTTTCTCCTGCATGTGCAAGCTGGGGAATGTTTGATAATTACGAACAAAGAGGAGATTTGTTCAGAGACTATGTCATGAAGCTTGAAGATAAGTAAGGTTTATTAAGATATAAAAGAGTTAAAATCGATTTTAGGAGTGAATAAAGGTGGGAAATTCCAGACATACAACTAAAAACAGCTTTTGGGTCAAGGGCGGATTTATAGACTATCAGAGTGTTTTTCTGACCTTTGTTATAGTTCTTTTCGGACTTATGATGGTTTACAGTGCAAGCTCATATCGTGCGATTAGAAGCGGATATCCGGGTACATATTTTATGACACGTCAGGCGGTATTCGCCGTGGTTGGATTTATAGGAATGTATATTATCTCCAGAATTAATTACAGATATCTGTCAAATCTTTCTGTTATCCTTATCTATATCGCCATAGCTATGCTTGTATTTGTTTTAATACTCGGAAGAGCAAGCCATGGTGCGACCAGATGGATACAGATAGGACCGCTTCAGCTTCAGCCTTCGGAAATTGCCAAGCCGATAATTATAATATATATGGCAGATGCATGTGTGAAAAGGTCAAAATATTTAAACACTATAGCGGGAATATTTAAGTTGATTTTTCTTCCGATTATATGTATCGGACTTATAGCGGTAGAAAACTTAAGTACCGCAATAGTCTGTTTTGCTATTGTGGTTGCAATACTTTTCGTTGCAAGTCCTAAACTTTTTAACCTTATGATACTTGGTGCAATCGGAGTAGGAGCTGCGGCAATTCTTGCTTTTGGGGTAGGATATAGAAGTGACAGATTTGATGCGTGGCTTCACCCTGAAACAAGTGAATCGGGATTTCAGACTATGCAGTCACTTTATGCGATTGGTTCCGGTGGATTTTTCGGACGAGGGCTTGGAAACAGTATACAGAAGCTTGGTTTTTTACCGGAATCCCACAATGATATGATTTTTTCTGTTATTTGTGAAGAGCTTGGGCTTTTTGGTGCACTTGTAGTTATAGCTTTATTTATAATGCTGATTTTCAGATTCAAATTTATAGCTGATGGGTCTGTAGACAGCTTTGGCGGATTTATAATAACAGGAGTAATAACACATATAGCAGTTCAGCTTATTGTCAATATAGGAGTTGTTACAAATACGATTCCACCAACAGGAGTTACACTTCCTTTTATAAGCTATGGAGGTACATCACTTGTATTCATGCTGGCAGAAATCGGACTTGTGTTATCCGTATCAAGACAGATGAGACTTACGGAATGATTATATAAAACGTAAAATCGAGGACAATTTACATGAAGAAAAGATATTTTTTGTTGGGAATACTTGTAATCCTTATTGCGGCATTTATCTATGTAAGCTCATTCAAGATTAAGGAAATACGTGTTTCAGGCTGCTCCAAGGTGGATGAGCAGGTAATAATAGATGCCGTAAGAAATAAAAGCTATGTCAATAACACTATTGTACTTTATATACAAAATAAGATAAAACCTATAGGAGATATTCCGTTTGTAACGAAAATTGATATAGATTTTATTTCAAAAAATGAAATATCAGTAACCGTATATGAAAAATCTGTTGCCGGATGTGTCGAATATATGGATGGCTATGTGTATTTTGATAAGGACGGTATAGTGCTTGAATCCTCACAGGAGATTATAGAAGGTATACCCTGCATTAGAGGTCTCAACTTTACTGAGTGGGAAATGGGTAAAAAGCTGCCTATAGATAATGAAAGCAAATTTAAGTCCATACTTTCCATAACACAGCTTATAGATAAGTATGAGCTTGATATAGACGGAATTAAGTTTACTGCAGAAAATGAAATAATACTTATGCATGATGGAATTACAATAGAACTCGGAAAGGGGGATAATCTCGCCATACAGATGATGAATCTTGGAAGTATTCTTGAAAATCTTGAGGGGATGGAAGGAGTACTCTATATGAAGGATTTTGATTCTAATGAGTCAACTGCAAGTTTTAGTAAGAAAAAATAGAAAAAGTATTGATTATTTTGAAAAAAAATTATATTATATGAATAATAGTGTAACAATGTGGGTAGGTTTGCCCTGTTACATAGGGTAAAAAAGTGAAATTTTTATTAAGGAGGAAAGAACCTTGCTTGAAATAAAGTCAAACGATGAAAAAACCCCTGCAAGAATTCTTGTAATTGGTGTAGGTGGTGCAGGTAACAACGCAGTAAACAGAATGATAGATGAGAATGTGGAGGGTGTTGAGCTTATAGCGATAAATACCGACAAACAAATCTTATCTCAAAGCAGAGCTACAACAAAGATTCAGATTGGTGAAAAGCTTACCAAGGGACTTGGTGCGGGAGCTAAGCCTGAAATCGGAGCAGGAGCAGTTGAAGAAAACAGAGAAGAAATAACAGACATTATGAAGGATGCCAACATGGTATTTGTTACCTGTGGAATGGGTGGCGGAACCGGAACCGGTGCTGCACCTGTAGTTGCAGAGATAGCAAGAAACCTTGGTATACTTACTGTTGGTGTTGTAACTAAGCCTTTCTCGTTTGAAGGTAAACCACGTATGAACAACGCCGTAAATGGTATTGCAAAGCTTAAGGAGAATGTTGATACACTTATTGTTATACCAAATGATAAGCTTCTTCAGATATGTGATAAGCGTACAAGCTTACCGGAAGCTTTAAAGAAGGCTGATGAGGTTCTTCAGCAGGGTGTACAGGGTATCACCGATCTTATAAATAAGCCGGGTCTTATTAACCTCGACTTTGCTGATATTCAGACAGTTATGAGGGATAAGGGTGTCGCTCATATCGGTATAGGTAGAGCAAGTGGAGATAATAAGGCTGTTGATGCAATTAAGTCAGCTATGGACAGCCCGTTACTTGAAACAACAGTTTCAGGAGCAACTGATATTATTGTAAACTTCTCAGGAAATATCGGTATTGTAGAAGCATATGATGCCATTACATATCTTACAGAGGTTGCAGGAGATGGAGCAAATATCATCTTCGGTACAGTTGATAATGATGTTATGGGTGAAGATGTTTGTATTACCATTATCGCAACAGGTATTGAAGGTAATACTACACAGACGACAGTTTCTGTTCCAAATACTCAGGCTGGAGTTGCTAAGCCGGCATCAGTTTCTGTTACACCGCTTAAGACTCCTACGTATTCGGGACAACCTATAACGGGAGCATCAAACATAAGACCACTTAATACTCAGGTTAAGCCTCAGGCAGCAAGTGCAAGCACTGTTAAGCCTGCTGTTTCAAATCCTCAACCGAATGGTTCAGGAGGAATCAAAATACCTGATTTCTTAAAACGTGGATAGTAAGTCGATTATATATTATAATATAGTATAAAAAGTAAGGAATACCGAAACAGTTACACGCAAATTTCGCTGGTATGCACGATTTGCTTAGCAACTTTTCGGTATTCTTTATTTTATTCCGATGTATAACCCACACGCTTTGCGTACCACATTTTGTTTTTAATCGATAACATTTTCGTAAAATGTTATCATTCTTAACATAAATGTTAATTTTGGTATATTGACGTTACATTTTATGAGTGATTTAATATATACGAGGTGGGAGAAAGGAGAAAATCCAATATCAACTGATAATTGGATTATACGTGATAAAATGGATATTCAATATAATGACTTGATGGGAATTCAATATAGTAATTTGAAGGTTTACAGAAAACAAAACGGTTATTCGCAGGAGGAAATAGCTGAAAAGCTTGGTGTATCGCGTCAGGCAGTTGCAAAGTGGGAAAAGGGTGAGTCGCTTCCGGATATCGAAAGCTGTATGAAGCTGGCTGACTTATATAATACAACCATTGATACGCTTGTGCGAAATCTGACTGCAAAAGAGGATATTGGCGACGGAAAACATGTTTTCGGTTTGTGTAAGGTCAACGAAAAAGGCCAGATAACACTTCCCGCAAGCTGCAGAAAAATATTTGATATCAATCCGGGTGATGCTATTTTGGTGCTTGGCGATGAAGGAAAAGGTATCGCTCTTGTAAATATGAAAAATCCACTTGAAAATTTTAATTAATTTGTGAGGTGTATTATGAACGCTATTGAAACAAAGGATTTAACAAAAAAGTACAAAACCAAAACCGCTGTTGATGCACTTAATCTTACCGTAAATGAAGGAGAGCTTTTTTCATTGCTCGGTGTAAACGGTGCAGGTAAAACCACTACAATAAGGATGCTTTCCTGCCTTTCCACTCCTACATCGGGAGAAGCATATGTCAACGGCAAAAGCTGCAAGGACGAAAAGGATGAAATCAAAAAAATAATAGGAATTTCTCCACAGGATACGGCTGTTGCAGACAATCTTACAGTACGTGAAAACTTAGATTTTATGGCATCCGTTTATTATACGGATAAGGCTGTTATAAATGAAAAGGTTGATGATATTATCAGAATATTTAATCTTTCGGAGGTAGAGAATCAAAAAGCAAAAACTCTGTCAGGTGGTTGGAAGCGAAAACTTTCCATAGCTATGGCGCTTATAAGTGAGCCAAAGGTTTTATTTTTAGATGAGCCGACACTTGGACTTGATGTTCTTGCAAGAAGAGAGCTTTGGCATGCCATAGAGAGCTTGAAGGGAAAAATGACCATCATACTTACCACTCACTATATGGAGGAGGCCGAACATCTGTCAGACCGTATCGCTATTATGATTTCAGGAAAAATCAAAGCTTGCGGTACAGTAGCGGATTTGGAAGAATTATCCGGTAAGAAAGGACTTGAAGAGGCATTTGTTGCTATAGCCGAAAGGGGGATGTCAGAAGATGAATAAGATAAAAGCATTTTCAACAAGGAACAGAAAGGAAATACTTCGCGACCCATTAAGCTATATCTTTTGTCTCGCATTTCCTTTGGTTATGCTAATAATAATGACAGTTGTAAATTCAAGTATTCCAAAGCAGGCGGGTATGACAGTTTTTCGTATAGATAATCTTTCTGCCGGAATTGCTGTATTTGGACAGACCTTTGTTATGCTCTTTACTGCACTTACAGTAACTAAAGACAGGTCAGGCTCGTTTTTGGTAAGAATGTATGCAACACCTATGAAATCCACTGACTTTACCATAGGTTATATACTTCCTATGATTATTATCAGCTTTTTCCAAAGTATAATTATATACATAGCTTCATTTATTATTTCCATAATAACAGATGTAGATTTGAATATTGGCGGAATGCTTTTATCGATTATAACACTCATACCATCTGCGATTATGTTTATATGCTTTGGACTATTGTTTGGTACGTTGTTCAACGAAAAATCAGCACCGGGCTTATGTTCGATAATTATTTCACTAAGCAGCTTCTTAGGATGTATATTCTTTGATGCCGATGCAACAGGCGGAGCCATGCTAAAGATTTGTAAAGCGCTTCCGTTTTACTATTGCACCAAGTCGGCACGTTCCTGTGTAAAGCTTGATTTTTCAAGCAGCACATTTATAATTCCAATCATAATAGTAATTGTATGTGCAACAGTCCTCGGCATATTATCATCAGCAGTATTCAAATCAAAAATGAAAGCAGATTTATCATAGTAAATATTATAAGGACAAAAGGAACAGGTGCTTTGCATAGCGTTAAGTGATAACGTGCTATGCAGGTACCTGTTTTTTCTTGTTAGAAAAAAATTTTAAATGTAACTTTGTAGTAACTTTGGGTGCGTTATAATGGCAACAAGTTAATAAAAGTATTGTCAAAGGATTAAAGAAGGGAGTTTCATTATGGAAATTTTGAGAGTAGAGGATTTAACAAAGATATACGGAAAGGATGAGGCACGTGTGGTTGCGCTTGACCATGCTTCTTTTTCGGTAGAAAAGGGAGAGTTTGTAGCGATTGTCGGAGCATCGGGAAGCGGTAAGTCGACACTGCTTCATCTTATCGGTGGCGTTGACAGACCTTCTTCCGGAAAGGTCATTATTGACGGAAAGGATATATCCGAGCTTGATGATGATAAGCTGGCAATTTTTAGAAGAAGACAGGTGGGACTTATATATCAGTTTTATAATCTTATACCTATACTCAATGTCGAGGAAAATATAACTCTTCCTCTTTCACTTGATAATAGGGAAGTGGATAAAAAAGCACTTGACGAGTTGCTTAAGCTGCTCGGACTTGATGACAGAAGAAATCATCTGCCGCATGAGCTCTCAGGAGGACAGCAGCAGAGAACTTCAATAGGAAGAGCACTTATTACAAATCCATCTATAATTCTTGCTGACGAGCCGACAGGTAATCTTGATTCAAAGTCAAGTGATGAGATAGTCGCATTACTCAAGAAGTCAAATAGGGAGCTTGCACAGACTATTGTAATGATAACTCATAATATGGAGATTGCGAAGACGGCGGATAGGATAATCAGGATAGAAGATGGAAAGTTAAGCGAGGTATAGGATATGAATGTACTTAAAAAGCTGACAATCAAGGATTTAAAACTAAATAAAAAGCGAACTATTGTTACAATCATAGGCATAATACTCTCGGTGGCATTAATAACTGCAGTAGCTACCATATATCAGAGCTTTATTGCCTCACTTATCAGTTATGAGATAAGACGAAATGGTAACTATCATGTATCATTTGAAGAAGTTCCGATTGAAGAAGCAAATAGCATAAGTGACAATCGTGATGTGGAGGAAACTTATATAATAAAAGGCTTAGGCTATGCTGTGCTTCCTGACTCACAGAATGAATTTAAGCCCTATGCATATGTGATGGGCTTCACTAAGGGAGCACTTAACAACCTTTCCATAAATCTTACGGAGGGCAGATTTCCGGAGAATGAAAATGAGATAGTCATACCGACACATCTTAAGACTAATGGCAGGATATCACTCTCGGTAGGTGATACAATAACCTTAGATGTAGGAAGGCGTGTTGACAGCGATGGCTATGAGCTTGGTCAGTTCAACCCGTATCGTCCTGATGATTATTATGAGGAATCCTATAACGCAGAAACGGGCGAGCTTTTGGAAGCCGGATATCATGATGGATTAAGCGAGGAAATCGTCGATACAACAGCTAAAACATATACCATAGTTGGTATAATTGAACGCCCGTCATGGTCTATAGAAGACTACGAATCACCCGGCTATACATTTGTCACATATATGGATGAAACTCAGATGACAGGTAAAGTATCCGTATTTGCAAGATTTAAGAAAAAGGCAGTAGATGACTCATATAGAATTACTGCGAATATACTAGGAGCAGATGCAGATGCCTTTGAGAAATTCTATAATAGCAATTATAATTTTAAGTCTGAGGAGGAATATAATGACGCTTTAGAAAAAATACAGGATTTGAAGTATAATACAAATTTTAACAATTATCTTATATCACTTATGTCAAGTGCGTTAAAAAGTAATACTACAAAAGAGCTTGGTTTAGTAGTTGCCATAGTATGTGGAATTATAGTATTTACATCGGTATTTTGCATAAAGAATTCATTTGACATATCCATAACGGAGAAGATAAGAGAGTATGGTATGCTGAGAAGCGTGGGAGCGACTAAGAAGCAAATCAGGAAAAATGTAATGTATGAGGCTGCGATATTAGGGGTAATAGGAATTCCGCTGGGTATAGTATTCGGGGAGCTTGCATCATTTATTTTGGTGAAGATAAGTAATATTCTTTTGGGCGATTCATTCTTTGATGGAAGTGACTTCCTTGTATTTGCACCATCATGGATTGCAGTACTTGCAGCGGTTCTGCTTGGTGCTGTTACGATATATCTTTCAGCATTTAGAAGTGCGTGGCGTGCATCTAAGGTTTCGCCGATTGTATCCATCAGAAATAGTGCAGACATCAAGGTTAAGGCTAAGAAGCTGAAAAGCCCGAAACTTATCGGAATTATGTTCGGTATAGGCGGAGATATGTCCTACAAGAACCTTAAGCGTAATAAGAAGAAGTATCGCACGACCATTATATCTATTATGGTTTCGGTTTTGACATTTGTGGCTCTGTCATCATTTATGAAGATGGCATTTAATGTAGTTGATTTGGAAATTGATACCTCTGATTATGATGTAAAACTTGATTTTAGTGCATATTCGGATAACGACGATGATTTTAAGGAAGCATATGACAAGGCGTATGGCACGCTTAGTCTTGATAATATCAAGGAGAGTGCATTATATGTATATATGCCGTATGAGATGAAGGATGTTAGATACAGTGACAAGTACAGGGAAATCTACAATATGTCAGATGATTCGGATTATGACGAATATATAGAGCTTCGCGTACCTGATGATGAGTCGTACAAAGCGTATATAAAAAAGCTTGGACTTAAATATGAGGAAGTAAAGGACAAGGCAATACTTGCAGACAATATGAAGATTCAGGCTTATGATGAAGAGGGAAATGTTAAGAAATACAAGACCAGACAATTTGACATTAACAAAGGTGATGTGATAAAGGGTAATGTGTTTCAATTATATGAAAAAGAAAATGATGAAAATGAGATTAGCATTGAAGTAGGATATGTGGCAGATGAGCTTCCGTTTGGGCTTAATGAGTATTCATCATATATGATTATATCAAGAGAGTATTTCGAAAAGCTTAATTTAAAGCTTGACAGTATGAATATCATATCGTATTACAGCTCGGATAAAGCTGATAAGCTACAGGATGATTTGGAGGCTTATTTTGATGATAAGAACAATGATGTGTACGAATTTCATGTGGATAATATTGCTGAGAATGCACGGCAGATGCGTAATCTGTTCTTACTTGTAGCGATATTCCTATATGGATTTATAATTGTAATATCACTTATAGGTATAACCAATATATTTAATACAATGACGACTAATATGGAGCTTAGGAGAAAGGAATTCGCCATGTTAAAATCCATAGGTATGACATCGAAGGAGTTCAACAGAATGATTAGACTTGAGACGATATTTATGGGAACGAAATCCTTGCTTTACGGTCTTCCGATAGGAATAGCCTTATCGTATCTGATATATACCAGACTTGGCAAGGAGGACGGACTCCCGTTTGCATTCCCTTATGCTGCGATAGTAATGTCGGTAGCTGCTGTGTTCCTGCTTATCGCCGGTATTATGAAATACTCTATGGGTAAAATCAACAGACAGAATACCATAGAAACCATACGTAACGAGAACATATAAAATTATTTTTAATTACTCCGAGTCGAACCGATAAAGAGCAGGTGGCTGCTACAACTTGCCATCAATTTGTTAAATCAGTAAACTCAGGTTCTCTATCTTCGCACGAAATCGATGAACTCGCTTCGCTCAGACATATCGATTTCTGAGCGAATCTACACGAACACTTCGTTTCTGATTTTACACAAATCGGGCAAAATGTTGTAGCAGTCCACCTGTTCTTATATCAGTCCGACTCGGAGTAGTATAATACAGTTATATACATGATTGAATATAAAAATGAATTATAGTAAAATATCACTCGGAAGGAGTGCTGACGCTATGACGATTCTGCTTATTGAGGACAACGATACAATTATAAAGGGGCTTTCGTATTCGATTGAGAAGAAGGGCTATGAGTTCAAGTACAGGACATCGGTTAAGTCTGCGGGGCGGTATGTAGAGGAGAACGCAGGTAATATTGATTTGATTATACTTGATATTATGCTACCTGACGGAAATGGCTTTGATTTGTACGATCGGTTTATAAAGCCGAAGGATATTCCGACGATTTTCCTGACTGCACAGGATGACGAGGAGTGGATTGTAAGAGGACTTGATGTCGGGGCAGAGGATTATGTGACAAAGCCTTTTTCTACTAAGGAGCTTATGGCTAGGATTAATAAAGTCCTTATGAGATATAAAAAGTCTGAGGAGATTACAGTCAAGGATATTCGCTTTAATATGGACAAGATGGTAGTTTATAGAGGTGATGAGGTTATTGACTTAAGTCCTCTTGAGTTAAAGCTTTTAAATCTGCTTTTCCTTGATATTAACAAGGTGGTAAGCAGAAATGTAATACTTGATAAGATATGGGAGTGGACAGGGAATGATGTCGATGACCATACAGTTACGGTGTATTTTAAGAGAATCAGGGAAAAGCTGGTAACGGATATAATAACTACGGTAAAGGGAGTAGGTTACAGGATAGATGATGGCAAATAAAATAAAGCTTAAAAGATATATGATTATCTCGACCGTTATATTTATTGTGTTCTTAGGTGTATTTGCCGGTATAAACATATACGAGTATTATATCTATAATACTAATTACAATAAGAAAATATCGGATGTCATAGCTTCCGTACAGGAGAGATATCCTGAGGTATCGGACAAAGAAATAATAGATATTTTAAATAGTGATACATCAGACGACATTTTTTTTGCCAAGTACGGAATTGATATATATGAGGATTCGGCGGTACTTGTGAATAAGACTGCGCATGAAAGGTTCCTTTTATTAAATATTATCTGTCTCACAGTATTCGGTATCATGCTAATGCTTATATTTCTAATATTTAACGCAAGGAAGGATAGGGAGATACGTAATATAACAAGATATATCGAGGAGATTAACAGGAAGAATTACACGCTTCATATAGACGAGATATCGGAGGACGAGTTGTCCATACTAAAGAATGAGATTTATAAAACTACGGTTATGCTTAAGGAGAGTGCGGATAACTCTCTTAATGATAAAAAGAATCTTAAAAAATCTCTTGAGGATATATCGCACCAATTGAAGACTCCCATTACCTCCATATTAGTTATATTGGATAATCTTATAGAGGAACCGGATATGGAGGTTAGTCAGAGGGAGGAATTTATAAGGGATATAAAACGGGAAACGTCAAATATAAACTTTTTGGTTCAGTCCATACTTAAGCTTTCCAAGTTTGATGCAGATACTATTAAGTTTATAAAAGAAGAAAGATATTTAAAGGATATCATCAAGAGAGCCTGCCATAATGTTTCTACACTTTGTGACTTGAAAAATATAAGTTTTAATATATCAGGAGATGAAAATGCACAGGTTATTTGCGACTTTAGGTGGCAGACAGAGGCGGTTACCAATATTATTAAGAACTGCATAGAACATTCAAAGGAAGGCAGCAGTATAGATATATCATATAAAGAAAATAATGTTTATTCACTTATTTCCATCAGGGATTATGGGGATGGGATTTCCAATGAGGAGCTTCCGCACATATTTGAGAGATTTTATAAGGGAGAAAACTCCTCAAAGGATAGTGTAGGAATAGGTCTTGCTCTTGCTAAAACGATAATAGAAGAGGATAAGGGAAGTATAAATGTTTCTTCGGATAAAACAGGAACCTTGTTTGTAATTAAATATTTTAAATTATAATGTGTTAAGGTGTCTGCTACCTTGTTGTATAATTTGGGTTGAAAAAAAAATATACTTTGCTATAATATAATTAATAAAATAGTGCTTAATAATACTGAATTTAATATTTAGGTGAGAGTATGAGTAATAAAAATAAAAAAACAAATGAGAAGCCGGATGAAAAGAGTATTAAAAAGGTTTCTGATAAGGAAGATGAGGAGACTCTTCATAATGACAGGGAAAAAGAGTCTGATGATAAAAGTAAAACGGCTGATACAAATCTAACTGAAAAAGAAAAAGATAAAATTGGAAGAAAGATAAAAAAAGCAGTTAAATATTCAATTCATACATGGATATTTAGGTGTTTTTTGTGTGCTCTCGGAATAGAAATCGTTTTGGAGATGCTTGGAAGACACTCCATACTTGGAGGTCTTGCTTTTGTTTTCAATGCTCCGATTGTCTTTTTATATAATGTTTCGATTATTTTCTTTACACTTTTATTTGCATTATTTATTAGAAAAAGAGTCTTTGGTATAGCCATAATTAGTATAATTTGGCTTATATGCGGTGTTATCAATTTTATAGTTCTTGGATTCAGAGTAACACCTTTTGCTGCTGTTGATTTTTTGATGGTAAAGGATACATTCAGTATGATTGATGTCTATTATACTAAATTTCAACAGATATTAATTTTGATAGGTATAATTGCAGTTATATCGGGAATTGTATTCTTATTTAAAAAGACACCGAAATATGAAGGACAGATAAATGTTAAGCTTACTATGCTGGCCTGCGTGATAGCATGGGGGATAGTTTGGGGCTTTACGAATTTTGGTGTTAAGCATAATATTATATCCGATGACTTTGCCAATCTTGGAATGGCATATCAGGAGTACGGATTTGCTTATTGCTTTACAAACAGCATAATAGATAATGGTATAAGTAAGCCTGATGATTACAGTGAGGAAGCTGTCTTGGCGATAAAGGCAGAGCTTGATGAGGTGAAAGTCAAAGGACGTATGAAAAAGCCGAATATTATAATTATTCAGCTGGAATCCTTTTTTGATCCAAACGGCTTGAAGGGTCTTAGTATGAGTGAAAATCCGCTTCCTAATTTCAATAAATTTAAGGATGAATATCCTTCGGGATACTTTACCGTACCTGCTCTGGGAGCGGGAACAGCCAATTCGGAATTTGAGGTTTTGACCGGTATAAAGTCAACATATTTTGGAGCCGGAGAGTATCCTTATAAGACAACGGTAAATGATACACCGGTTGTATCACTTTGCAGTCTTCTTGCCGATCAGGGATACGCAACACATGCTATACACAATAACAAGTCTTCTTTTTATGACAGAAATGATGTATATAATACAATGGGCTTTGACGACTTTACATCACTTGAGTATATGTACAATGTAGAATATACCTCGACAGGTTGGGCAAAGGATTATACACTGACAAACGATATTTTAAAATGCCTTGATTCTTCAAAAGGAGAAGATTTTGTATTTACAATCAGTGTTCAGGGACATGGTCGTTATCCGACAGGTGAGGATACATGTGAGGATCATATTCAGGTGGAATATACCTTTGAAGAGGCTATGGAGGAACCGTTCCATTATTATATAAATCAGATTTATGAGATGGATGAGATGATGGGACAGTTAAAGGAGGCACTTGATAAAAGAGGAGAGGATTATATATTAATCCTTTACGGAGACCATCTGCCATCGCTTAACATATCGCAGCATCAGCTTAGTGACAGTACGTTATTTCAGACGGAGTATGTTATAGTAAATAACATTAATCTTGATATGCCGGATGAGGATATGATGTCAAATGAGCTTTCCGGCAAGCTTTTAAATGCACTAAAAATACCATCGGGATATGCACAAAAGGCTCACGATTTGTATGAGGGTGAGGAGCTTGATGAAAAGCTTGAAATGATAGCCTATGATGAGCTGTTTGGCGAAAATTACATATATGACGGACATACTCCTGTACCTGAAAGACACATGAAGATGGGCATCACTCCTATAATGCTTGATTCGGCAAAGAGTAACGGGGATTCGGTTTCAATTATAGGAGAGAATTTTAATTCTTACTCAATCGTTTTTGTAAATGATAAAAAGACAGATACAAGCTATGTAAGTAGTACTGAGCTTATAATAGAATCAGAAGATGTTTCTTCGGGTGATGAAATTGTAGTAAAGCAGGTCGATGCAGCACATCATGAGCTTAGCGAAACCAATACGATTGTTTACCCGTAAATTAGCCCAATATGACAATTTCAAGGTACAAATAATTATTATAAAAAAATGCATGTTTATCATTAAATAATATTTGAATGAATATGAAATTTATGATATAATATCAAGACAATCATGTTTTCATTATTGATTGTAAAGTTATATCTATTTTATGAGGAGAAAATAATGAAGCCAACCATTGACGTTAAATACATAAATCCATTTTTACAATCCAGTATATCTATCGTTAAAAGTGTTGCGGCACTTGATCTCACAGTTGGCAAGCCGGTTAAGGCTGAGTTCATGATAAAAGAGCTTACATATGCTATTCAGCTTGGAATAGTAGGTGAGATGAAGGGACAGGTTGTACTTGGAATAGAAGATTCGAAGGCAAAGGCGATTGCCTCAAAGATGATGTTTGGTATGCCTGTCGATACACTTGATGAGATGGCTTCTTCAGCGTTAAATGAGCTTAGTAATATGATTATGGGTAATACTGCTACGATTTTTTCTACGCAGGGTATTTTAATTGATATTACTCCGCCTATTGCAGTATACGGAAGAGATATACAGCTTATGTCAGATATAGAAGGAATCAAGGTTCCGCTTTTGGTTGACGGTGAAGAATGGATTACTCTTTATGTTTGCATATATATGGATAAGTGATTTAAATTAATTTTTTTCATCATTGACATTGCGAGGGTTAAATGATATTATTGTGCGAAATATATAAAATTTGATACACATAAACCATTAACAAAGACAGTTTTTTATGAGAGATGGAAAGGGAAGAAAAATGGGAAAAATTATTGGAGAAGGAATTACATTCGATGATGTGCTTTTAGTACCACAGTTTTCAAGTGTTATTCCAAATGATGTTAATCTTGCAACTAATCTTACTAAGAAAATCAGACTTAATATTCCGCTTATGAGTGCAGGTATGGATACAGTTACCGAGCACAGAATGGCAATTGCTATGGCAAGACAGGGCGGTATCGGTGTAATCCATAAGAATATGTCAATACAGCAGCAGGCAGAGGAAGTTGACAAGGTAAAACGTTCGGAATTCGGCGTTATAACAGATCCTTTTTCTCTTTCTCCGGAGCATACACTTGCTGATGCAGACAAGCTTATGGCAAAGTTTAGAATTTCAGGTGTGCCGATTACTGAAAATGGTAAACTCGTTGGTATAATTACCAACAGAGATTTAAAGTTTGAGACAGACTATACAAAGAAGATTAAGGAGTCTATGACTTCTGAAAATCTTATCACGGCAAGAGAAGGCATAACTCTTGAGGAAGCTAAGGAAATGCTTGGAAGGGCAAGAAAGGAAAAGCTTCCGATTGTCGATGATAATTTTAATCTTAAAGGTCTTATTACTATCAAGGATATTGAAAAGCAGATTAAGTATCCGAACGCTGCAAAGGATTCACAGGGAAGGCTTCGCTGTGCTGCTGCAGTTGGCGTAACTCCTGATATCACAGACAGAGTTGATGAGCTTGTAAATGCCAAGGTTGATGCAATAGTTATAGATACTGCACATGGTCATTCTGAAAATGTTCTTAAGACATTTAAGATGATTAAGGAAAAGTATCCTGATTTAGATGTCATTGCTGGAAATGTTGCAACCAAGAGCGGTACTCAGGCTATGATAGATATGGGTGTTGATGCGGTTAAGATAGGTATAGGACCCGGCTCTATATGTACAACAAGAATTGTTGCAGGTATCGGTGTTCCGCAGATAACCGCAGTTATGGAAGCCTATGATGCAGCAAGAGAAGCAGGTATACCTGTTATCGCCGATGGCGGTATCAAGTATTCGGGTGATATAACCAAGGCTCTTGCGGCAGGTGCAAATGTTTGTATGATGGGAAGCTTATTTGCAGGTACAGATGAGGCACCGGGCGAATATGAGATTTATCAGGGTAGAAAATATAAGGTATACAGAGGTATGGGTTCTATAGCTGCTATGGAGAACGGCAGCAAGGACAGATATTTCCAGAGTAATGCTAAGAAGCTTGTTCCTGAAGGTGTTGAGGGAAGAGTTGCATACAAGGGTTCTATCGAGGATACCGTATTCCAGTTGCTTGGTGGTTTAAGAGCAGGTATGGGATACTGTGGAGCTGCAACTATTGAGGAGCTTCATGAGAAGGCTGAGTTCGTGAAGATTTCAGCAGCATCACTTAAGGAAAGCCATCCGCATGATATTCAGATTACAAAAGAAGCACCAAATTACAGTGCGGTTACCATTTAAATAATCGGTCAGGCATGGAATGGATGCAGATGACTTATGCGTATAGCTGCGTGATATATCAGGTCACAACGGACACGTTCTCACTCGGTTAAAAACGCAGGAGTACTAAACTCAATAGAAAATGGGATAACATAGCTTTATGCATAAATGCAAAGCATGTTATCCCATTTTCTCTATCCTTAAGTACTCGCGTTTTTAAACAGTCCTTTTGTGACCTGTATATCCCACAGCATACGCCTAAGTTATCTGCATCCTCATGCCTGACCGATATGCTTCGCATGTGGTGATAGTAGTGTTCGTGATTTATAATTATAAACTATGTTTTGACATATGTTTATTTAGGATATATAATTAAAAAAAACAAAGGAGAATGAAAAATGTTTGATTTTCAAAGCGATGGATTAACAAATGTTTTAGTATATTTAGTTGTTGTTTTAGGAATTGCGAGTTTGGCAGGTTATCTTTTCAATTATTTTGTAATTAAAGAATTAAAGGTTATGAATAAATACTTAAAAGATTTAACAGATGTTTTGGGATATAATTTAAAAAGCATTTCGGATAAAACAGGTAGTGGTTTGTATTTTAATGCAAATAGGAATATTGATGAGAATACCATCAATAATAAACATTAGTTATTACTCGAATATATACTGATTCTAAAAATAGAAGATACTTCAAATGTTGTAACTTTTTGTGGAGTTTTATTATATTGACATAATAAAGGAGGAAATCATATAATTACCTTGTGAGGTGATGGTATGGAAGAAGATATGAAAGAAGATATGAACAGAGATGAATTTATATTCTTTCTTTATGCGTTACAGGAGCTTCTTGAAAGTGGTAATTATGATGGGGCGAAGAAAGTTGTTGATAAAGCAATAGCTCAATCTGAACGCAGAGAAATCAAGTAATCTTTCATACAAATGATAAAAACTTAATATGAATAAGTACATAGCGATGAAGTAACCCATCACATTTTTGTGATGGGTTAAAAATTATTATTTGATAAAATAAAGGAGCATATTTATGATTGAATATAGAAAATTAACGTATGAGGATATTGATACATTTATTGAGATGCGTATTAATCAGCTTCGTGAAGAAGGAGCGAGCGAGGATTTTGATTTAAGACCGGCATTATATGATTATTATAAAAGACATATGGCTGACGGTACGTTTGTATCGTGGCTTGCAGTGGATGGTGATAAAATTGTCGGAACGAGTGGTATGTCTTTTGTAGAGAAGCCGCCGTATTTTGGATGCCCGAGCGGTAGGATAGGTCTTCTTTCAAGTATGTATACGGACAACAATTACAGAAGACAGGGGATAGCAAAAACGCTTTTGTCAAAGGTTATAGATGAGGCAAGAGCCTATGGCTGTGGAACGGTTCAGATTACCGCTTCGGATATGGGAGTATTGCTTTATACGGATTTTGGATTTGAGAAAAACGGAAACTTTATGCAGTATAAGCTTTAGAAATTTATGCCGATATTATTTTAGAAAGATACTTGATTAAGGAGGCATGATATTATGAAAAATATTAAAAATAATAAAGGTTTTACTCTTGTTGAACTTATTGTTGTAATTGTAATTCTGGCAATTCTTGCTGCCATACTTGTTCCTGCGCTGCTTGGATATATTGATAAAGCAAAGAACCAGCAGGATATTCTTCAGGCGAAAAATTATCAAACGGCTATGCAGTCAGTGCTTTCAGAAATGTATGCTAAGGATGAAGAACCGAATTATGAGCATAGAGGACTTCAGGAAAATAATGAAAATTCAACTTCATATACATGGTGGAACAGTAAATACGGGAAAAAGGTTCTGGCACTTGCGGATGAAACATCAACTCCATATATTCTTATGTTTCAGGTAGGAAGATATCCGAAGTATAAGGATTCCAATACTCATTATGCTTATACGGTTTACGGAGTATTTTATCAAAAGTCTGCCGATTCTGAACTCGTTATAATCCAAAATGGCGCAACCTATACTGCTGATGATTATAACGGAATAAGAGATTATGTAATGGTAAACGGTGAAAAGATATGGACTGTGGTTTATTCTATGTCGTGTGGCAGTTATTCGACGCCTGCCGCAGCGCTTCAATCTATAGAAAAGCATCAGCATAAAAAATAAATTATATTTATGATTGAATAAATAATTGTTTGTTTATAGTATATCGTCCTTTCGGGGACGATATATTTGCTTTGTTTGTGTATTTTTTAAAATACAATTTTTTCGTCCAAAAATATTTACAAAAATCCCCATAGATGATATATTGCACGTGGATGGTATTCGAATATGCGGTTTATTAAACTGTATGAGAAACTGTACCGGAAATTTAATATCAGTTCATAAAGGAGAAATGCTATGAAGGTTGGATTTATCGGTGCCGGCAAGATGGGATTTACTCTGGGAAAGCATATGACCGACCACGGTATTACGGTTGGCGGTTATTACAGCAAAACCCTAAAGAGCGCTATGGAGGCGGCCGAATTCACAAATTCTCATTGCTATCAGTCCTTAACTGAACTTGTAAATGGTAATGATATCATATTTATCACGGTTCCTGACGGGCAGATTGCTGTTATGGCGGATACGTTGAACAGACTTGATGCGGACTTATCAGGCAAGATAATATGTCATACCAGTGGGGCTCTTTCCTCACAGGTTTTTTCTGGTATGGATAGCCAGGTGTATGGTTATTCGATACATCCTATATATGCAGTCAATTCAAAGACTGAGTCATATATAAATTTCAATCAGGCTTATATAACAATTGAAGGAAATGAGGCACGGATTAATGTGATGACGGATATGTTTAAGGGTATGGGTCATCAGGTTAAAATAATAAGTGCAAAGGATAAGGTTAAATATCATGGAGCTGCTGTTTTTGCAAGCAATCTTGTAATCGGACTTTATCATAAGAGTATGAAGCTTATGATGGATTGCGGATTCTCTGAAGCAGAAGCGGAAGAAGCCCTCAAGCCGTTATTTGAAAATAATGCAAACAATCTTATCAAAAAAGGCTGTGCGGATGCATTAACCGGACCGGTTGAGCGATGTGACACCGAGACGGTAAGAAAGCACCTTGAAGCCCTTTTGGATAATCCTGACGAGCTTGACATTTACAGGCTTTTGTCAAGAGAACTGGTTGAGATAGCGGATATGAAGCATAAAGCTTCACCTGACTATGATTATGACGCGATGAAAGGACTGCTTAATCTATAGTAAGGAACGTAAATAACGTTCCGACAGCACTGCACTTGACAATGCTTGGGTGTAACGGATATATAGGAGGTAAATATTATGAAAAAAACAGTTTTAACATTTGCAAAGGCTAAGGAAAACGGTGAGAAGCTTACAATGCTTACAGCCTATGATTATTCAACGGCTAAGCTTATCGACCAGGCAGGTATTGATGCTATTTTGGTCGGCGATTCACTGGGAAATGTAATGCTCGGTTACGAGGATACATTATCCGTTACGGTTGATGACATGATTCATCATGGTGCTGCTGTTGCCAGAGGAGCAAAGGAAGCACTTGTAGTTATAGATATGCCTTTTATGTCATATCAGACATCGGTTTACGATGCTGTTGTGAATGCAGGAAGGCTTATGAAGGAAGGACGCGCACAGGCTGTCAAGCTTGAGGGTGGTGTAGAGGTTGCACCACAGATTAAGGCTATAGTCGATGCGGGAATTCCGGTTATGGCACATATAGGACTTACACCACAGAGTATAAATGCATTTGGCGGATTTAAGGTTCAGGGAAAGAGCGAGGCACAGGCTAAAAAGCTTATCGAGGATGCTCTTGCAGTACAGGAAGCGGGAGCATTTGCAGTAACTTTGGAGTGCGTACCTGAGAAGCTTGCAACTCTTGTTACCAAGAAGCTTTATATCCCAACTATAGGAATTGGAGCGGGAGCAGGCTGCGACGGACAGGTGCTTGTATATGCAGATATGCTTGGTATGTTTTCAGACTTCACACCGAAGTTTGTTAAGAGATTTGCCGAGACGGGACAGCTTATGACGGATGCCTTCAAGGCTTATATCGAAGAGGTAAAGGCAGGCACTTATCCTGAAGCAAAGCATACCTACGCAATAGATGACGATGTAATTGAAAAGTTATACTAAAAGTGACATAGGGCGTGAGCCTTGTCACAATGGATATATTTTTTGAGATTGCTCGTTTTGACTAATCCCAACGCAGACACGTTCTCACTCGGTTTTTAACGTAGCGGTACTAAGCTCGGGTATCCTCGCTAAGTACCGACGTTAAAAAACGGTCTGCTTATGGGATTGTCAAAACTCACAATCAAATATAGTTTATTAAAATGTGACAAGGCTCACGCCTGTGTTACATTATGAATGGAGGAAAACGGATATGGAAATCGTATCAACTATAAAGGAAGTAAGAGACAGAGTTAAAGCGTGGAGAAAGGAAGGACTTACAGTCGGACTTGTACCGACTATGGGATATCTTCACGAAGGGCATAAAAGTCTTATAGATAAGGCGGTTTCACAAAATGACCGCGTGGTTGTCAGTGTATTTGTAAATCCTATGCAGTTTGGACCGACAGAGGATCTTGCCAGCTATCCGAGAGATCTGGATGCTGATGCTAAGCTTTGCGAGGCAGCAGGCGCAGCCCTTATCTTTCATCCGGAGCCGGAGGAAATGTATGATGAGGGATTTTGCTCCTTCGTTGATATGACAGGACTTACCGAGGCACTTTGCGGACTATCAAGACCGGTACATTTCAGAGGAGTTTGTACGGTTGTAAATAAGCTTTTCAATATAGTTACACCTGACAGAGCATATTTCGGTGAGAAGGATGCACAGCAGCTTGCAGTGGTTAAGCGTATGGTCAAGGATTTAAATATGGATATCGAGATAGTAGGATGTCCGATTATAAGAGAAGCAGACGGACTTGCAAAGAGTTCTAGAAATACCTACCTTTCACCAAAGTCAAGAGAGGCAGCCCTTGTTTTAAGCCGTTCCATATTTATGGCTAAGAAGATGGTAGAAGACGGCGAGCGTGACGCAGCAAAGGTAAAGAAGGCTATGAGAGAGCTTATCGAAGCAGAACCACTTGCTAACATAGATTATGTAGAAATCGTTGATGTTAATACTATGAAGAGCATAGACACCATAAAGGGAGAAATCCTCTGTGCAATCGCTGTCAACATAGGCGGTGAGGCAAGACTCATAGATAACTTTATGGCAACAATATAATTTTATATATTTTTAATAACTTTTTAGAAAAAACTAAATTGGTATCTTTGATTTTGATAATTCATAAGCAGGTACTTTGAACACGCCGGTACTTAACGAGCTTGCGAGTTTAGTACCGCTGCGTGTGAGAGTAGCGAGAGCGTGCCTGCGATGAATTAATCAAAATCAAAGATACCTGAAAGAAAAGAGGAAAAAATGATATTAGATGTCCTTAAAAGTAAAATTCATAGAGCTACGGTCATACAGGCGGATGTGGATTATGTCGGAAGCATAACCATAGACGAGGCGCTTATGGAAGCTGCCGGAATATATGAATACGAGAAGGTTCAGGTGGTGGATGTAAATAACGGCAACCGGCTTGAAACCTATGTTATCGCAGGCGAAAAAGGCAGTGGGATGATATGCCTTAACGGTGCAGCTGCAAGGCTTGTAGATATAGGCGATAAGGTTATCATAATGTGCTATGCCCAGATGACACCTGAAGAGGCAAAGGATAATAAGCCTTATGTAGTATTTGTGGATGATAATAACAAAATTTCAAATGTATCAAGATATGAGAAGCATGGACTTCTTACGGAAGATTTTATGTAGGAACGGGGGTGCCGCGTATGCTAAAAGGAAAAACAGTTGTACTCGGAGTAACAGGAAGTATAGCAGCTTATAAAATTGCCAATCTGGCAAGCATGCTGGTTAAATTAAATGCCGATGTTCAAGTCATAATGACTAAAAATGCAACCAATTTTATTAATCCAATTACCTTTGAAACTCTGACGGGTAATAAATGTCTTGTGGATACCTTTGACAGAAATTTCCAGTACAGTGTTGAGCATGTAGCGCTTGCAAAAAAAGCGGCTGTTGTTATGATAGCTCCTGCTTCTGCCAATGTTATAGGCAAGATTGCAAACGGTATAGCTGACGATATGCTTACTACTACCGTTATGGCATGCAAATGCAAGAAGCTTATCGCTCCTGCCATGAATACCAATATGTTTGAAAATCCTATCCTGCAGGATAACCTTAAGAAGCTTGAACATTACGGTATGGAGATTGTATCACCTGCAAGCGGAAGACTTGCATGCGGTGATGTGGGTGCCGGAAAGCTTCCGAGTGAAGAGGTTTTGCTTGATTATATATTAAAAGAGATAAAGCACGAAAAGGACCTGGCAGGCAAGACAGTGCTTGTAACTGCCGGACCGACTCAGGAGGCTATAGATCCTGTAAGATATATAACCAATCATTCATCAGGTAAGATGGGTTATGCAATTGCAAGAAATGCTATGGAAAGAGGTGCAAGAGTTATCCTTATATCAGGTGTAACCGCTATAGCACCACCGCCATTTGTAGAGGTGGTAAATATTGTAAGCGCGGCAGATATGTATGATGCTGTTATGAAGTATAAGGACGAGTCGGATATCATTATCAAATCCGCAGCAGTAGCGGACTATACACCGATTACTGTTGCTGATGAAAAAATCAAGAAAAAGGATGATGATATGAGTATCCCTCTTGGCAGAACCAAGGACATCCTTAAGGAGCTTGGAGCTACTAAACGCGAGGGACAGATTATCTGCGGATTTTCCATGGAAACCGAGAATCTTATCGAGAATTCAAGAGCAAAGCTTGATAAGAAAAATGTAGATATGATAGCTGCCAACAGTCTTAGGGTTGAGGGTGCAGGCTTTGGAACGGATACAAATGTAATTACACTTATAACAAGAGAGGATACTACCGAGCTTCCTATAATGAGCAAGGATGAGGCTGCAGGAAAGATACTTGATAAGATAATTGAGATGATTTAAAAACTATATATTATAAATATTTTTAATTATTTTCAAAAAGCTTGCAAAATCTTGAATACAGGAGATTGTGAGCTTTTTTAAGATAAAATCCTTTTACCATTTATTTGTCTATATGATTAAATATAAAATAATGTGTTACTTTCTAATTATAGAATTGTTTAATTTACAATTGAAAAACATGAGATAGATTGATATAATTTGAATCATAGTGAAATATCTTAAATAGAGGCTGAATGTCATTTGTTAATGGTGTATATAATTATGATTATTTACAGGGTATTTTATGTGATAAGTAAAACGGAAAGAAGGTATTAGATGGCAATCCCAACAAACATAAAAAACTTATTGTCTGGAAATGTGGTAGAATGGGCAAGAATTGAATTTAAAGAGACATGGGATGCTGCAGCATCTTTGAAGACCATTTGCGCATTTGCAAATGATCTTGATAATTGGGGCGGTGGTTATATTGTAATAGGAATAGAGGAGAAAGATGGTAGACCGATATATCCGTTGCTTGGAGTACCTAAAGATAAATTAGATAGGTATCAAAAGGAAATTTATGAAAAATGTAAGCTTATTAGACCTTCGTATACTCCGATTATAGGTGTTGAATCGTATGAGGACAAGCAGTTTATTGTTATATGGTGTCCCGGTGGTGATAACAGACCATATTCTTCTCCCAAAACTATGGGGAAAGAGAATAAAGAACGAATTCATTATATTCGAAAGTCTTCAAATACAGTAAAACCAACAGATGATGAGGAAAAAGATTTATTTAATCTTGCTAATAGAGTACCTTTTGATGATCGTATTAATCATAATGCAGAAATATCTGAATTGAATATTACAATTATTCAAAGTTACTTAAAGGAAATTAATAGTTCCTTGTATGAGAAATCTAAAACAGGGGATTTTATTGAAGTGTGTCAAGACATGAATATTGTTAGTACACTTCCTGAATATATAAAACCTAAAAATGTTGGACTGATGTTTTTTAGTATAGATCCGGAGAAGTTTTTTCCATATGCCCAAATTGATGTGGTTCAATTTCCTGAAGGTTTGGGTGGAAATGATATTATTGAAAAAACATTTAAAGGACCGCTGCATCAGCAATTGCGTGATGCACTGCAATATATTCAGAATGTAATCATTACGGAAAAGGTTGAAAAGCATCCGGACAGAGCGGAAGCAGATCGATTCTTCAATTATCCTTATGCAGCTGTGGAAGAAGCACTGTCAAATGCAGTTTATCATCGAGCATATGACGAGAGAGAGTCAATTGAGGTACGTGTTGAAAATGACAGAATAGAAATTGTGAGTTTCCCTGGACCTGATCGTTCTGTAACGATTGAAGGTTTAAAAAATTATCGTGTATCTAATCGACGCTACAGGAATAGACGTATTGGCGATTTTCTGAAAGAGCTGCATCTTACTGAAGGAAGAAACACTGGATTTAAGAAAATAATTGATGCACTTGAAGCAAATGGTTCGCCAAAACCAGAATTTGAAACAGATGAGGATAGAAGTTATTTTATTACGAGATTGTTTATACATGAGAAATTTAGAGATGATTTTAATGAGAAATTAAAAAGGAGCCAAAAAGGAGCCGAAAAGGAGCCGAAAAAAGGAGCCGAAAAGGAGCCGAAAAAAGGAGCCGAAAAAGAACTGAAAAAAAACCGAAAAGGAGCCGAAAAGGAGCCGAAAAAAGGAATTGAAAAGGAGCCGAAAAAAGGAGCCGAAAAAGAACTGAAAAAAAACCGAAAAGGAGCTGGAAAGGAGCCGAAAAAAGGAACCGAAAAAAGGAGCCAAAATGGAGCTGAACGAAAACAAGTAATCTTGAGATTACTATCAGATGATCCGACACTAACGCAAAGTCGGTTAATGGTTCTGATGAATTTGACACGAAAACAGGTACAGAAGTATATGAATGAATTACGGGAAGAAGGTTTTCTTATTAGAGAGGGAACTAATAGAAATGGCCGATGGATAGTAAAAATGAAAAAACAATGATATGGATTATGTAAAAAATTATAGTATTATTTCATAAAGGGGGGTAAAATAGTCCACAAGTTGTGGACTAAATAGAAAATGATTATTCAAATGTTATATAAAAAATAAAGGAAAAGAGGTAAAAACAATGCAATTTGATACTTTACAAAAGGACATGATAGCAGCTATGAAGGCACGTGATAAGGCAAGAAAGGATGCCATATCATCCTTGGTTTCAGATGTAAAAAAGGCTGCCATAGATGCAGGAACAAGAGATGACATAAAGGATGAGCTTGTTGACCAGGTTATACTTAAATCCTTAAAGACCGCAAAGGAACAGCTTGACAGCTGTCCGGCAGATAGAACAGACCTTAAGGAGGAGTATCAGTTCAGATATGATGTAATTAAGGAATACGCTCCACAGATGATGGGCAAGGATGAGATTAAGAAATTCCTTAATGACAATTTTTCCGAGGTTATAGCAAGCAAGAATAAGGGACAGATTATGAAAGAGGTTATGCCTGCCCTTAAGGGAAAGGCTGACGGAAAGCTTATAAATACTATCGTGGCAGAGTTGTGTAAATAAAAAAGAGATATTGAAAATTTCTAAATTAAAAAATTTGAAAAAAATTCTTGACAAATAATTTTATTTGTGCAATACTATCTCACGTAAAGCAAAGGCGCTTTAGAAGATAACACTTCTAAGGCGCCCTTTTTTATTTCCATATAAAAAAATATTAAGCCGAATGTCGGTGAATGAAAGAGAGGTTTTTGCTATGGCAAAGAATATTCCGGAACTGTATGGCAGCTTAGTTTTCAACGATAAGATTATGAGAGATAAGTTACCAAAGGACATCTACAAGGCATTAAAGAAGACAATTGAAAATAATACTCACCTGGAGCTTGACGTAGCCAATTCGGTTGCGGTAGCAATGAAGGAGTGGGCAGTAGAAAATGGAGCGACACATTATACTCATTGGTTCCAACCGATGACCGGATATACTGCTGAAAAGCATGACAGCTTTATAACTCCTGTGGGTGACGGACAAATCATTATGGATTTTTCCGGTAAGGAGCTTGTCAAGGGTGAGCCTGATGCATCAAGCTTTCCGTCAGGAGGTCTTAGAGCAACCTTTGAGGCGAGAGGATATACAGCATGGGATCCTACCTCACCGGCATTTGTAAAGGACGGAACACTTTATATACCGACAGCGTTTTGTTCATACAGCGGAGAGGCACTTGATAAGAAGACACCGCTTCTTCGTTCCATGGAGGCTCTTAATAAAGAGGCAACAAAGATGCTTCATTTACTTGGAAGAACCGATGTAACCAATGTATCAACAACGGTAGGACCTGAGCAGGAATACTTCCTTGTTGATAAGGAGTTATATAAGCAAAGAAAGGATTTAATCTTTACCGGAAGAACCTTACTCGGAGCTATGCCTCCTAAGGGTCAGGAGATGGAGGATCATTATTTCGGAGCACTTAAGCCGAGAGTATCCGCTTTCATGCATGACCTTGATGAAGAGCTTTGGAAGCTTGGCATACCTGCTAAGACAAAGCATAATGAGGTTGCACCGGGACAGCACGAGTTGGCACCTGTATTTGATACCACCAATGTAGCTGTAGATCACAATCAGCTTACTATGGAGGTTATGAAGAAGGTTGCGGATAAGCATGGTCTTGCGTGTCTCTTACATGAGAAACCGTTTGATGGTATCAATGGTTCGGGTAAGCATAACAACTGGTCGATGTCAACCAATACAGGATTAAATCTTCTTGAACCGGGTAAGACACCTGCGGATAACATTTCATTTTTGGTATTTTTGATGGCAGTTATAAAGGCGGTTGATGATTATGCAGACCTTATGAGAATATCCGTAGCAAGTGCGGGAAATGACCACAGACTTGGCGCAAATGAAGCACCTCCTGCAATCGTTTCCATCTTCCTTGGTGAAGAATTAAATGCAATTATTGAGGCGATAGAAAAGGATGAGCTCTTTAACCAGCAGGACAGAGTAAGAATGGAAACAGGCGCAACTGTTTTACCGCATTTCTTTAAGGATACTACCGATAGAAACAGAACCTCACCGTTTGCATTTACGGGTAATAAATTTGAGTTCCGTATGCTTGGCTCGGAGGTTTCGGTTGCAGGACCGAATATCGTATTAAATACAGCGGTTGCAGAGGCTTTAAGCCAATTTTATGAAGAGCTTAAGGATGCAAATACGGATGATATGAAGGATGCCGTTCACCAGCTTGTTAAGAGAGCCATTGCTAAGCATAAGAAGGTTATATTTAACGGAAACGGTTATACTGATGAATGGGTTGAAGAGGCGGAAAGAAGAGGCCTTTACAACCTTAAGTCAACACCGGAAGCACTTCCTCATTTTGTTGATGATAAGAATATAGAGCTTTTCACTAAGCACGGTGTATTTACAGAGACAGAGATAAGGTCAAGATATGAAATCTTCGTAGAAAACTACTGCAAGATTATACATATAGAGGCAAAGACCTTACAAAGCATGTTAAATCATGATGTGCTTCCTGCAATTTATTCTTACGAGGATGAGTTAAGCAATACAATTCAGTTTAAGCGTGATGCAGCCGGTATCGAGAGCAAGGCAGGCAAGACAGAGCTTGCATTTATGTCAGAGGCTTATGATAAGATTTACGAGCTGCTTGGTAAGCTTAAGGATGATACGATATCAGCCGAGGCATTAACCGAAGAAGACGTATACAAGGCATCATTTTATTATCATGATGTTATCCTTGCCGAGATGGATGAGATTCGTAAGATTGCAGATGAGGTTGAGGATAAGCTTCCTGCACATTTATTACCATATCCTACATATGAAGACTTATTGTTTTATGCTTAGACGAGAATATATGTAAAAGAAAATCTTGATTTGATTATTTGCGAAGAAAGGTTTCTTGGAAAGTATATTCTTGGTATGGGAGTTTAGAAAAATGAGCTTTATGGATAAAAGCGATATGGATTTAGATAAATTACATGAAGAATGCGGCGTATTTGGTATATACTCCCCTGAAGATGAGCAGGCCGCCCACACAATATACTACGGACTGAGTGCTTTGCAGCACAGAGGTCAGGAGGCCGCAGGAATGGCGGTCTGCAACACCGGGGGACCTATGTGGAATGTAAGTCAGCACAAGGGTATGGGACTTGTAAATGAAGTTTTTCATAACGATAACCTTGATAAGCTGATCGGCAATCTCGGTGTAGGTCATGTGAGATATTCGACAACCGGTGAGAGTAGCATAGAAAATGCACAGCCTCTTGTACTTAATTATTTTAAGGGTACATTGGCACTGGTTCACAACGGAAACATAACCAATACCGATACACTTAAAGAAGAGCTTAAAAAGGATGGTGCGGTATTTTACACTTCCACAGATTCAGAGGTAATTGCCTGTGAGATAGCTGTAAACAGAATTGACAGCGATTCGGTTGAGCAGGCGATAATAAAGACGGCTAAAAAGCTTAAGGGCGGTTATGCTTTGATAGTTATGAGCCCAAGAAAGCTTATAGGAGTAAGGGATCCTTTGGGACTCAAGCCCCTTTGCCTCGGTAAAAGGGGTGAAAGCTACATACTTGCTTCGGAAAGCTGTGCACTTACTTCGGTGGATGCCGAATTTGTAAGAGATATAAAACCGGGTGAGATTATAACCATTTCACCTGACGGAATAAAATCAGACCTTAGCCTGTGTCAGGAAAGACACGCGCATTGCATCTTTGAATATATATATTTTGCAAGACTTGATTCGGTTATTGACGGAATAAATGTATATGATTCAAGGATAAATGCAGGGAAGGCTTTAGCAAGAGCCTATCCGATAGAGGCAGATCTGGTTGTAGGCGTTCCCGATTCGGGAGTTGCTGCTGCAAAGGGGTATTCGGAGGAGTCCGGGATACCGTTTGGGATAGCCTTCCACAAGAACAGCTATGTGGGAAGAACCTTCATAAAGCCTACACAGGAGGAACGCGAGTCGGCGGTACATATGAAGCTTAGCGTTATAAAGAGTGTGGTAAAGGACAAAAGAATTGTTCTGATAGATGATTCGATTGTGCGTGGCACGACGATGGCAAATCTTATAAATATGCTGAAATCTGCCGGAGCCAAAAGTGTTCATGTAAGAATCAGCTCACCACCGTTTTTATATCCGTGCTACTACGGAACAGACGTACCGAGCCAAAGCCAGTTAATCGCATCCAAGCACTCATCAGAGGACATAAGAAAAACCATAGGTGCAGATTCACTTGGCTATATGCGAACCGAGGACTTTAAGGAAATGGTTGGCGACCTGCCTATATGTATGGCGTGCTTTAACAACAACTATCCTGTATAGTAAGAAATAAAAATAACATATAATTTAAAATTTATTACATGCAAAGGCGCATCCTATCTTGATTGATATGATGCGCTTTTCTTGGTTTCGATGTATCAGATAAATCTATAAGCAGGTACTTTGAGAATGCCGGCACTTAATGGATTAAGACTGAAAAACATATAACGAACGAAGTGAGTTGATATGTTTTTCGGGATTAAGACATTTAGTACCGCTGCGTTCGAGAGTAGCGAGAGCGTGCCTGCGATAGATTTCATCTGATACAAGAAACCAAGAAAAGACATGAAATATAAAAAGGGAGGAATGACGTATGGAAGAAATTTTAAATGCTGTAAATGATGAGATGTTTGGCCTGTGGTTTTTGGCAGGTGCCGCATTGGTATTCTGGATGCAGGCAGGCTTTGCAATGGTTGAGACAGGCTTTGCAAGAGCCAAGAATGCAGGTAACATCATTATGAAGAACCTGATGGATTTTTGTATAGGAACAGTTACATTTATCCTGCTTGGTTTCGGACTTTTCTTGGGTGAAGATGCTTTGTGCGGTTTGGTTGGTATTCCAAACTTTGATATCTTCACAAACTATGCTGACTTTGACTGGTCAGGCTTTGTATTTAACTTAGTGTTCTGTGCAACTACGGCAACCATAGTTTCAGGTGCCATGGCTGAAAGAACAAGATTTATTTCATACTGTGTATATTCGGCAGTTATCTCGGCTGTTATATATCCGGTTGAGGCTCACTGGACCTGGGGCGGCGGCTGGTTATCACAGATTGGCTTCCATGATTTTGCCGGTTCAAACTGTATTCATATGGTAGGTGGTATCTGCGCACTTGTAGGTGCTGCAATGCTTGGACCGAGAATCGGTAAATTTGAAAAGGATGAAAATGGTAAGGTAACAAAGGTCAATGCATTTCCGGGACACAATATCCCAATCGGTGCTTTAGGTGTATTTATCCTCTGGCTCGGATGGTACGGCTTTAACGGTGCAGCTGCAACAAGTGTACCACAGCTTGGTGATATATTTGTAACAACTACAATTGCACCTGCAGTAGCAACAGTAGTATGTATGATTTTCACTTGGATCAGATACGGCAAGCCGGATGTTTCAATGTGTCTTAATGCTTCCCTCGCCGGACTTGTTGCAATCACAGCTCCTTGTGATACAGTAGATGCTTTAGGTTCTATCATAATCGGTGCAGTATCGGGCGTGCTTGTAGTATTTGGCGTATGGTTCCTTGATTATGTGCTTCACGTTGACGACCCTGTAGGTGCGGTAGCAGTACATATGATGAATGGTATCTGGGGTACTATCGCAGTCGGTCTTTTCTCAACAAACACTGTACCGGGTTACTCAGTTGCCGATTCAGCAGGAAATGAGATGGTAGGTCTTTTCTACGGTGGCGGATTTAAGCTGCTTGGTATTCAGCTTTTAGGTATGATTTGTACTGCTGCATGGACTGCAGTTACGATATACATTACATTTGCAATTATAAGAGCAACTCTTGGTCTTCGTGCAAGCAAAGAAGAGGAAATCAAAGGTCTTGACCTTACTGAGCATGGTCTTACAAGTGCTTATGCAGGCTTTGAATTTGCTCCGACCGGTATCTCAGATACCTCTGATCTTGACGACTACGAGATGATAGGCAGTGTTCCTATGGATGAAGCGGTACCGGCAGCGGTTAAGACTTCTGATATACCTAATGAGCATAAGATTACCAAGGTTGAAATTATCCTTAAACAGGAGCGTTTTGAGAAGTTAAAGAAAGCGATGAACAATATCGGTGTAACCGGTATGACCGTAACTCAGGTTCTTGGCTGTGGTGTACAGAACGGTGCACCGGAATACTACCGTGGAGTTAAGATGGAGATGTCGCTCTTACCTAAAGTTCAGGTTGAAATGGTAGTTTCCAAAGTTCCTGTTATGGATGTTATTAACACTGCACGTAAGGTGCTTTACACAGGCCATATCGGCGATGGTAAAATCTTCGTATACGATGTGGAAAATGTAGTTAAGGTAAGAACCGGCGAGACCGGATACGATGCACTACAGAGTGACAATTAAAGATCACGGTCGGTTGGATAGAATGGTGTATGTAAGCCCTATCCAACCGACATCATGCTTCGCATGATAAAACCGTTATATATTATCAGTGGTTTAAAATAAAAAAGAGAGTTGAATAATACTTTAGCATTATCAACTCTCTTAAAATGACTAATTTTTCTGTTGTCCGCCAACGGTTAGCACCATCTGTCTAACAAGAATTCAGGTTTTTCTGTTGCCTGCCAACTACCGACACATTCGTTCGGCAAGAATATCGGATTAGGGTGTTAGCCCACCTGAAACAGCACGCTGTTTCTATTAGTATTATATGATTGAGCTGATATTATGTCAATATTTAAATATTCTTTTTATTGGAATCTTTTGTAAAAATATATAGAATTATGAAAATAATATTTAGTTTGAAACAAGTATAATATAAATGGAGGAGCATTTAATGAGAAGATTTAAGTTTGTAGCTATTGTAATTTTATGTATTGCTTTGATGTCAGGATGTGGTAATTCTGATAATGGTTCTGAAAGAGGAAAGACCACGGATAAAGAAACAGAAGTCTCATCAACAGGAGTTGAGGAAGATAAAACAGAGACGGAGGCTATAACAGAAACAGAGGAGAAAACTGAGGAAGAAATTAAAACAGAGAATAATAAAACAGAGAATAATAAAACAGAGGAAGAGATAGAACTTTCCGGTGCGCCTAATGTGCCTCGTACAGCTGAGGTTTATGGCGCAACTGATGAAATTTTTTTAGGTGATTGGGTTTCTGATGACGATGGGGTAAGTACAATAACAATATCTGAGGATAATCCTCAGACAGGTGGTTATTATTTGGAAATTGTTATATACAAAGCTGCATCAGGTACGGCTAATGCCAATATTGACGGAGAAAGACTAAGTATAAATCAGGGATTTTGGGATAATGATAATTCAAGTTTTTATGGTATCGTAGAAAAAACAGATACCGGAATACGCCTTACAATTACTGAATCTGATTTAGGTTTTATTAAGGAAGTATATAATTACAGTAGGAAAAATGATTTGTAAAAGGTTTATCATAGGTCGTGTATATTAGAAAAGTATGTATTAATATAACAGAAATTTTAGGGGTAAGGTAAATGAAGGGATTATATAGATTTGTGGGTTGTGTAGTAATAATAAAATCAAAAAATTGAGAATGCTAGGAGGTAACGAAATTGACAGGTAAATTAAAAACATGGGAAAAAATTGTTGAAATAATCTCTCTTTTATTAATCATTGCAGCCGGTATTTATAAAGCTGTATCCGGTGATGTGGATGGAGGACTGTTAGGTGTTTTAATTTTTATTGGTATTATGTTGTTTGTTATTTTCCTTGTGGCAGCATTATTTCCTGCGACTTGGAGAATGACTAAAAGGCAAAAGGAAAAGATTGATGATGAAGCAAAATACCAAGAAAAATACACAAAGTCTTTTGTGATTGTAAGCCTGATTTTATGTCTGGGATATTCGTTACTATTGGCGCTTTTACCTATTTGAAATTTTGTGACATTGTAAAAGAGTACCTTTTGAAAAGGTATAATAATGAATATTGACAATAAGAGGCTTTAATGATATATTCTAGAAAAGGTGTTACCGATAGACGGTTGCCCCTAACAGTTATAAGATTATAAAAATAACCGTACTATTTAGGCGTAGGGCGGTTATTTTTATGTCCATTATCAAATAAGTAAATTCCTACCCTTATCCAAAAGCTAAATATAGTTATGGAATATCCGAGCAGAGATATTATATCAACAATATCCATAAGCCTCACTCCAATCGGTCAGATTTCCTGATAGCAGGATTTCTATGTAAACAAGGTTTACATTACCTTGATTGAAGAGCAACCGCCTACCGTTATAGGATAACACCCATAAACATAATATCATATCTGTATAAAAATGACAATGGCATTTTTGCTTATATTCAGTAAATTTCCCCTTGACATTTTCCTACCAAACAATTAATATATTTAGAGATGAAGCAAAGGCGCTTCGAGTTTAACACTCGAAGTGCCTTTTTTTGTGCGAAACTGAGACATGCAGATAAGTTTTTATGATTACCTATGCGTGCTTGCACGCAATAGGTAAAGAATAAAAACTTAGATATACGACGAAGTCGTATCACCGAGCCGACAGGCGAGGTGTAGCATATCGAAAGATAAATCACCGAGCCGACAGGCGAGGTGTAGCATGTCGAAAGATAAATCACCGAGCCGATAGGCGAGGTGTACATGTCGTAGGAATAAATAATAGGGAGGGACCAAAGATGGTTAAGTATGTATTTGTAACAGGTGGAGTTGTGTCGGGACTGGGTAAAGGTATCACCGCTGCCTCGCTTGGAAGACTCCTCAAGGCAAGAGGATACAGGGTTACAATGCAGAAGTTTGACCCTTACATCAATGTTGATCCCGGAACTATGAATCCTATACAGCATGGTGAAGTTTTCGTAACGGATGACGGAACGGAGACAGACCTTGACTTAGGACATTACGAAAGATTCATAAATGAAAGTCTCAATCATAATTCCAATATTACAACAGGAAAAATATACTGGTCGGTCTTAAATAAGGAAAGACGCGGAGAATACGGCGGCGGTACGGTTCAGGTTATCCCGCATATTACCAATGAGATAAAGGACCACATTTATACGGATAACAATGATGATTATACAATCTCTATTATTGAGGTCGGCGGCACGGTGGGAGATATAGAGAGCCAGCCGTTTCTTGAAGCCATAAGGCAGTTTCAGGCTGAGGTGGGAAGAGAAAATGCGATTATGATTCAGGTTACGCTTATCCCATATCTTAAGGCTTCGGGGGAAATGAAGACCAAGCCGACACAGGCAAGTGTCAAGGCACTTCAGAGTATGGGTATATGGCCGGACATTCTGGTATGTCGTTCGGATTATCCGATAGATGACAATATGCGTGAAAAGATTGCGTTATTCTGTAATGTAAAGAAAGAGCATGTTTTACAGAATCTTGATGCACCTTCGCTTTACGAGGTTCCGCTTATGTTGGAAAAGGAAAAGCTTGCACAGGCTGTCTGTGAATGTCTTAAGCTTCCTTGTCCGGAGCCTGACCTTGATAAGTGGAAGGATATGGTTTCAAGATTAAATCATCCGAACAATAAGGTTACTATATCCTTGGTTGGAAAATATGTTGCACTTCATGATGCGTACTTAAGTGTGGCGGAAGCATTGAAACATGCGGGCATAGCCAATCATGCTGAAGTAAATATAAGATGGATAGATGCTGAAAAGCTTACGAGTGAAAATATAGAAGAATTCCTTCACGACACAGACGGAATACTTGTTCCGGGAGGCTTTGGTCCGAGAGGAACGGAAGGAAAGATACTTGCCATAAGGTATGCAAGAGAAAAAAATATTCCATACCTTGGCATATGCCTTGGAATGCAGCTTGCGATTATTGAATTTGCAAGAAATGTAATAGGCATAAAGGATGCTGCAAGCATTGAGCTTGAGCCTGATACGAAAAATCCGGTTATAGCTCTTATGCCGGAGCAAAACGGAGTAGTAAATATCGGAGGCACCTTAAGGCTTGGTGCATATCCTTGTGTACTAAAGGAAGGAACAAGGGCAGCGAAGCTGTACGGTAAGCTTGATATATCGGAGAGACACAGACATAGATATGAAGTAAATAATGACTACAGAGAAAAGCTTACCGAAAACGGCATGATACTTTCAGGACTATCACCTGACGGCAGGATAGTAGAAATGATAGAGCTAAAAGATCATCCTTACTTTGTGGCAACTCAGGCACATCCCGAGTTCAAATCACGACCGGATGATCCACACCCATTATTCTATGGACTAATTGAAGCTGCACTAACACACCGAACATAAACTGAATTATATATGCAGTTTTTGATATATGAAGGATATATAAAATTTGTAGAGTAATATAACTATTTATCTTTAAACAATATGTAAATGGCTTACGAAGCTTGGATAAATCCATATGCAGGTACTTTGAACACGTCGGTACTTAGCGAATTGGATGACGATTATAATCAACTTTACGAAGTAAGAAGTTGATTATAATTGGCATCCAAAGAGCTTAGAACCGCTACGTGTGAGAGTAGCGAGAGCGTGCCTGCGATGGATTTAATCCAAGCTCGTAAGCCAAAACGGAAAGGTAGGTAAAACACATGAACATACAAAAAAACGGATTATATAATCAGGAATTTGAGCATGACAACTGCGGTATAGGCGCGATTGTCAATATAAACGGAGTAAAGTCACACGATGTTGTAAAGGATGCTTTAAGCATAGTAGAAAACCTTGAGCATCGTGCCGGAAAGGACGCAGAGGGAAAAACCGGTGACGGTGTAGGTATCCTTACACAGATATCACATAAGTTTTTTAAGAAGATTTGTAAGGAAATAAACATAGAAATCGGAAACGAAAGAGAATATGCGGTAGGTATGTTTTTCTTCCCTCAAAATGAGCTTAAAAGAAGCCAGGCTAAGAAGATGTTTGAGATAATCGTGGCAAAGGATAAGCTTGATTTTTTAGGATGGAGAGAGGTAGATATTGTACCTGAAGTTTTAGGAAGCAGGGCAAGAGAGTGTATGCCTTCGATATATCAGGCATTTATTAAAAGACCGGATACACCTTTGACAGACCTTGAATTCGACAGAAAGCTTTATGTTATAAGAAGAGAATTTGAACAGAGTAATGACAATACCTATGTTCCGTCACTTTCATGCAGAACCATAGTTTATAAGGGTATGTTTTTAGTAGGACAGCTTAGGACATTTTTCAAGGATTTACAGGATGAGGATTATGATTCAGCTATAGCCATGGTTCACTCGAGATTTTCAACCAATACCAATCCAAGCTGGGAGAGGGCTCATCCTAACAGATTTATCGTACATAACGGAGAGATTAATACTATTAAGGGTAATGCTGATAAGATGCTTGCAAGAGAAGAAACCATGCATTCGGATCATTTTTCGGCAGATGATATGACCAAGGTTCTTCCGGTTATATCACAGAGTGGTTCCGACTCTGCCATGCTTGACAATACCCTTGAATTCCTTGTTATGAGTGGTATGGATCTGCCGCTTGCAGCTATGATTATGATACCTGAACCTTGGGCACACAATGATACCCTTACGCAGGAGGAAAGAGATTTTTACCAGTATTATGCAACCATGCTTGAGCCTTGGGACGGACCTGCATCAATTCTTTTTTCAGACGGAGATGTGATGGGAGCTATCCTTGACAGGAACGGCCTTAGACCATCAAGATATTATGTAATGGATGACGGAAGACTTATCCTGTCCTCCGAGGTTGGAGTCCTTTCACTTGATGAACGGCACATTTTAAAGAAGGAAAGACTTCATCCGGGCAAGATGCTTTTGGTAGATACGATAAATAAGGTCATTCTATCCGATGAGGAGATAAAGGAAAAATATGCTAAAAAGGAGCCTTACGGAGAGTGGCTTGACAGCAGTCTTTTAGAGCTTCATGACATCAAGATTCCAAATGAAAAGGTTATATCCTACACAAATGAGGAAAGGCAGAGACTTCAAAAGGCATTTGGATATTCCTATGAGGATTATCAGGAGGGCATAAGAAATATGGCACTTAACGGTGCCGAGGCAATAGGTGCCATGGGTGTTGATACCCCTATTGCGGTACTTTCCGAGGAATACCAGCCGCTGTTTTATTATTTCAAACAGCTTTTTGCACAGGTTACCAATCCGCCTATAGATGCGGAGAGAGAAAAGATTGTTACCTCAACTACGGTCTATGTTGGTAAAAACGGTAATCTTCTTGAGGAAAAGCCTGAAAATTGTCAGGTATTAAAGATACACAATCCTATACTTACAGACCTTGACCTTCTTAAGATTGAGAAGATGAATAAGCCGGGCTTTAAGGTTGCCAAGGTTTCAACTCTTTATTACAAGAGCACACCTATGAAGAGAGTAATCGATCATCTTTTTGTTGAGGTTGATAAAGCATACAAAGAGGGTGCAAATATACTGATTCTCTCTGACAGGGGAGTCGATGAAAATCATGTTGCCATACCTTCACTTCTTGCAGTAGCAGCAGTTCATAAATATCTCGTTCAGACTAAGAAATGTACAGCTATGTCACTTATTCTTGAGTCAGGCGAGCCAAGACAGGTACATCATTTTGCCACCTTACTTGGTTTTGGTGCGTGTGCCGTCAATCCATATCTTGCACATTCTTCCATACAGGAACTTATAGATGAGGGAAGACTTGATAAGGATTATTATGCGGCGGTAAATGATTATGATGATGCGGTTTTGCACGGCATAGTTAAGATAGCCTCCAAGATGGGTATTTCAACCATCCAATCCTATCAGGGCAGCAAGATATTTGAGGCAATAGGTATATCCAAAGAGGTTATAGACGAGTACTTTACGGGAACTGTCAGCAGAGTCGGAGGAATTACCCTTGATGATATAGCTAAGAGAGTGGATAAAGAGCACTCTAAAGCCTTTGATCCTCTTGGCTTAAATAGTGACCTTACACTTTCGTCTGTAGGAAGACACAAGATGAGAAGTCAGGGTGAGGCACACAGATATAATCCACAGACCATACATATGCTTCAGACTGCAACCAGAGAAGGAAATTACGATAAGTTCAAGCAGTACACAAGCATGGTTGACAGTGAGAAAACAGGCTATTTAAGAAGTCTTATTGATTTTAATTATCCTGAAAGCGGCATACCAATCGAGGAGGTAGAGCCGGAGGATGAGATTGTAAAAAGATTTAAGACAGGAGCCATGTCCTACGGTTCCATATCCGAGGAGGCACATGAGGCACTTGCGGTTGCCATGAATCACCTTCACGGTAAGTCTAACAGTGGCGAGGGCGGAGAAAGTGATGAGAGGCTTGCTTCGGCAGGAACCTCACATGACAGAAGCTCTGCGATAAAGCAGGTTGCGAGCGGAAGATTTGGCGTAACCAGCAAATATCTTGTAAGTGCAAGAGAAATACAGATTAAGATGGCACAGGGTGCCAAGCCGGGTGAGGGCGGACATCTTCCGGGAAAAAAGGTTTATCCTTGGATAGCTAAGACTAGACATTCAACTCCGGGTGTTAGTCTTATATCCCCACCGCCTCATCATGACATTTACTCTATCGAGGATTTGGCACAGCTTATATATGATTTAAAGAATGCAAATAAAAATGCAAGAATATCTGTTAAGCTTGTTTCGGAAGCCGGTGTAGGAACTGTTGCAGCCGGTGTTGCCAAAGCGGGCGCTCAGGTAATCCTTGTGTCCGGCTATGACGGAGGAACGGGTGCTGCGCCTCTTAGTTCCATTCACAATGCAGGACTTCCTTGGGAGCTTGGTCTTGCAGAGACACATCAGACACTGCTTTTAAACGGACTGCGTAATCAGGTGGTTATCGAGACGGACGGTAAGCTTATGAGCGGAAGAGATGTTGCTATAGCATGTCTGCTTGGAGCAGAGGAATTCGGATTTGCAACAGCACCGCTTGTAACTCTCGGCTGTGTTATGATGAGGGTTTGTAATCTGGATACCTGTCCTATGGGTGTTGCGACTCAGAATCCAAAGCTTCGTGAGAGATTTATCGGCAAGGCAGAGTATGTTGAAAACTTTATGAGATTTATAGCAAGAGAGCTTAGAGAATACATGGCTAAGCTTGGTGTAAGAACCATAGATGAAATGGTCGGAAGAACAGACCTTCTTAAGAAAAAGGATCATTTAAGCGAGAAGGAGGAGAAGATTGATTTAAGCAAGATTATAGTTAATCTTTCGGATATAGATCATGAGTTAATGACCTTCCATGCAGATAAGGCATATGACTTTAAGCTTGAGGATACAAAGGATGAAAAGCTCCTGCTTGATAAGAAGCTTCAGACAGCAATTAAAAAGGGAACGAACATAAAGCTTGAAACCAAGCTTACCAATATTGACAGAACCTTTGGTACGCTTATCGGTGCGGAGATTACAAGAAATCATCCGGACGGACTTGATGATGATACCATAGTTTTAGATTGTAAGGGCGCAGGCGGTCAGAGCTTCGGTGCATTTATCCCTAAGGGACTTACGATTAACCTTACCGGTGACAGCAATGATTATTTCGGTAAGGGATTATCAGGTGGAAAGCTTATTGTAAAAGCACCTAAGGAGGCTGCTTACAATTCGGAGGAAAATATAATTATCGGAAATGTAGCGCTTTACGGTGCAACCTCGGGAAAGGCATTTATAGCGGGTATGGCAGGTGAGAGATTCTGCGTAAGAAATTCCGGTGCAACTACCGTAGTTGAGGGTGTCGGTGAGCACGGCTGTGAATATATGACAGGCGGTGTTGCGGTAATCTTAGGTCCTACCGGAAAGAACTTTGCCGCAGGTATGAGCGGCGGAGTGGCATATGTTTTGGATGAGCATAACAGCCTATATAAGAATTTAAATAAGCAGCTTGTTATAACCGAAAAGCTTGACAGTAAGATTGACCGGGAGGAGCTTAAGGCCTTGATAGAGGAACACGTTAAGGCAACGGGTTCAAAGAAAGGTCAGGATATAATAGATAATTTTGATGATTACATTCCAAAATTTAAAAAGATTATAGCAGGTGATTACAAACAGATGTTGAGACTTACCGCTAAGTATGAGGAACAGGGACTTAGCAGGGAAAAGGCACAGATAGAAGCCTTTTCTGAGTTTATGAATTAGGAAGGAGGATAAGAATATGGGTAAAGCAACAGGATTTATGGATTTTGAAAGAGTTGACGGACCTGTGGTTACAGAAAAAGAGCGTATAGCTAATTTTGAAGAATTCCACAAGCTTCTTCCTTCCGAGGAACAGTGTAAGCAGGCAGGGAGATGTATGGATTGCGGCGTGCCGTTTTGTCAGGCGGGAGTTATGATATCCGGTATGGCATCGGGCTGTCCGCTTCATAACCTCGTTCCGGAGATGAACGATATGATATATCAGGGTAACTGGGAGGAGGCTTATAAAAGGCTTGCAAAGACTCACAGCTTTCCTGAATTTACATCAAGGGTATGTCCTGCACTTTGTGAGGCGGCTTGTACCTGCGGACTTCATACCAAGCCTGTATCGACCAAGGAAAATGAACGTTCGGTCATAGAATATGCTTATGAAAACGGATTGGTGGAAGAAGCCGCTCCTTCGGTGAGAACCGGAAAGACAGTTGCCATAGTCGGAAGCGGACCTTCGGGACTTGCGGCAGCACAGCTTCTTAATAAGAGAGGACATAAAGTCACTGTATATGAAAGAAGTGACAGGGTAGGCGGATTACTCAGGTACGGCATACCAAATATGAAGCTTGATAAAAAGATTATAGACAGAAGAATAAAATTAATGGAAGAGGCAGGTATTGAATTTATATGCAATGCCAATGTAGGCGTTGATGTAAAGCCTTCTGAACTTGAGAAAAAGTATGACAGGGTTATCCTTGCCTGCGGTGCTTCAAATCCACGTAATATAAATGCACCGGGCAGAGATGCAGAGGGGATATATTTTGCGGTTGATTTCCTAAAGCAGGTGACCAAGAGTCTGCTTGACAGTGATTTCAAGAAATTCCCGTATGAGCTTGCCAAGGATAAAAATGTCATAGTAATAGGCGGTGGAGATACCGGTAATGACTGTGTCGGAACATCTATACGACTTGGCGCAAAGAGTGTTATCCAGCTAGAAATGATGCCTAAAGCACCGGATACACGTACCGAAAGTAATCCGTGGCCTGAATGGCCGAGAGTCTGCAAGACGGACTATGGTCAGGAGGAGGCTATATATAAATTTGGTCATGATCCGAGACTTTACTGCACAACCGTTTCGGAATTTATAAAAAATAATAAGGGTAAGCTTAAGGCTGTTAAGACGGTTTCACTTAAGACGGTTTTTGATAAAAAGGCAGGAAGATACAATATGGTTCCTGTGGAAGGAAGTGAGAAGGAGCTTCCTTGCGAGCTTTTATTAATTGCAGCAGGATTTTTAGGAAGTGAACTTTACGTGACCGAGGGTTTTGGTGTAGAATGTGATGGTAGAACCAATGTAAAAACTCTTGCCGGCTCATACAAGACAAGCAAAGATAAGATTTATACTGCAGGTGATATGCACAGAGGACAGTCTCTTGTTGTATGGGCAATCGCAGAAGGAAGAGCCGCTGCACGAGAGGTCGATGAATCCCTCATGGGTTACACGAATCTTTGATACTATTTGAAAAGCCAATAAACTTTATAGTTGATTATATATGACTATTTCATAAGCAAACCGTTTTTTTACGTCGGTACTTAACGAGGTATTGTCGAGCTTAGTACCGTTACGTAAAAAACCGAGCGAGAGCATGTTTGCGATGAAATAAGTCATATGGAATCAACAAAAGAATCTTGTGCAAATAGTATTAAAGATTCGTAAGATAATGTTTGATATGGAAAGGAGATATTATGCGTACTAAACAGGAAATTATGGAAATGATAGAGGAAGAGGATATTGAGTTTATCAGGCTTCAGTTTACTGATCCGCTCGGCAATTTAAAAAATGTTGCGGTGACGGCTCGCAAGCTTGAAAAGGTTTTGGATAATCAGTATGCCTTTGAAAATGAAAAGATTTTTAAGATATATGAGGATGAGCTTTATCTTAAGCCTGATCTTGATACCTTTGCGATTCTTCCGTGGAGACCGCAGCAAAGCGGTGTCGCAAGACTCATATGTGATGTATGCGACGGTGATGGTAACGAGATTGATTTCAGTCCGAGAACCATTTTAAAGAATACTATCAAAAAGGCAAAGGATATGGGCTATGATTTTTATATTAATCCTGAGTGTGAATTTTTCCTTTTCCATACAGATGAGAACGGACAGCCTACAACCGTTTCACATGAACATGCAGGACTTATGGATGTTGGACCTGTTGACCTTGGTGAAAATGCAAGAAGAAACATGGTTCTTATGCTTGAGGAAATGGGCTTTAACATAAACTCCTCATATCATGAAGGTGCTTCTGCACAGCATGAGATAGATTTTGAGGAGGGGACGCCTCTTAGCATGGCGGATGATTTGATTACATTTAAGTCCTCGGTACGTTCGGTTGCAAAGACCTTTGGACTTCATGCCACATTTATGCCTAAACCAAGGCAGAATCAGGCCGGTTCCGGTATGCATCTTAATATATCTGTATATAAGGATGACAGAAATATTCTTATGGATTATGTAGGTGGCGATAAAGATAATCCGGGTGCATGGTTTGCAGGCGGAGTTATGAAATATGCAAAGGAAATGTGCGCCATAACTAATCCGATTGTTAATTCATATAAGAGAGATTTTAATAATAAACCTAAGCTTCACAGCAGAAAGGGAGAGGATGTGAAGCTTGAGTTTTCATTTGCTGACCCGTCAGCAAATCCTTATCTTGCATTTGCAATGTTTATAAATGCAGGTCTTAAAGGTATTGATGAAAAGCTTGTACCTGATGAAAGTCTTTCAAAGGAAGACTTACCTTCAAATCTGCTTGAGGCAGTTAAGCTGTTTAAGGAAAGCAGTGTTGCCAAGGATGCTCTGGGAGCAGACTTTGCAGAAAAGTATGCCGTATCCAAGGAAAATGAGTGGGATGAATATATGAGTCAGGTTTCAGATTGGGAGCTTCAGAAGTATCTGTACAGAATTTAAGGATTGCATGAGGAGTTAAAATAAATGGGCAGTATTATTATTGCATTGCCTAAACTGAATGATTCGAAGAAAATAAGTGACTTGCTTGGAAGATATGGTTTGGAAACCTTTGCTATATGCAGTGCTGCTGCAACGGTTTTATCAAATGTAAATCAGCTCGAATCGGGGGTTGTTATATGCGGACATACATTTCCGGATATGCATTCCTCTGAGCTTTTATCATATCTTCCCGATAACTTTGCTCTTGTACTTATGACATCAAGGGAAAATCTTTCGAGGTGCCCCGACGGTGTCGTGACACTTGCCATGCCCTGTAAACCGAGTGATATAGTAAATACGGTTAATATGCTTTTAGAACAGCAAAACAGGAAGATTAAAAAGAAAATCGAAGAGCAAAAGGGCAGGAAAAGAGGAGAGCATGGTAAAAACTATGTCAACAATGCAAAGCTCCTTTTGATGGAGCGTAACAATATGACGGAGCCGGAGGCGTATCATTATATACAAAAATGCAGTATGGACTCCGGAAATACAATGGTTGAAGCCGCCCAGATGATTCTTTACATGGCGGTGGCTGATTAATGATGAGCTTGGAGAGAGTTGTTTGTATCAAATTATATCTATAACAGGCACGCTCTCGCTACTCTCACACGCAGCGGTACTAAGCTCGAAAATACCTCGCTAAGTACCGGCGTGTTCAAAGTACCTGTTTATAGATATATTTGATACAAACAACTCGCCAAGGTTATGAATTAATCAGCCATAGCATGATAAATTAATGAAATAGAAGGTGAAAAAAGATGGAACGAAAAGAGTTTGACAGAAAGTTAATTCTTGAAGATGGAAGCGAGTATTACGGATATGCTTTTGGTGATACCTCTGATAAGGTGACGGAGATTGTTTTTAATACCTCCATGGTTGGATATCAGGAAATTATTTCCGATCCGTCCTATACATATCAGTCGGTTGTTATGACCTATCCGCTTATCGGTAATTACGGTATTGCCAACGATGATTATGAGACTGATATACCAACGATTGGTGGCCTTATAGTAAGAGAGTATAATGATTTTCCGTCTAATTTCAGAAGTAAGAGAACTCTTTCGGAGATTATGGAAAAGTACCATATAACAGGCATTTCCGGTATTGATACAAGGAAGCTTACGCGTTCCATAAGAGACCTTGGTTCAAGGAGAGTGCTTATAACAGGATTAGATACCTCCGTGGAGGAGGGACTTAAAATAATTGAGGAGAACCCTTACGAGCATGATGCGGTTAAGTTGGTTAGCTGTAAGAGTAAGTGGCGTTCAAATGTTTTTGATGCAAGATATCATATTGTTGCAATCGACTGCGGAATCAAGCAAAACATCATTCGTTCCTTAAATAACAGAAAATGTAACGTAACCATAGTTCCGTGGAACACACCTGCAGAGGATATAATAGAATTAAATCCTGACGGAGTATTTATTTCAAACGGACCGGGAGATCCGACGGATATGTCGGAGGTTACTGAAAATATAAAAAAGCTTAGAGGTAAATATCCGATTTTCGGTATATGTCTCGGGCATCAGATTATAAGTCTTTCGTACGGAGCAAAAACCTACAAGCTCAAGTTCGGACACAGAGGCGGCAATCATCCGGTTAAGAATCTTATCACCGGAAAGATTGAGATTACCTCACAAAATCATTCCTTTGCGGTAGATGCGGAAAGCCTTAAGAACACTGAACTTGAGGCGACACATATAAATATACTTGATGATACCATAGAGGGTGCAAGATGCGTAAAGGACAAGGTCTTTTCGGTGCAGTATCATCCGGAAAGTGCGCCGGGGCCGCAGGACAGCTCATATCTCTTTGATGAGTTTATAAAGCTTATTGAAGAAAGCTGATATAGTTTATGGATAAAATTAAGATTTGATATTTGTCACTTTGCTTTTCAGGTGGCATTAAATAATCAGGAGGACAATAATATGTCAAAAAGAACTGATATAAAAAAGATACTTGTTATCGGCTCGGGACCGATTGTTATAGGTCAGGCAGCAGAGTTTGACTATGCGGGAACACAGGCTTGTCTTGCACTTAAGGAGGAGGGCTACGAGGTTATCCTCTGTAACTCCAATCCTGCAACTATTATGACTGACCCTGCCATTGCAGACAGAGTATATATGGAACCTTTAACGCTTGAATATATGGCAAAGATAATTCGATATGAAAGACCGGATGCCATCGTTCCAAGCTTAGGCGGACAGACAGGACTTAATCTTGCCATGCAGCTTGAAAAGAAGGGCGTTTTAAGAGAATGTAACGTCGAGCTTCTCGGAACCAGCAGCGAAAGTATTGAAAAGGCTGAGGACAGAGAACTGTTTAAGGAGCTTTGTGAGGAGCTTGGTGAACCGGTGCTTCCTTCACTTATAGCCAATTCCATGGAGGAAGGCTTGGAGGCAGCAGAAAAGATTGGTTATCCGATTATTTTAAGACCTGCATATACTCTCGGTGGAACCGGCGGAGGATTTGCAAAGGATGAAGAAGAGTTTAGAGAGATAATGAAAAATGCTCTTATGCTCTCACCTGTGCATCAGGTGCTGGTGGAAAAGAGTATAAAGGGCTATAAGGAGATAGAATATGAGGTAATGCGTGATGCAAATGACACCGTAATTACCATCTGTAATATGGAAAATATCGACCCTGTCGGCATACATACCGGTGATTCCATAGTAGTCTGTCCTTCACAGACACTTACCAACAAGGAATACCATATGTTAAGAGACAGTGCACTTAAGATAATTAGAGCGCTTAAGATAAAGGGCGGCTGCAATGTTCAGTTTGCTCTTGATCCTCATTCATTTCAGTATTATCTGATTGAGGTAAATCCGCGTGTATCACGTTCGTCGGCGCTTGCATCAAAGGCAAGCGGATATCCGATAGCAAGAGTATCGGCAAAGATAAGCATAGGTATGGATCTGGATGAGATAATGCTTGCCAATACACCGGCATCCTTTGAGCCGGCACTTGATTATGTGGTTACGAAAATGTCCCGTTTCCCATTTGACAAATTTGCCGATGCCAATAATCATCTCGGAACCCAGATGAAGGCTACAGGCGAGGTTATGAGTGTCGGAAGAACCTTAGAGGAAAGTTTACTTAAGGCTATCCGTTCACTTGAAATAGGCGTATATCATCTTTACATGAAGAAGTTTGATGATTATTCCAAGGAAGAACTTCTTGATTATATAAGTGACGGAACGGATGACAGAATATACGCCATAGCAAGACTTCTTCGAATCGGTACTTCTTTAGAGGAAATAGCTGCAAAGACACAGATAGATATGCTTTTCCTGCGAAAGTTTAAAAATATTGTGGAGGAAGAAAATGTACTTGCCAATGCAACATTTGATAGGGCAGAATTAGTATTTGCCAAGAAGATGGGCTTTTCAGACAGGATAATAGCTGACCTTTGGAAGTGCGATGAGGATGCGGTCTTTGAATATCGCAAGAAGGAAGGTATATTCCCTGTATATAAGATGATTGACAGCTGTGCCTCGGAGTTTGACAGCTATATACCTTATTTTTACTCAACCTATGAGGATGAAAATGAGTCGATTATATCCGATAAAAAGAAAATCATTGTTCTTGGTTCCGGACCTATCCGTATAGGACAGGGAGTGGAATTTGATTATTCGACGGTACATGCGATAAAGACCATAAAGGAATTCGGCTACGAGGCTATTATAATAAATAACAATCCTGAGACTGTTTCAACGGATTATACCACATCTGATAAGCTTTACTTTGAGCCTCTTACAGTGGAGGATGTTATGGACATTATTATCCACGAAAAGCCTGAAGGTGTTATAGCTTCTTTGGGTGGACAGACTGCCATAAATTTAGCTGAGCCACTTATGAAGAGGGGAGTTAAGCTCATCGGAACAGACTGTGAAGCTATCGAGAAGGCTGAGAACAGGGACGCCTTTGAGAAGGTATTATATGAGTTAAATATACCGCAGCCAAAGGGTCAGGCAGTCACAAGCATAGAAGCAGGACTTAAGGCGGCAGAGGAGATAGGTTATCCTGTGCTTGTCAGACCGAGCTTTGTACTTGGCGGAAGAGCCATGCAGATAGTGGCAAAGGAAGAGCATTTGACACATTATCTTAAAAATGCGGTTGAGATAGATGAGGATAAACCCGTTCTTGTAGACAAGTACATACAGGGTAAGGAGGTCGAGGTGGATGCCATCTGTGACGGAACGGATGTATTTGTTCCGGGCATCATGGAGCTGGTAGAAAGAACCGGAGTTCATTCCGGAGATTCCATAAGCGTATACCCGCCTTACAGCATATCCGATAAGGTCAAGGAAACTATACTTGATTACACTAAGAAGCTTGGACTTGGAATCGGAATTATTGGATTATTTAATATACAGTTCATAGTTGATAAAAATGATAATGTGTTTATAATTGAGGTTAATCCGCGTTCGTCAAGAACTGTTCCGTTTTTGTCAAAGGCAACCGGCTACAGTCTTGCCGATATCGCAACACTTGTCATACTTGGCAAGAGCCTTAAGGAACAGGAGATAATAAAAGAAAGTGACATAGTGGATTTTGGTAAGGGAAGAGATATAGCTTTGTATCCTAATGAGAAAAAGCGCTGGTATGTAAAAGCTCCTGCATTTTCATTTTCAAAGTTAAGGGGAATGGATGCATATCTTTCACCGGAAATGAAATCGACAGGCGAGGCGATAGGCTATGATGATAAGCTTCACAGAGCCATGTATAAGGCGCTGGTCGCATCCGGAATAAAGCTTCAAAACTACGGAACCGTAATGGTTACTCTTGCCGATGAGGACAAGGAAGAGGCACTTCCTATAGTCAGAAGATTTTATGATATGGGCTTTAACATAGAGGCTACTGTCGGAACCGCAGTATTTCTTAAGGAGCACGGTATAAGAACCAGAGTGAGAGGCAAGATGAGCGAGGGCAGTGAGGAAATCTTGAAGGCTATCCGCTCGGGCTATGTAAGCTACGTAATAAATACCCGTGCGATACTTTCAGGAATTCATTATGGCGACGGAGTATCCATAAGACGCTGCGCAAGTGAGAATAACGTAACGATGTTCACCTCACTTGATACAGTAAGAGTGTTACTTGATGTACTTGAAGAAATTACAATAGGTATTTCGACTATTGATGCGTAGAAGCATCCGAGTTCATTGGTTGTATTTTTATGAAAAGTAAAGTAATATTATATAACATATAAATGCTTGAAAAATGATTATCTGTATGTTAAAATCTTTTTAAGAAAAATATTATAAGCGGGTGTAATTATGGATAGGACAAAGGAACTGTATGATTATCTTGATAACAGGCTTAAGGATTATTTAACTGAATTAAAGAAGGCAGAGGATAAACTTGATGAGATTAGCGATATTTCAAGCAGTATTGTTGTAAAAAAAATAAACGGAACAAAATATTACTATGAACAATGGCGGCAGAAGGATGGTGTAAAGAGCAGACTTCTTGGGAAAGTTGAGCCCGGTGCAGTTTATGAAACCGAAATTGATATTCAGGAAAGAAGAAATTTATGTGACAGAATAAAAGAATTGAAATTTTTAATAGATAATATCAGTAAAGAAAAAGATGAGCTTTATAAATATTTATTAGATAAGTCATATATTTATAAATACTCATTTGAGGTTTTTTGGAAAAATGAATTATCTGCCAGAGTATCAGTAAATAACCAAAGAGTTCATGTCTCAAGATATATTATACATCCGGTGCGCCAGATTTTTTCAAGTGATAATATATCCAGAAACCAATTAAATGAAGTATTGAGGCTTAGATGCATAGAAGAAGGAAGAGTAGATATAAAGAGTAAGCTAAAAGCATGGGGGCTTGATGAGTATAATCCGCTTGAAATTGTTAAAATTACTCACGGAGTTTCCTACAATGATTATATTTGGATACGCTTTCCGGGAGAAAAAATTACTGCTGAGGATGTCTTAATAAGATAGTTGATTGTATGGGGAGGAGTTTATGTTCGATGTATACGTTGATGAGCAATATATCATATATCAGGAAGGGACATCAGAAGGTACACAAAAAAAATATAAAAAGGAAGGATTTTGGTATAAGCTTGACGCACATGGTAATGAGGGACTTTGTGAATATCTTGTTTCAAAGCTTCTTACTTTTTCTAATCTTCGCCCTGAAGAATATGTTATATATGAATATGGTATGATAAATGGTTCTAATGGTTGTAGAAGTAAGGATTTTTTACACAATGATGAAGAATTAATTACTTTATACAGACTATATTATAATGAATATGGACATGACTTATCGAAGGTTCTTGCTAATTTTGAAAATATGGAAAAAAGAATAGAATATACATTAGATTTTGTCAAAAAAAGTACAGGATATGATTTATATGATTATTTAAAAAAAACATTTACACTTGACAGGATAACATTAAATGAAGACAGGCATGTAAATAATCTTGCATTATTGTTTAGTAATGAGAAATTTAAAGCTTCACCTATATTTGATAACGGAAAATCACTACTGACAGATAATCTTTCGTATAATAGAAATTTTCCTATATCTGAAAATGTTAAAAGAGTTACTGCAAAACCGTTTAGCGGTTCTCATGAGGCAATGTATAATTATTTTGGAGAAGGCTTTAAGCTTGATTATGAAAATGCAATAAAGTGGCTTGAAACAGAACCCCAATCAAAGGAGAGGGACATACTTCTTTATCAGGTTAAAAGATATTATTGCTAAAATACTTACATATATGTAAAAAAGAGGAGTGCGATAAAATGGTCAAAATTAACAAAAATTATCTTGAATTAAAGGAAAATTATCTTTTTGCTGATATAGCGAGAAAGGTTTCGGAGTATCAGGCTGCACATCCTGAGGCGGATATTATCCGTATGGGTATTGGAGATGTGACACTTCCTTTATGCAGCGAGGTTATAAAGGGCTTACATAGTGGAGTAGAGGATATGGCTAAGGCTGAAACCTTCAAGGGTTATGGACCTGAGCAGGGATACGGCTTTTTACAGGAGGCAGTTAAGGGATATTATCAAAGCTATGGAGTAGCACTTGAAACAAATGAGATATTTATATCAGATGGTGCAAAGAGCGATGTCGGCAATATTCTTGATATATTTGATAAGGATAATACGGTGCTTGTACCTGATCCTGTATATCCGGTTTATGTCGATACCAATACGATGGACGGAAGAAATATAATATACATTGATGCCAACGAGGATAATGGATTTCTTCCATTACCTGATGAAGAAAAGAAAGCAGACCTTATATATATATGTTCGCCAAATAATCCAACAGGTGCAGCATATAACAAAGAACAGCTAAAGAAATGGGTGGACTTTGCAAATGCCCATTCATCTGTTATACTTTATGATGCGGCTTATGAGGCGTTTATAGTAGACGAGGACGTTCCAAGAAGCATATATGAAATCGAGGGTGCAAAGACCTGTGCCATAGAATTTTGCTCACTTTCCAAAACGGCAGGCTTTACCGGCACAAGATGCGGATATACGATAGTTCCGATGGCAATCTCCTTTGACGGAGTGGCACTTAATAAATTGTGGCTTAGAAGACAAACCACTAAGTTTAACGGAACCTCATACATAGTTCAAAAGGGTGCCGAGCAGGTATTTACAGAGGAAGGCCAAAAGGAGATACGAGCAAATATAGATTACTATAGAGAAAATGCAAGGATTATAATGTCTGCTCTTGACGAGCTTGGCATAAAATACACGGGCGGTAAAAATTCACCTTATATCTGGCTTACCTGTCCAAACGATATGAAGTCTTGGGATTTCTTCGATTTACTTCTTGAAAAAGCCAATATCGTCGGAACTCCGGGCGCAGGCTTTGGGGAAAATGGCGAAGGACATTTCAGACTTACGGCATTTTCAAATCACGAAAGAACTGCCGAAGCTATGGATAGACTTAAGGGGATATTTTGAAAAGAGGATTAACACATGAACATACAGGACTTTAATATAACCGAACACTCTGATTTGGAAGAGTCGTACAAAAAATTTATAAGGCAGATGTCGAACTGGTACAATGGAGGGGAACTTCCCGAACTTGCAGGTCAGGATTTACGATTTGCTTTAGAACTGCAAAGGCAGAAACTGCAATCGCTTGGTCTTGATATGCAATGCAATCTCAAAAATACGGGTTCACCCGAAATCCATGTCGGGGATATTTTTTTCAACGACAGAATATTCAAAAACAGCTTCATCGGTGGAAATATGAATATGACAAGAAGTATTGGCAGTTCTCAGAGCTCACTCTATGAAAATACATCAGATATCAGTCTTAGTACGGTAATACAGAACTTGAAGACTGATACCCGTCCGAGTGCTTCCGTGGCATTATGCTGTCCACACTGCGGTGCACCGTCAACTCTTGGCGAGCTCGAATCAAGCTGTAAATACTGTGGTACAAAATTTCTTATGAGCGAGCTTTATCCGAAAGTCATGAACTTTTTTATTTATAAAAAAGAGGATAGAGCTGATAATGATGCAAAAAACAAGCGTGAACTAAAGAAATATTTAACAGTGAGTATCATACCGATGGTAATATTCGGGATAATATCCAATCTGTTTGTACATCAAACCCCAATCATGATAGTGAATATTATCTACGGCATTTTGGGCGGTATTTTAGCCGGGGGAATGATTGGCGGTCTGGTGTTCGGGTTCAAAAAGCTGTTTGAGACCTTAGCACTTATGGGTAATAGTTTGAGGGGCGGAGGAAAAATAGCTTCAACTCTGTTATATGCGAATAAGATAAAAAAGAATGATCCTGAGTTTTCATCTGAATACTTTCGTGATAAAATAACGTCTCTTTTCAGAATGGCTGTTTACAGCAAGGAAGCCTCAGAGCTTGCCTGCTGCAAGTGCCGGTGTCCTGAAAAAGCGGCAGACATCATTGAAGCACAGCTTTACAATTTCAGTATTACCGATTGTAAAATAAAAGACATGGTATGTGATGTAGATGTAATACTTTATCTTGATTGCCTTCATTACAATAACGGAAAAATCAAAAGCAAAACGGATAAGTTCAAAATGCGTGTGAGAAAGCACATAAAGAACGAAACCGATCTTAGCTTTTCTTTTGCAGCCGTAAGTTGTCCGTCATGCGGTGCAAGCTTTGATGCACGAAATGTAAAAGCATGTCCGTACTGCAATAATGTGTATTTGCATGAAGAGCATGACTGGGTTATTACTGAAATCAGGTGAGTAGCTATAGAGTAATATAAAGGTTGTTTTAGTATATAATCAAAATGATTTTATTGCTGTTCATAAAATAATCTTTTTAAAAATTGTTCTCTGTTGTTTAAAAACATATTGGTTACCTGATAGCTGTCAGTATCTTCGTATTTGCAGTTGTGAATTGTGCCATTATCAAATGACAATATCTCAGCATCGGGAAATCCAAGAAGTATAGGGAAATTCCATAAAACAGACTCCTTCATATTAATAATCCGACAAAACCCTAAATTACAAATTTTGTCGGATTAGTAGTATTAATTATAGTGTTTGTTTGGCATTACCTTTAAATGTTTCTATATTTTTTGATGTATTAACAAAATTATCTAATTTTTCAAATGTATTAATGTCATCAATAAAAGTATGTCTCCACTTTGTATAATCGAAGCGTTCTCTTAAAATAGTAGATATGAAAAGTTCAGTTTCATCTGCTCCAAGATTATCAGATAGGCATTTTAGTCCTCTGTCAATTATTTCTACAGTATTCATAATAATTACGCCTCCTCTTTTTCTAAAATATATGATATAGGATTAACAATTTTAATTTTATCAGATTGATATTTTAAGAGTCTTTTATCTGTTGATATAAAATAATCGCATCCGGCAATAATCGCACAGGCAATATGGCAAGCATCCATAAGCTTAATACCTGTGTTCATAATATCTATTGCAATATCTTTAACCATATCTGCGCTTTTTTCACTTACATAAGTATTTGTATATTTATCAATGAATTTTTGAATGTCTTTTCTTTTTTCTTCAAATCTATTGGCAGTGTTTTCTGCAACAAGAATATATGATGTTACTAAATCTGCATTATTATTACGAATGTCTTGTTGTATTGACAATTTGGCCAGTGCTTCCATACTGACAGTAAGCTGTGATTGATCATCGTATGGTCTATTAAAGCAGCAATTGTCAAGATATATTTTTGTTTTTTTCATAAGCTATAATCTCCTTATAAATTAATTACAGGAATAAAGCTATATATTTCTTATAGTTTCATACTATCATAATTATTCCTGTTTTACAACAAAATAAAACCTATAAAGAATCCTCCTTTATACGTATAGTCTTAATTATTTTTATCTTTGGTAAGTAAACAGGAAAACGGATATTAAAAGGATGGGCGTTAAATTTTTAGATATAACCTGTTTATGAACATAATATACAATAATAGAGGAAATATGTAAAGGGGAAATTACATATTTCGACATTTTTCAGTTTGCTAAAAATATTTCAAACCTACATTAATATTATGATTGTAAAAAATTTTCAGAAGATTATAATAGTAACTATAAGGATAATAAGAGAATTATTATATTGACTGACGAAAGGAGAAAAAATGGTTGCAAAGAAGATTTTGACAGGATTAATATGTGGGATAATGCTATTATCCGGAAGTGGAATAGGAAATATTGTTTCAAATGCTGAAGAGGTTGAAAAAACAGATGTTTTAATAAAACAGAAGACGTCATATGGGGCAGATGGCTCAAAAATACTGAGTTGGCAATATGAATATGATGCTAACGGGAATTTAAAAAAAGAAAAGTTTGAGTCGAGCAATACAGAGGCATTTCCTGATTACATTATTGCATACGAATATGATAATGCAAATAACAATACTAAATACTTCAGGTATAATGGAGATGGTGTATTGGAATCGTATTACGTATATACATATAATTCAGAAAATAAAAATACAAAGTGGACGTGTTATGATAAAGATGGCATAAGTGAAACATCGCGTGAGTATGAATATGATGCCGAAGGACATTTAGCTAAGGAAACGTTTTTTAGAAATGATTCTGTTGTTGATTATATAATTTATGAATATGATAATAATAATTTAGCTAAAGAAACGGAATATTCATCTGATAATAAATTAATGTATTATTTTGAGTATGAGTATGATTCCGATGGAAATATGACAAAAAAATAGAATATTCATCATCGGGAGATATATATTATACTGATATCTGGGAATATGATGGTAGAGGAAATATAATAAAGCATATAAAGGATTTATCCTCCGAACAGTATGAATATGATGATAATGATAACATGATAAAACATTTTTATTATGACAAAGATGGAAAATTAATAACATATTTTACATATGAATATGAATTTGATGATGATGGAAATATAACAAAACAAATAACATATGAAAATGATGATGTTAATAGTTATATGATATATGAATATTATTCTTCAGAAGAAAATAATATAAATAATGAATTGCCGATAGGCGACAAATACTCAACCTACGAGTCCTATGACTTCTATAGGGACGAAGCAGGAGACACCCGCTGCTATGATTCAACTGGAGCACCTGTTATAAACGAATTCAAGTGTGACGGAACATACACCTACTACTTCCAGTTAGACGGAACCGCTATGAAGGACAGGCTTTCCTATCATCCTGACGGTGAGCATGTCATATACTTTGATGCAGAGGGGCATGAAGTGTTTAGTGATTTTGCTAATGTTAAAAAGACCATTGCAGGCGAGGATGTAAATGATTTCTGCTTTTTCAATGTATTCGGATATATGTACGTAGATGTGCTTACATACGATAAGACCGGAACATATCTTTACTATGCAAATCCATACGGTGTAATGGAGATGGGCAAGTGGTTCCAGTTTTCAGATTCGGTTGAGTGGGCAGATGGAACACCTGCTGAAGGCATCGCAGGCGGATACGGCTATGCAAACGAGAACGGAACACTTATGACAAACACCCAGACAGTTGACTGGGAGGGCAGAAGCTGTTACTTACAGGGAAATGGTGTAGCAGCATACTAAAAATACATTATGTTAAAAACGTGAGGCATATTTATATGTGCTTCACGTTTTTCTTGATTTAATTGATAATAATAAATATAATATAAATAAAAAATCAAAAATGGAGAAAAATATGGGGATTATTAAGAATACGGTAAAAAAAATAACAGCTTTAAGTTTGGCATTTGTTATGTCCTTCAGTGTGCTGACAGCTATAAAATCACCGCTTAAAGTAGATGCGGCATTTGAAGCCAAACATTATGACCTTACTCAAAACGGTGGTTATTGGGATGGTGTTAATTATGAACTGAATGGAGAAATAATTAAAGACGCCTTCTTCACTGACGGCAAATATACTTATTTCCTGCAGGCAGACGGTACACCTATGAAGGACAGGCTTACATATCATCCTGATGGTGTTCATGTAATATATTTTGATAAGTATGGACATGAGGTGTTCAGTAATTTCAAGAATGTCAAGCAGAGTATCGCAGGTGATGCGGTTAATGATTTATGCTTCTTTGATGTATATGGATATATGTACACTAACTTTCTGACATACGATCAGGCAGGTGTTAATCTATATTATGCGAATCCTTATGGAGTAATGGAATGCAATGGCTGGTTTCAGTTCGCCGGTGATGCGGGACCTGTGGCAGAGGCTTTCGGCATAACCGAAGGTACATGGGGATATGCATATCCGAACGGAATTGTTGATCCTGCAAGTATAGGAGATGATAGTGTCTATAGTTCATTTATTCCTAATCAGGAAATGATGTTTGCATATAATCTTGATGATGGCATTGATGATAGTTCTCTGTATTTTAGGTATAAAGATAGTGTGGATGCCACCGAATATACTTATGAAATAATACCATTATTAGAACCTTTTAATAGATATTTTTATATTAAAACAAATAATCCTGATCCTAATTCGTTTGCGTTTAGGGATAAAACATCAGTATATGATGTTCCGGGTGCTAGTGGAGGATATAAAAATATTGATGAAGAAGAATGGACATATTATGAAAATGATTTATCAATCACACCTTTAACAAATAATGAATTTTTTGACGTATTATATGAAGATAGTTCAATTGGTAGAGTTAAAGGTGGTTATATAGCAGAATCACAGTTTACTGATGGTGGAGAAGTATATTTACAAAAAAGAATAATACAAAGAGATTATAATGGTAATGTGTATTACATTACAAAAGATACAGATATTACAATAAATATTCCAAATGTTGTTGATTCGGTTGATTATCTTATTGAAAATTATTCTTTAGAAAATGATTTTTGGGGAAGCTTAGATTCAATACAGGATTACCTTGATTCGGCTGCTATTTATCCTAAGTCTTTTGTGGATATTGAAAAGCCAAATGAACAATTACCATATCCATATTTTACATGTTCTTCGTACCCTGAGCTTTCATTAAATGATATTTATAATATGTATGAGCGAGCAGATGGGTCATGTATTGCATATAGATTATATCCGTTTATATTAGATTCTCTAGGTTTCCCGGGTATGATGGCATCTGTTGCAAAAAGATTAGATGATGATTGTGAATATGAAAGAGGGGAAGATCATTATGACGTAAATATTACACATAATGGTGAAATGAGAACATACGGAGGTTGTGGAGGTGGAGGTTTTTCACCAATGTATAAAGACTTTGTTGAAGTATTATTTTTATTTGATAATTCGAAAGATGATTATGCTTTTAATGTTGAAATCGAATCATTAAGCAGCAAGTATCGTGAATATAATTCTTTATCTTTGAAACGTCTTAGTGAATATAAAAAGATGTTATATGGAGATGAAGCTAAAAATACAATTTTTCCGGGAGCTTGGCTGAGAGTCAGAACAGAGGGATGGAGTTCAAATCCATGTTATACATATGTTTCTTATGTTTATGGAGATAATTATAGATCTGAAATTGAGGATACATGGGTAGATGGAAGATATATAAGCGTATATAATCAGTATTATCCGGGGGTAAAATATGGTGATATATTATTTGGCGTAGATACGGGAAAGTCTGATATTTTGATAAGGAATATGGAGTATACTGATTATAACGGTGAAAAAGTTAAAAGAGACGTCCTTTTTGAATATCGGGAGGATACTGATGATTGGAAAGCTGCGTTTTCATATGTACGTGATGCATCATACGTTACATCAATATTGGATGATATGCCTGACGAAATGGTGCTTACTCACGAAGAAATAGAAGAGATGAATAAAAATCCGGATACAAGTTTGGATAGGAATACGGACATTGTTCCACAATCGGGATTTATATATGATGGAACTGTAAAACCGGGTACACCTTTTACTAATTAGCAAAAATCGATAAAACGATGTTAGTTGTGTGCTCTTACATATATTTTGTAAAGATTAGAATTACGGAGGGTATAAGATGAAAAACAAAAAAAAAATAGTAAATTACATATGTCTAATTTTGCTTTTTATAGGTACTTTCAATAATTATATTACTTCAAGTGCAACAGATATTGAAAAAACAGATATAGTTAAAGGAAATAATGAAATAATTGAGATTAACGAGGAAAATTTCCCTGATGAAGAATTTAGAGAATATCTTGTTAATCATTATTATTGGGCTCAAAATGGATACTTTAATTCAAATAATGTCGAAAGCTTGGAGATTATGAATGATAACAATATTCATTCACTTAAAGGAATAGAATTTTTTGATCAATTAAAAACTCTTTCAGTTCATAATTGTAGTAATGTAAATGAAATTGATGTAACAAATAATTTTAATCTTGAAAGTTTGGCAATATCTGACACAGAAATATCAGCAATAGATTTAAAAAATAATAAGTCATTAAAAATGATATTACTTAAACAAAATAACATTTCTGATATAGATATAAGCAAAAATGTTTATTTGGAAGAGATTAATATATATGATGAAAAAATTGAAAAAATCGATTTAAAAAATAATAATAATTTAAAGAGTTTAAGTGTCGGAAATATTAAAATTACTGATTTGGATATAAGCCAAAATAAACAATTAATAAATCTGTTTTTAGATAATTTAGATATAAAAAGTATAAATACAAGCAACAATACACTGATGCAAACATTATATTTAAATAATATTCATATAGCAAATTTGGATATATCAAATAATAAATCATTACAAAGCTTAGATATAAGCGGTACAGATATATCAAGTTTAGATACATCTAATAATAAAGAATTATGGGCTTTGAATGTGAGCAATACAAACATTTCTGAATTGAATTTAAAAAATAATTCTAAATTATATGGTATACAGATTAATGGGAGCAATATTAAATATTTGGATTTAAGTTTTATAAGAAACCAAATTGATTTAACAATGGATTCAAGGCAAAAGGTTGATTTTCCTAATGATATTGAGTATTTAGAAATTGTAGTCGGTGACAAGAACGGAGTGATAGATTTTAATGATTTTTCAAATTACAAACATGAATTTCTAAAAAACATGAATGCAGAAGTCGAAGGCTATAAATTTAGTTATAATTCAGATACAGACAAGTTGGAATACAAGATAAATCCTAATGGAACATACCAATTATTGATTGAAAACGACTATTATTCCTTAGATAGCTATGAAAATGAAATCTTTTTATTTGAAAAAGGAATTAAAATGCCTATATTCATAATAAGATATGATCCGGAATTAAAGTCTTTTACCGATAAAGAAAAAACAGATAATAAAGAAGGTGAGAAAGAATCTGAAAAGATAGGAACATTATTTTCGGCATATGAAGGATTTGATTTTTATATTGATGAAAACGGTAATGTGAGATGCTATGACAAAAAAGGAAATATAGTTATAAATGAATTTAAATGTGACGGAATATATACATATTATTTTCAGCTTGACGGAACAGCTATGAAGGACAGGCTTACATATCACCCTGATGGAGTACATATAATCTATTTTGACGAAAATGGACATGAAGTTTTCAGCAACTTTGCACATGTAAAAAAGAGTATAGCAGGTGACGCTGTTGATGATCTTTGTTTCTTTGATGTATATGGATATATGTATGTAAACTTCCTTACATTTAATCAGGATGGTACTGCACTTTATTACGCTAATCCTTATGGAGTCATGGAATGCAATGGATGGTTTCGGTTTGCAGGAAATGCAGGATATGTTGCAGAGGCATATGGTATTACAGAAGGAACATGGGGATATGCATATAAGGATGGAAGAGTTGATCCTTCAAGCTTTGGAGATGAATCGATAAAAATGCAGTTCATTCCGATTTCAGATGCAGAAATATCAAGAGAACCGTTGACTCAAAATCAGGTATTTGATGCAATTGTTAATTATTGTGTTGAGCAAAATCCTTCATTGGTAGATGCGTTAGCTAACGGCTATAATTTGGGCTGGTGGATAAGTGACTTGAATGGGGACGAATATATGGTTACATTCAGATCATATACCGGAGCTTATGAATATTTCCATGCAAATATATATTCAGGTAATGTATATAGCTATGAGTATGTTAGTGGAATAATTGATGAACCGACACTTACGGATACGAATTTTAATGCTTATGATTATTTGTATGAAAATACGGTTTATCCTATGGGTGAATGGTGCATTGCAGGGGATGACCCATATGAGTATTTAGCAGGCATTTGGGGCTCTTGTTCAATGTGGGAATATAATAATTTATATTATGTTAAATTTGTTGATGGCAAAGCAGTTTATATGAATTATAACAATGGCACATATGAGGAATACTCAGAAATTAAAATAATAAATATCGAAAGACTTGAAGATAATTCGGGATTTAGAATTTATCTCGAAAATGGAACAATGTATGAAAATTCAGGAAAGGATTATCTCGATTGTTATTTTGATAATAGTGGTGAAATGATTTATTCCGGTGCGGATAGTATTTATCGAATAGCGAACTAAATATGATGATATGGCAGAAGTTGTTACTTATAGGGGAATGGTGTAGCAGGATATTAAGATAAAATAATATATGAGAATATTCTTTAAATCTGTATTTAAAGCTTGTGCTCATATACGTAATTATAAAAACAATTGGAGGAAGACATTATGAGATTGAAAAGATTAATAGCAGGAGCAATATGCGGTGTTATGTTTGTGTCAGGTGGTGGAATTGGTGATTCGGTTTTATATGCTAAAGAAACAGATTGCTTTTTTTTAACAAATCAAAAATGTGATAATTTATATTGTTTTGAATCATTGGAAGAGTTTGAAATAATAAAGAACGATTGTGATTTGGATGCAGAACAAACTAAAAAAGTAAAAAAAATAAATCATTATGAGGGTGATTATGAAGACTATAATGTGTTTGAAGAAAGCTGGGATTATGATGAAAAAGGTAGATTGGTTGGATGGCTTGATTTCCCTGTAGAGATTTATTCTGAATATGAATATGATGAAAATGATAATGAAATTAAATGTACCGAATATCATTTGGAAAGTAAAATTAGTGAAACAAAAAAAGAATATGATGATAATGGAAAACTGATAAAGAAAACAGATTATGGTCGAGATGGCGAAATATGGAGAACACAAAGCTATGAATATGATGCTAATGGAAATGTTATCTTGGAAAAACAAACGTTAGATGATTCAATAAATAAAACATCGTTGTTATATTATGGGTATATAGAATACAGCTATTATGACAATGATATATGTAAATCTTCATGTGTTTATGATTTTGATGACAAGATTATGAGAAAAATCGAAAATGATGAGTATGGAAACAGAACTTTATATGCAGAATATAATTCGGATGGTAATATCAGCTCAGGGAAAAAGAATGAGTATAGTTATAATTCAAATGATAAAAAAATTAAAGAAGTTAGTGAATTATTTAATTCAGAAAAAAAAGACTGGGAAATTGAAAGCAGTAGTGATTACAAATATGATAGCAATGGCAATATCATTTCATACACATCTTATGATAGCAATGGAACAATAAATTCTTGTACAGAGTATACATATGATATTAATGGGAATGAGATTAAAGAAATAATATATAATGGCTCAATAGAAAAAGTGTCTCGTGTTAGCTTAAAAGACTACTACGAAAATGGAAAACTAAAAAAATGGACACATAAAGATGGAAATGAAGAATTATTATATTATATAGAATATGAGTATGACGATGACAATGATTTATTAAAAACAATAAAATATGATAAAGATGGAAATATATCTTCATATGATGTATATGAATATTATGAAAAGGATGCTTTTATTAAAAATGATGAGGATGAAGAAAAATCAGACGATACAAAAGCAGATGACACAAAGTCAGATGAAACCAAAACAGACGAATCAAAAGCGGAAGATAAAAAATTAGAAGACAAATCTGACAAAGAATCAACTTCAAACCCTGCTCCAATAGGTAACAAATACTCAACCTACGAAAACTATGATTTCTACAGGGATGATGCAGGAGACACACGCTGCTATGATTCAACCGGAGCACCTGTCATCAATGAATTCAAATGCGATGGTACATATACATACTACTTCCAGTTAGACGGAACTGCTATGAAGGACAGGCTTTCGTATCACCCTGACGGCGTTCATGTAATATATTTTGACGCAGAGGGACATGAGGTATTTTCAGACTTTGCCAATGTTAAAAAGACTATAGCAGGTGAGGATGTAAATGATTTTTGCTTCTTCAATGTATTTGGATATATGTATGTAGATGTGCTTACCTATGACAAGACCGGAACATATCTTTACTATGCAAACCCATACGGGGTAATGGAGATGGGCAAATGGTTCCAGTTCTCAGATACTGTTAAATGGGCAGATGATACACCGGCAGAAGGTATAGCCGGAGGTTATGGCTATGCCAATGAAGACGGCACACTTATGACCAATACCCAGACAGTTGACTGGGAGGGCAGAAGCTGTTACTTACAGGGTAATGGTGTGGCAGCATACTAAAGTATAATAGCGATACCATATTGCATATATTTATATAAAGTGATAAAATTATAACCGGATTAGTTGATATAAACTAACTAATCCGGTTGATTGTATTTAATAATAAAATTCATAAGAATAGGAGTGAATATTATGTCATTAGGTGGAAAGCTTTGTTCATTTGCAGCAGGAGTATTATTTGGTACTGCGGGCATTAAGATTTTATCAAGTAAGGATGCTAAAAAGGTTTATACACATACAACGGCAGCAGTTCTGCGTGCCAAAGACTCGGTTATGCAGACTGTAGATACGGTTAAGGAAAACTGTGAGGATATCTATGCAGAGGCAAAGCAGATAAATGCCGAGCGTGAGCTTAAGGAGGCTGAGGAAATTATAGGAGAAGCAGCTTCTGAAGAAGCACCGGCTGAGGCATAAAAGTCTATATGGAAATAGAGACTTACTAAAAAGTAGATATATTCAGAGGACAGTTTTATGAAATGTGTTATAAAGCATGAAACAAAAAACAGAATAAGAGTACATCTTATGAAGGAGAAGCTTAGCATAAAAGAGGCTGACAGTTTAGAATACATACTTGCCTCGTATGATATGGTGAGCTTCGTAAAGGTATATGAGAGAACCGCAGATGTAGTTATAGAGTATAAGAAAAGCAGGGATGAGCTTATCGCCCTGCTTGCTTCACTTGACCCGCAGAAAATTGATGTGCCGGAAAGTGTATATCAGACTTCAGGCAGAGAGCTTAACAGACTGTATCAGGATAAGCTTTTTTTCAAGGTGGCATTTAGGCTTGTTAAAAGAAATATAATCCCGATGCCTTTTCGTACTGCGATTACCGTTACACATTCCTTAAAATATATTAAAGAGGGTGCAAAATGCCTGTGGCATAAAAAGCTTGAGGTACCGGTGCTTGATGGTACCGCCATAGGAGCCTCCGTATTAAGAAAGGATTATAAGACTGCGGGAAATGTTATGTTTTTACTTGGTGTCGGTGAGCTGTTAGAGGAGTGGACACATAAGAAGTCCATAAATGACCTTGCCAAAACTATGTCACTTAATATCGGTTCGGTTTGGCTTAAGACTGATGACGGAGAGATTAATATTCCTGTTTCAGAGGTTAAGGAAAATGATAAGATTGTGGTGCGCATGGGCAAGACCATACCGTTTGACGGAGTTGTATGTGAAGGAGAAGCTATGGTCAATCAGGCATCTCTTACCGGTGAATCAATTCCGGTAGCAAAGTCAAAGGACGGATATGTTTATTCAGGTACGGTGGTTGAGGAGGGCGAGATAGTATTTGCTGTAAAGGCTGTATCCGGTACGGGTAGATATGATAAAATTGTTAGGATGATTGAAGAATCAGAAAAGCTAAAATCTGATTTAGAGAGCAAGGCGGAGCATCTGGCGGACAGTCTGGTGCCTTACTCACTTGCCGGAACAGCTGTAACTTATCTTCTTACAAGAAATATTACAAAGGCTATGTCAGTACTTATGGTTGACTTTTCATGTGCACTTAAGCTTGCTATGCCGATATCCGTTTTATCAGCTATAAGAGAGGCGGGACAAAACAAGATAACTGTCAAAGGCGGTAAATTCCTTGAGGCTATGGCAGAGGCTGATACAATTATATTTGACAAAACAGGAACGCTTACAAAGGCAAAGCCTACTGTTGCAAAGGTATATAGCTTTGATGACAGTAAGGATGAAGCAGAGATTTTGAAGATAGCGGCATGTCTTGAGGAGCATTTTCCACATTCTATGGCAAATGCTGTTGTGGAGGAGGCGGCGATAAGAGGTATAGAGCATGAGGAGATGCATACGAAGGTTGAGTACATTGTTGCGCATGGAATTGCTACGTCTATAGATGGTAAGAAGACCATAATCGGAAGTTATCATTTTGTTTTTGAGGATGAAAAATGTGTTATACCGGATGACAAAAAAGATATATTTGATAATATCCCACCGGAATATTCGCAGCTTTATCTTGCGATGGATGGTGTGCTGATCGGTGTTATATGTATTGAGGATCCGCTTAGAAAAGAAGCAAAAGACGTTATAGATAAGCTTCATGAAATGGGATTTAATAAGCTTGTTATGATGACCGGTGACAGTGAAAGAACTGCAAGGGCAATAGCTGCTGAGGTTGGAGTTGATGAGTTTTATGCTGAGGTTCTTCCGGAGGATAAGGCCGGCTATATAAGAAAGGCAAGAGAAAAAGGTCACAGGGTAATAATGATAGGTGATGGTATAAATGATTCTCCGGCACTTTCGGAGGCTGATGTCGGTATAGCGATAAGTGAAGGTGCCGATATAGCAAGGGAGATTGCAGATATAACCATTGGTGCAGATGAGCTTTACGGACTTATAACCTTGAAGGAGATTAGTAATCTTTTGATGGAGAGAATAAAGAAAAATTATCGTCAGATAGTCTTCTTCAATGCCGGTTTTATACTGCTTGGCGTAACAGGATTAATTACCCCGACCACCGGTGCTTTTTTACACAATTCCTCAACTGTGGCATTTAGCTTAAGAAGTATGACAAAGCTAATTGATAAGTAATGAAAAAGAGGTTTGTATGAAAATGGATTATACATACAAACCTCTTTAATTTACTGCCTCTTTAATTGTTCTTTTAGTTGTTCTATCTCTGCGGTTTTTTCAGCAAGAGCTGCATCCTTTTTTGCTATAATTGCCTGACTTTCAGCACGTCCTTGTTCCAAGCCTTGTTCTAAGCCTTGTTCTAAGCCTTGTTCCAAGCCTTGTTCTAAGCCTTGTTCCAAGCCTTGTTCCAAGCCTTGTTCTAAGCCTTGTTTCAAACCATCTTCATAGCCTTGCTTTAAACCATCTTCATAGCCTTCTTCACGAATAGAAGTTTTATATAATTCCTCATCAAATTCAAAAATGCTCATAGATATCACCTCGGCTTTATTTGCAAGCAAAAAATCCTTCAATATATCATTTTTTATACAATAATCTATAGCAAATGGTACAGCTTCATCAAGAGGATAATCCTTTAAGTAGTCCCTTACCACATCTACATACTGCATATACTGAAATAATGTCGGACATCTTCTTTTTACTTCTTCATTATAGCCTGAATTAATATTTAATTGCAATACCTTTAATTCAAGATTTATATCTTCTTTTTTATATGCATACGAAGATGAAAGTTTCAATACATCCACCTCTGGCTGCTTATCTTTTCCGTTATAAAAGACAAAAAATCTCGGATTCGGAAGTTTTATAAGCTTGCTGCCGTATATATTTTTTTTTATAACAAGCTTTTCAAACTGTCTGGTTATGTACATAAGGTTTCTAAGTGGAGTATTTGGGTTGATGCTTGATTGCTGTTCAAATAGTTGAATGTTCATATCGAGCATACATGAAACATCATTTTTCATGGACATATAAACCGCATTTTCGAGGGTTACGATTTCAAGCTCATCCTCGTTTGTGTAATCGGTATCATTTAAGGCGTTATAAAGTGATAATAATTCCTTTTTAGAATCAAAAAGCATGCGGAAAACCGTATCCTTATAATTTCTTACGGCACTTACTTTTTTATTTTCTTTGTTCATAAGACATCCTTTCCCTGCCTTACAAGAAGGCAGTAATTATATTTAATGACATAGTTATTCCTGATTAATCTTTGCGCAAAATATATGGGAATAAAATTGACAAGCGAAAAATTCTTAAATGAATGTGAATTTTCAGATATAAGAATTGTCTGCTTAAAAAGAACATATAGCAAAAAAATAAAAAAATCAATAGAAAACTCAAAATGCAACAAATCGTGTCATTTTTATGTAAACAAGTAGTGATTATGTAAACTTTTGCAAATATTAAAAAAGAATAATCAAATACGATTAGACTGGAGAACTATGAAGAAGGTATGAAGTGAAACATTTGTTTTTTGTTGTAAAAAAAGCCCTTTATGCGTTGACTTTATAAGGGGTATATGTTATAAATAAAATAACCATAGTTGTAAGTATGTGCTGTGGTTATGTAACTCGTAGTTTTTGTTTCACAAGGATGTGGTTCTACCATCAAGGAAGGAGGTAAAAAATGTCTAACATCAGTGGTTTCGGAGGTTTGTTTGGAACTTCAAACCAGAACAGTATCTGGGGCGGTAATAATGCGTCTTCAGGTTCAACTATTTTGTCCGACTATGCTGCGATAAAAAATGGAAGCTATAAGAAGCTTGCCAGAAAGTATTATAAGGCTGATAGTGTTAAGACTGAGACAGAGGCAAAGGCGGAAAACAAAAAGCTTGGACTTATACAGACGGGAGCTGATTCCCTTTCTTCATCTTTAAGTGCTCTTGGTAAAGAGTCTCTTTATGCAATGAAAAAGATAAGCACTAAGGATGAAACCACAGGCGAGACCAAGGAGAAGGAGGATTACGATTGGAAGGCTATCACAAGTGCTGTTAAATCATTTATTGATAATTATAACGACACTATAGGAGATGCCGCAGATTCTAATCTTACCGGAGTCTTGAGAAACGCTATGCATATGACATCTTCGGTTAAAGCAAACAGTAGGTTGCTTTCAGAGGTGGGTATTACCATTGGTAAGGAGAATAAGCTTGAGCTTGACGAGGATAAGCTTAAAAATGCAAATATCAGTACCTTAAAGAGTTTATTTACAGGTACTAATTCATTTGCAGATAGACTTGCTCAAAAGTCAGAGGCTATATCCAAAGCAGTTTCTAACTCAGCTAAGTCCTATACTAAAAATGGAAGTACTTTACCATCATCTTTTGCGAAGATGTTTGAAACAGAAATATAAAAGGAGGGAATCGGGATGGCTATTGGTTCAGTTTCAAATGCAACAAGCAGTATTTATACTAATTATAAAGATGTTACTGCGGCTGCAAAGGTAGCAGAGGCTGTAGATTCAAAAGCAACTGAAGCAGCTAAGAGTGTAGTTTATGATAAGGGCGAAGCTTCTTCAAAGGCTACATACTCTATCAATAAGATGAGTCAGGCTGACAGGTCTGCACTTGTTGAGCAACTAAAAAATGATCAGGCACAAAGACAGCAGAGTTTGACTGATTTGGTAAGTAAGACACTTGGTCAGCAGGCTAAGACTTATGGTCTGGCTATGAATGATGATGCATTCTGGCGTATGTTTGCAGACGGCAAGGTAACTGTTACTGAGGCTGCTAAGAAGCAGGCTCAGGAGGATATCTCTGAGGATGGTTACTGGGGCGTAAAGCAGACTTCACAGAGATTGTTTGACTTTGCAAGTGCTCTTGCAGGAGATGATCCAAAGACTATGCAGGCTATGCAGAAGGCTATGGAGAAAGGCTTTAAGCAGGCAACCAAAACATGGGGCAAGGAGATGCCTGAGATAACAGGTCAGACTAAAGAGGCTGCCAACAAGCTTTTTGAGGAGTACTATAAGTCAAAAGGTATAGTTGAATAATTAGTTAAATATTTAATTAGATTATATTAAGACATTTAAGAGCTGCCACATTTAATCAAGTGGCAGCTCTATTTATTGTTTATACATATATTAGTATACGATTACTCCATTTGCCTGTATGTAGCATATACGTCCAGCCCAATCTGTTATTTTTGTATTAGTAAGAAGCGTACAGTCGGATTTTATGTAGCCGTAGTTTCCTGCTATGCCCTCACAAGGAGTACCATCAGCCCATTTAACTGTTGTTGAGAACTGTACGAAACAGCCTGCCTCGATAACACCGCAAGGGTTAGCGTAGTAAAGAAAGGTTCCTGTTTTGTCATATGTAAGAACATCTACATACATGTATCCGTATACATCGAAGAAGCAGTAATCATTTACAGAATCACCTGTGATTGTCTTTTTGACATTTGCAAAATCACTGAATACTTCATGTCCGTTTTCATCAAAGTAGATAATATGTTCACCGTCAGGATGGTAGGTAAGGCGACTTCTCATGGCGGTTCCGTCAGCCTGAAAGTAATAAGTATAGGTACCATCACATTTGAAATCGTTTATTACAGGATTTCCATCAGGAGCATTACATCTTATTTCACCATTATCATCTGTATAGAATATATAACCATTATATTCTGCAAATTGGGTGCTTGGTGCGATACTTGTTTTTTCAGGTTTGGCTGGCTCGGAGTTATCGGTATATATATCTTCTTTGGATGTGTCATTATTGGAAACACTAGGAAGACAAGGAATTTCTTCAGTCTTCGTTTCACCGCAACTTTCGCAGGTATATGTCTTTGTGCCTGTGGTGTTTTCAGTAGGATTGGCTGTAATTATACCGTTATTCCAACTATGTCCTGTTACAGGTATAGATTCGCATTCCAATATTTTTTCACAATCTTTACACTTTATAACCTTAGTTCCTGATGCTGTACAGGTTGCAGGAGTTTCGATTTCAAAGTTGGCTGCTGGAGTATGAATAGTTATATATTGAGTCGCACTTTTTCCACCGTATGATATAGTTAAAGCAGTTCTTTCATTTCCGTTTTCAAAACCTTCAACTTTATAATCTGATATATTTTTTGTTGTTTTGTCTGTATAATTTGCGGTAACTGTCATTCCGGTTAAGTCAAGCTGTTCGCCTTTTATGTATTCGGTCTTATTTGGCACCTTAGTGATTGTAATTGACTGTAATACAGGCTCTTTGCTTAATGTTGTTTTATTTGCAGCCACACTGGAACAGTTTCCTGCAACATCCCATGCATAAATATGTGTTATATATGTTCCATATTCGTTTTTATGATCCGAACGCTTTACTGTAAATGATGCATGACCATCCTTTAAGGTTGCATTGTGCCAAATTATATCATCCTGACCACTTTGTTCTGTCCATACAGGGAATTGTACCTTAGCAATGCCTGCGTTATCGCTCACATCACAGGAAACCTGAAAGCTGTCGGCTGTAATATTATCAATTTTGATGTTTTTTATTGAAGGAGCTTTTTTATCAGCTGTTATATTTACTGTTTTTCCGCTGTCTGAAAGCTTTTGATTGTTACCGAATTTGGTAACATCAATGCCATATGCATATACTTTCTGACTTCCACTTTTTTTAACAGGTAAAGTAGCTGAAAATCCATGAAATTCGCCAACATGAAAAGCGTTATCGACATCTTTTCTTGAACGATTCGCTTTAATGGCGTATCCTTCTGCATTTGCACTACCCGGTTCTCCGCCTATGTATATATGAACATCAATTGATTCAGTGACCTTATCAGGGTCATATGCCCATCCGGTTACAGTTATTGTTCCTTCGGAATTACAGGTCACAGTATCAAGATAGCCCACAGGTGTTCTATCGCTTGCCGTACTGCTTACTGAACCGCTGTTTGGAGTATAATAATGATATCCTCCGTCATATAACGCGCTATATCCGGCACTTGCCATATTTTCAGTGCTACTCTTTGAACAGAACCAGCATGAATCAATTATTAAAAAGTTTGAAGCTGAAAGCTGATTTGGATTACTAACATTTTCGTAACCAACCACACATACAAAATGATCACTTGTTCTGTATCCTGACACGTTTACGATAACCGGTCTATTGTTATTTATTGAATCGTAAAGTCCCTTGTAAACTTCGTTTGCACTATATACAACATGTCTGCTGAAATCTGCCTTGTAAATGTTGGCAGCACAGTTATATTGGCTTGAACCACCGTATTCGTCATATTCCGCCCAACTGTGGACTTTTCCGTCAAGCATAGTTCTTGCATAGGCAAGTGCAAAGCACCAACATGCTTCCGAACCCTGTTGTTGGTTTCCGACTGCAGCGATATTTGACCAATTTACATTTAGTGTTTTCCCGCTGCCTGCAGCATATACTTTGTTGTTATCCGAATAATTCGGTATTATTGATAACATTAACAATATGGCAACAAGAGCAGCTATGATTCTCTTTTGTGATTTAACTTTTAATCCTTTCCTATTCATAATTAATCCTCCTTATTATTTTGGGTACTGTTTTCTTGTTGAGGCTAATATATAACAAAAAGAAAAAGGATAAATCAATTTGTAAAATTTGACATTAAAAATGTAATTTTTGGCATAATATTATATTAATATCCTATTATATTTCTTGCGTAAAATTACCCCTTATGATAGACTAATAATTGTATTTTAAATAAGAAGGATATCATATACATAACAGGTATGTTGTATCTTTAACAGTAATTTATAAGGAGATAAAAAAATGGAAAGCTACAAGCAGGAATTTATAAAGTTTATGGTAGACAGTGATGTTTTAAGATTTGGTGAGTTTACTTTGAAAAGCGGAAGAAAATCACCTTTTTTTATGAACGCAGGTCTTTATGTGACAGGTAGTCAGCTTAAGAAGCTTGGAGAGTATTACGCAAAAGCTATACATGATAATTACGGAGATGATTTTGACGTGCTTTTCGGACCGGCATATAAGGGGATACCTCTCAGTGTTGCAACGGCTATAGCTTACAGTGAGCTTTACGGAAAGGAAATCAGGTATTGTTCTAATCGTAAGGAAGCTAAGGACCATGGAGATGCCGGAATACTTCTCGGAAGTCCTATAAAGGATGGAGACAGAGTTGTAATTATCGAGGATGTAACTACATCTGGTAAATCCATAGAGGAGACTTTTCCTATTATTAAGGCACAAGGCGATGTTACCATTAAAGGTCTTATGGTTTCGCTTAACCGTATGGAAAAAGGACTTGACGGTAATAAGTCGGCACTTGATGAGATAAAGGACAAATACGGTTTTTTGGCAAATGCTATTGTGTCCATGGCAGATGTTGTGGAGTGTCTTTACAACAAAGAGGTAAATGGCAGAGTTATTATAAATGATGAGATAAAGACTGCCATAGATGCGTATTATGAGCAGTATGGAGTTAAGTAAGCAATAAAACGATACTACAGATATTTGTTTTATTGATAAAACTATGTAAGGAATATAATTATGGCGGATTTTATAACCACTTTTTCTAAAATTAATTTCACACCGCTTGAGCCTCAGATGGAGGATATCAAAATAGAAGATATCGCACATGCACTTTCTCTTATGTGCCGGGCAAATGGTCATTACACTGAGTTTTACTCTGTTGGTGCACATTGCCTTAATTGTTATGATGAAGCTGTTGCGAGGAGGGAGACACCCAGAATCAGGATGGCCTGTTTACTGCATGATGCTTCCGAGGCTTATCTTTCAGATATTACCAGACCGGTCAAGAAGAATCTTGAAAAGTATATGGAGATAGAAGAAAAACTGCAAAACATGATTTACGAAAAATTTGTCGGTGAACCTTTAAATGAATACGAAAGGCAGATGGTAAAGACCATAGATGATGCTTTGCTTTACTGGGAGTTTTATGAGTTTACTGCAGTAAAGCTTAGTGATTCGGAACCGTTTGTAGCTATGACACCGGATTTTTATAAAGGGACAATGAAGCAGGTTGAACAGGCATTTCTTGATACATATAACGAGATTATTAATCCTGAAGAAGAGGTAATAGTTGAAGAAAAGCTAACTATCAAATGGGAAGGACACTAAAAGTTAATTAATAAAAAGAAAAGATATTAATTATTGTAGCAATCTTAAAGACTGTAAGTATAAAAAGGGAAGAATAAATGGATAATATATCAGAAAAAAAGAAAATAGGTCTTGTGCTTGAGGGCGGTGGTATGAGAGGAATGTATACCGCAGGTGTACTCGATGCGTTTATGCTTTTTGGAATAGAAACAGATGGTGTTATAGGCGTATCTGCAGGTGCAATCTGTGGCTGCTCGTATATCTCAAAGCAGGTAGGGAGAACCATAAGGTATAACATAAAATACGCAGGAGATAAGCGCTATGCAAGCCTTGAGTCCTTAAGGAAAACCGGTGATATTTTCAATGTGGATTTTTGTTATGATGAGCTTCCTAAGAAGCTTAATGTATTTGATTATGATACTTTTAAAGAACGAAGCAAAAAAATACCATTTTACGTTACATGTACAAATCTTGAAACAGGCGGGGCAGAACATATAAGATGTACTGACCTTTGGGAAGAAATGGACTATATGAGGGCATCCGCTTCTATGCCTCTGGTATCAAATATTATTGAAAGAGACGGTTTAAAGCTTCTTGACGGTGGAACGGCAGACAGTATTCCGATAAAATTTTTCGAAAGCATAGGATATGAAAAAAATATAGTTGTATTAACCAGACCTGATGGTTATGTGAAAAAACAGGATCCTACCATTAAGCTTATGAAGAGAATGTATAAGGCTTATCCTAATTATGTAAGAGCCTGTGAGGAAAGATATAAGATATATAATGAACAGGTGGCTTATATCGAAGAGCGTGAAAAAGCAGGCAAAGCAATAATTATCCGCCCAAGTCGAGATACCAAAATTGGACGGATGGAAAAGAATCCGGACAAGCTGAAATTCATATATAAGCTCGGTCGATACGACACTATGAAAAAGCTTGATGAAATAAAAAAATTCGTAAAATATAATTAAAGAATAAATAGGCGGTATATAAAAGTGTTTAGCAAAGCGTTAAGTATCAACGTGATGTGAGGACTTTTATATACCGCCTATTTGTTCTTATTTTATTTAAGCTTTTTGTGCTGTGTTATAATTTTTGCAAGTTCTCCCGCTGTTATAGGCTTGGAGAAGAGATATCCCTGAAGCGTATCACAGAGCTGATCCTGAAGAATTTCAAGCTGATCCTGACTTTCAACACCCTCTGCAACAACTGCGATATTCATCTGATGTGCGAGAGATATAATTGTATTTGCAATATATTTATCATTTTCATTATGGCATATATCATCTATAAAGGATTTATCAATCTTAAGTGTGTCGATAGGAAGCTGTGTCAGGTAGTTAAAGGAGGAGTAGCCCGTTCCAAAGTCATCCAGGGCTATAGCAACACCAAGCTCCTTTATCTGATTGATAAGCTTAAGGTTGTGTTCAAAGGACTGCATTAGAACACTTTCGGTTATCTCGATTTCGAGATGCTTAAGACTCATACCTGTCTTAGCAGGAATAGATTTGATTATATCGATAAAATTATCCTTCTTAAGCTGGTTTGTTGAAACGTTTACGGACACCTTAAACGGACCGTAACCGTTCTTTATAATGGTATTATTGAACATACATGCTTCATAAAGTGCCCATTCTCCAAGCTCATTTATCATACCGTTATCCTCTGCTATAGGTATGAATTCTTCAGGAGAAACGAAGCCGAGAAGCTCGGAATTTATACGCATAAGTGCTTCGTAACCTGTGATTTCGCCTGAAAGAATATTTACCTGTGGCTGATAAAGAAGGTAAACCTCCTTTTTTTCTATAACGTTTGTAAGCATTTCATCAAGCTCATTCTTTCTGCTAAAGTCATAGTCCATAAAGCTGTCAAAGAATCTATATGCGTTCTTGCCTGAGGTCTTTGCACTGTACATGGCGAGGTCGGCATTTTTAATAAGTTCATTAATCGATAGTCCGTGCTCAGGGAAGAGAGCAATACCGATACTTGCAGATACATGTGCAGTTTCGCCTTCGAGATCAAACGGTTGCTTTACAATATCAACTACACCTTGAGCAAATTCCTTTAATTCATCAGAGCTTTCATATGCAGATTTAAAAACAAGGAATTCATCACCACCGGTACGTGCAACTATGTCATTTTCCTTTGCAAGTCCTTTAAGCGTGGTTGAAAATTGTTTTAAAAGCAAATCGCCGTAATCATGACCGAGAGTATCATTTACATTTTTAAAGTTATCGAGGTCTATAAAGAAGATAGCGTGGCGCTTAAGCTGTGCACCCTCCTGATTAAATATCTCATACGAATATTTCATAAAGGCAACTCTGTTGAAAAGACCGGTAAGTCCGTCGTGATAAGCGAGCTGCTCGATATAAGCATAGTTTTTCTTTAATTCAATTTCATTTGCTTCAAGTATCTTCTTGGATTGGTCGAGCTCTTTGTAGTTTCCGGATATAATTTCCATCATATTGTTGAACATATCGGCGAGTTCACCAAATTCATTTTCTTCTTTGATATCTGACCTTAAGTCAAGGTCTCCATCAGCGGCCTTTCGCATATCATTTTTAAGAGAAATGATAGGGTCGGTATACTTTTTAACGAGGAAGCTGCTTATAATAATTGCAATTATAAGAATTACTGCAAGGGTTATTATAAGCGTAATGGGCAGTGTTGATATAATGGCCTGATATTCGCTTCCGTCCTGTTTGATTACATATAACCAGTTTTGCGATGGTATACGGTAGTAACCGTATATATTTCTGACAGAAGAGATGTTGGTGCTTAGGTAACCGTTGATGCTGCCTTGATTTATTATATTTTGCGCTTCGTCAAAAAGCTCTTTTTCAATAATTTCACCATTATAATTAAATAAAAATTCACCATCGGCAGTAAGGATAAATGCGGAACCTGACTTCGGCATAAATGCACCGAAGTAGTCTGCAGGGATGTTGGAACGGATTATGCCTACTACTGTACCCTTAACCTTGATAGGTGCGATTATTTCTATACTGTTGTTGTTTTTGTTTATATTGGAAGAATTCATTATTATGGTTTCATTAATATTTGTAACAGGAACACTCATATATTCTTCCCAGTCACCGTTAGCGTTTTCGTCGGAGCTTGCGATAAGATAACCGTTTATGTCGTACATATAATAGTTGGTATAATACACGGATTTCTTTTCTAAAAGCTCATCTACATTGTTGAGATGGGAAGGGGAAGAACCGGTTACAATACCGTTGTAGCTTTCAAGAGCAATATTTTGTATCTGTGTTGAATTTGCCAATCCTTCCGCTTCGGCAATCTGCACGTCAAGCTGTGCCGAGAATCCGTTTGCATAAACCTCAGCGAGATTGGCAGCGGAATCCTTTGCCAAATCCAGATATTTATTATATGAAATTATATATATAAGAATTGTCATAAATATAATAGGAAGTGCTGAAAGCAATATCAATGACAACCTAAGTGATTTTTTAATTGACATAACTGTATCTCCGTATTTTTTTAATTTTAGCCATATATTCCTATTATATATAAAAATAATCTAATAATCAATCTGAAAATATTATTATTTTTGGATATTTTTAATAAAGTTAAGTTGATTTATTGATAATTTTTGTGTATAATTATACCGAGTGATGTGTTCGTAAAAAATTATATAATGATATGTTAGGAGGAGAGCAATGTTTGACGTATATTTTGGAAAGTATTTACAGGATATAGGGATTATCAGTGAAGATGTGTATCTTGATATAATTGAAGCTACTCGAAAAAACAGGGTAAGACTTGGTATAATTGCTGTTAGTGAAGGTCTTATGTCAGAGGAGCAGGCGGATGAGGTAAACAGAATTCAGGCACAGCAGGATAAAAGATTTGGTGATATAGCTGTTGAAAAGGGATATCTTACAGATTCTCAGGTTGGTGAGCTTCTTAAAAAACAGGGTGATTCCTATCTTTTACTGGTACAGGAGCTTTTAGAGAGAAACATTCTTTCTCTGGATGAAATTCAAAAGCATATTAATCATTATAAAAAGTCAGAGAGATTTACTTCTTTGGATATAGATGCACTTAAGAGCTCTGATATAGACAGTATAATTCAGGTATTTATCAGAGAGATGCAGGTGCCTGCTGTTATCAAGGATTATCTTGCACTTATGGCAAGAAATATTGTAAGATTTGTTGATAACAAGGTAAGATTTGAAAGAATTGAGAAGATATATACATATACTAACAAGAATATAGCAAGTCAGTCCTTTACGGGAGATTATGAGTTGTTTATCGGTATTGGCGGAGCAGGAAACAAGATAATCGGAGAGTCCTATGGTAAGGAAGTATTTGAGGAAATTGATGAGGATTGTCTTGATGCGGTTTGTGAGTTCATAAATGTAAGCAATGGTATATATGCTTCCAAGCTTAGTCAGGAGGAGATTAAAATTGATATGCTTCCTCCGGCTATGTATACTGATGTTACAACCATTGACACAGACGGAATAATGTTTTTACTTCCTTGCTTCGTACGAGAACAGAGGGTTGATATTATAATTTGTATGGAAACAAAGTGGAGTATAAAGTAATATAAGTATTCTAATACATTTAAAAGATATTTAAGGAGAAGTAAAATGGCAAATATATTAATAGTTGATGATTCAAGAACTTCAAGAAGAATCTTAAAGGGAATTCTTGAAGAGGATGGACATACAATTATAGGTGAAGCAAAAAACGGTCAGGAAGGTTACGACTTATATAAGGAATTTGAACCGGATTTGGTTACAATGGATATTACGATGCCGATACTTACAGGAGTAGAGGCATTGAAGAAAATTAAGGAAGAGTATCCTGATGCAAAAATAATAATGGTTTCTGCTGCCGGTCAGCAGCATAATATGATAGAGGCTGTACAAAACGGTGCGGCAGAATTCATTTCTAAACCATTTGAAATTGATGCAATTAAAAAGGTTGTAAGAAATGTTTTGGAATCATAAAATCGATATAATCAAATAAAAGGCACTCTTACGTGGAGTGCCTTTTCGTGTGATATATGTTGTACGTGCAGGTATAATATATACTTTGGAGGCTATATATGATTGAGACGGTTGTTTCGGTTGACCTTATGATAGAGGAAAAACTTAAAATCAAAAAAAACAGATTATGTCCGGATATGATTTCCGGAGATGAGAAAAGACTTTGTATTGTTTCGGGTTTATATGGAGATGAGCTTCAGGGGCAATATATCTGTTATGAAATTATTAAAAGAATTAAAGAAGATTTTGATAAATTAACAGGTATTGTAGATATTTATCCGAGTCTGAATCCTTTGGGACTTGATTCGAGAACAAGGGACATTCCGGATTCTGAAATTGATATGAATCAGCTTTTTCCGGGTTCAAAAACAGGTGCGGTAGGAGAGTATACGGCTTCGTGTATATTTGATGACATAAAAGGTGCTGATGTATGCATAGATTTACATTCAAGTAATTTATTTATAAAAGAAGTACCTCAGGTTCGTTTAAATGATTGTAATTTAGATAAGCTGCTTCCTATAGCAAAGTGTCTTAATACAGATATGATTTGGATTCATCCGAGCACGTCCGTATTAAACGGAAGCCTTGCATATGCTTTAAATCAGATAGGTACTTATTCGATGGTAATTGAGCTTGGAACTGCATTCAGAATAAATAAAAAATATTGTGATAAAATAGTTGACGGCCTTTTTTATCTGATGAAATTTATGGGTATATGGAATTCGGAAAGCATAAATCCTCATGTACCAAGCATCACAAATGATAAGGATATGGTTTATATAAATTCAGAAAGCAGCGGTATATTTATACCCAATGTTGATTTATATGAAAAGGTTAAAATCGGTGATGAAATCGGTACAATCGTAGATGTAATAACAGGCTCCGTCGAGGAGATTGTGAAGGCAAATGCGGATGGAATGATTTGTTCTATAAGGGATTATCCTGTTATTGAAGAGGGCTCGCTTATAGCAAGAATAGTGGGTGACGGTGATGAATAAAGAATTACTATTTTCTATGAATACAGCCTTCAGGGGCGAATATGAGATACATGGGTTTACATACGGACATGGCGATAAGTCAGCCTGTATAGTTGGCGCCATGCGAGGAAATGAATATCAGCAGCTATACATCTGCTCGCTTCTTGCCGAGAAGCTTTCAGAGATAGAGGCAAAGGGAGATATAGCATCCGACAAACAGATTTTACTTATACCGACACTTAATTATAGCTCCATGAATGCAGGAAAGGTAAAATGGATTGCTGATGATTCGGATATTAACAGGTCGTTTCCGGGTAATCCGAAGGGAACGGCAACAAGCAGAATAGCAGCTGCGATATTGGATATAGCTAAGGATTATTCTTACGGAATACAATTTGCAAGCTTTTATCTGCATGGTGAACTTGTTCCGCATATAAGAATGATGAGAACCGGAAAGGAGAGCAACAGTCTTGCCAATTTATTTGGTATGCCTTATGTTGTAACAGGTATGAACAGAGCCTTTGATTCGGTTACGCTTAATTATAACTGGCAAGAGTTTGGAACACAGGCATTTTCGGTATATTCAAAGACTACGGAAAGAATAGATGATGAAAGTGCAAGAATTGCTGTTTCGTCAGTATTAAGGTTTTTAACCAGAATGGGAATTATAAGATATGATTGCCATGGAGGCTATATATCAAGTATAATCAGTGAGGATGAGCTTGTTTCCGTTAAATCGGACAGCGCAGGCTTTTTCAGAAAGCTTTCGGATATAAATAAGGAGGTTAAGAGGGGAGATATAATTGCAGAAATAATTAATCCTATGGATGGTAAGCTTAAAACGCAAATTATTTCTCCGACAGACGGAATAGTATTTTTTGTTCAGGATGCACCGATGGTATTTCAAAATACGGTATGCTATAAAATAATAAAGAGATTGCATCAATAAACGGTACCAATATACATAAGTTATATGCTATTGTGTAAGCAAAATAAAATCCAAGTAGAATAATACTTAAAATATAAATAATTGACGGAAAGGAAAGATAAAATGAGTAAGGTTAGAAGAATCTACGTCGAGAAAAAAGAGGATTATGCGGTAAGAGCAAAGGAGCTTAAGCAGCAGTTCAAGGACTATCTCGGAATTAAGACAAAGGCTGTAAGAGTTCTTGTTCGATACGATATGGAGGGAGTTTCGGATGAAACCTATGAAAAGGCTAAGGTGACAGTTTTTTCAGAGCCGCCTATCGATATAATTTATGAAGAAAAATTTGAGATGGGAGCGGAGGATAAGTGCTTCTCCATGGAGTACCTTCCGGGACAGTTTGACCAGAGAGCAGACTCTGCCGAGCAGTGTGTAAAGCTTCTCAATGAAGATGAAAATCCGCTTATCAAATCAGCTACTACATATATAATATCGGGAGATATAACAGAGGAGCAGCTTGAGGCAATCAAGGAATATGTGGTAAACCCTGTGGATTCAAGGATAACTGATGAAACTAAGCCGGATACTCTTGTTACTGTATTTGAGGAGCCTGCCGATGTTATAGTTTTTGACGGTTTTAAGGATATGTCTGAGGATAAATTGAATGAGCTTTATGGCTCCCTTGGACTTGCCATGACCTTTAAGGATTTTCTTCATATACAGAATTATTTTAAGAATGAGGAACACAGAGATCCTTCCATGACGGAAATCAGGGTTCTTGATACATATTGGTCCGATCATTGTCGTCATACCACATTTTCCACAGAATTAACTAATGTGGAGTTTGATAATGGATATTATAAGGAGATTCTTTCCGGTACATATGACAGATATGTAGGTGCCATGAAGGAAATGTACAAGGACAGAAACGATAAATTTGTCTGTCTTATGGATATAGCCTTAATGGCTATGAAGGAATTAAGAAAAGCAGGAAAGCTTGAGGATATGGAGGTATCTGATGAGATTAATGCCTGCTCCATCGTTGTTCCCGTAACTATAGACGGTAAGGAAGAGGAGTGGCTTGTAAGCTTTAAAAATGAAACTCACAATCATCCTACGGAGATTGAGCCTTTTGGTGGTGCGGCAACCTGTCTTGGCGGTGCTATAAGAGATCCGCTTTCAGGACGTTCCTATGTATATCAGGCTATGCGTGTAACCGGTGCTGCCGATCCGACGGTATCTCTTAAGGATACTATGAAGGGTAAGCTTCCTCAGAGAAAGATTGTTAAGGTTGCAGCTCAGGGCTACAGCTCATACGGTAATCAGATAGGTCTTGCAACAGGACTGGTAAATGAGATTTATCACCCTGATTATGTGGCAAAGCGTATGGAGATAGGAGCTGTTATGGGTGCTGCTCCAAGAAGATGTGTAAAGAGAATGACCTCTGATCCGGGAGATATAATTATACTTTTAGGCGGACGTACAGGAAGAGACGGCTGCGGCGGAGCGACAGGCTCATCCAAGGCTCACACCGAAAGCTCAATCGAAACCTGTGGTGCTGAGGTACAAAAGGGTAATCCGCCTACAGAAAGAAAGATTCAGAGATTGTTCAGACGTGAAGAGGTTGCTTCACTTATTAAGAAATGTAATGATTTCGGCGCAGGCGGTGTATCTGTTGCTATAGGTGAGCTTGCGGACGGACTTAATGTAGATCTGGATAAAGTACCTAAGAAGTATGCGGGCTTGGACGGTACCGAGCTTGCTATATCCGAGTCACAGGAGAGAATGGCTATAGTGGTTGATCCTAAGGATGTGGATGCTATGCTTGGCTTTGCAAAGGAAGAAAATCTTGAGGCTGTACCTGTGGCAGTCGTTACCGAAGAACCAAGACTTGTCCTTAACTGGAGAGGCAAGGATATAGTTAATTTATCAAGAGCGTTTCTTGATACAAACGGTGCTCATCAGGAGACAGAGGTTAAGGTCAATATGCCTGATGAGGCTTCAAAATATTTTGAAGAAAAGAAGGATACAAGTGATATAGAAAAGCTATGGCTGGATGTTCTCTCAGACTTAAATGTCTGCTCACAAAAGGGGCTTGTGGAGATGTTTGATTCGTCCATAGGTGCGGGTACCGTTACCATGCCTTACGGCGGTAAATATCAGCTTACACCTACGCAGACAATGATAGCCAAGCTTCCTGTACTTAAAGGAAAGACCGATACAGTCACCATGATGAGCTACGGCTTTGACCCGTATTTATCAAGCTGGAGTCCATATCACGGTTCGATATATGCAGTTCTTACATCTGTTGCCAAGATTGCGGCTTCAGGTGGTGATGTAAGCAAGATTAGACTTACCTTCCAGGAGTATTTCAAGAGACTCGGAACAGACCCTTATCGTTGGGGACAGCCTCTTGCAGCACTTCTTGGAGCATATGATGTACAGATGGGACTTTCTCTTCCGTCTATCGGAGGTAAGGATTCTATGTCAGGTACATTTAATGATATAGATGTTCCGCCTACACTTTGCTCCTTTGCGGTAGATGTGGCAAGCTATATGAATGTTGTAACGCCTGAACTTAAAAAGGCAGGAAATATATTGGTTAAATTTAATATTGATAAAGATGAATATGATATACCAAATTATCAGGATGCACTTGATAAGTACGGAAAGCTTTACGAGGCAATTAAAAACGGTCTGGTAGAGTCCTCATATGCTGTCGGCTTTGGTGGAGTTATCGAGGCGGTAAGCAAGATGGCATTCGGTAATAAGCTTGGCGTGGAGATAGAAGAGGCTTATCCTGCCGATAAGCTTTACTCTAAGGATTACGGTTCAATCATACTTGAGATTAAGGAAGAAAATTTAGATGCTATCGGAATTCCATGCTTAGTAATCGGCAAGGTTATCTGTGAGCCGGAGTTCAGGTATGGAGATACGGTTATATCTATGGATGCGGCACTTTATGCATGGACAGGAACGCTTGAAAAGGTATTTCCTAATTACTCAAATGTATCACAGGAAGATAAGATTAATGACGAGCTTAAGATAGAAAACGGAATAGTTAAATCACCAATTTATGACAAGGGAACCGTGCTTATAGCTAAAAATAAGGTTGCCAAGCCAAAGGTATTTATTCCGGTATTTCCGGGTACCAACTGTGAATATGATTCTGCAAAAGCTTTCGAGAGAGCCGGTGCAGAGGTAAGTACAATAGTATTTAAGAATCAGGATGCACAGGATATAAGAGATTCGGTTGATGCTTTTGCAAAAGCCATAAGCGAAAGCCAGATTATCATGTTCCCGGGCGGCTTTTCAGCCGGTGATGAACCGGACGGTTCAGGTAAATTTATCGCAACAGCCTTCAGAAATGCCAAGATTGCTGATGAGGTAATGAAGCTTCTCAATGAACGTGACGGTCTTGCGCTTGGTATCTGTAACGGTTTTCAGGCACTTATAAAGCTTGGACTTGTACCTTACGGTGAGATAAGACCTCAGTCAGAGACCTCACCTACACTTGCCATGAACAGTATAGGACGCCATCAGTCAAAGATGGTTTATACAAAGGTTGTAACCAATAAGAGCCCATGGCTTAAAAAAGCAGAACTTGGTGGAGTTTATACTGTACCTATATCTCATGGAGAGGGAAGATTTGTTGCAAGCAGAGAGTGGATAGAAAAGCTTTTTGCAAACGGTCAGGTAGCAACCCAGTATGTAGATATAGACGGTAATCCTACCATGGATGAATATTATAATATCAATGGTTCTTACTATGCTATAGAGGGTATCACAAGTCCTGACGGACGAGTGCTCGGTAAGATGGCACATTCAGAGCGTAGAGGCGATGCGGTTGCAATCAATATCTATGGTGAACAGGATCAGAAGATATTCGAATCAGGTGTTGAATACTTTCTGTAGAATAAGTATTTAATATGTAAAAATTCGATTTCATAGTATTCTGATAGGGTATTGTTCACTATAATGAAAAAACATAGTGACAAATTGCCTGATAAATGGTATAATTTTTATTGGTATAGCCTGATAAATTGCCTATAGGAGGATTAAATTTATCTAAACTTGATATTATAAATATTAATTACGAGGAAGGATAAAAAAACATGAGTAAAATAAGAGAAAAAATTATAGTAAAGGTTATTGTCTTATCGGCGATTGCACTTGTTCTTACAGATGTATTGGTTGGATTTATAAGTATTAAGTCCGCCAAAAATATGGTTTATAAGCTTACCAAGGAGGAACTTATGGTAGGTGCCGTTCAGCTGGAAAATGAGATGTCCAATGAATATGACGGTGATTGGAGCTTGGATGGTGAAATCCTATATAAAGGAGGAGTCGAGGTACAAAGCGAGCTTCAGGAGCAGCTTGATATCCTTCATGAAAGAACAAAGCTTGAATATACATTATTCTATGGGGATACCAGAAGAATGACTACCCTTGTTGATAAAAAGGGTGCAAGAATGGTTGGCACAACGGTAACCGCAGCAAATGTTCTTGACGTTCTTGAATCAGGTAATGACTGTTATTCAAATAATCTTAACATAGGCGGTATGCCTTATTACGGATACTATACACCGCTTAAAAATCCCGATGGAGAGATAGTGGGTATGGTATTTACCGGTCGTCCTGCCGCTGATGTTAAGGATGATATAGGTAATCTTGTTAAAAAGATAGTTATAGCAATAATTTTATTTAGTGCGATAAGCTGTGCAGTAGGATTCTCACTCGCAGGTGTTGTATCCGGAAAGATGAATTTGCTTGCTGATGATATCAAGGTTATAGCCGGTGGAGATCTTACAAGAGATGTTGAATATATACTTACAAAGAGACCTGATGAAATCGGAGCTATTGCGAGAGCGGTTTCGGATTTGAAGGATAAGCTTTCAGAGGTTATCGGAAATACCAAGAAGCTCGCAGATCAGATTAAAGCTTCAGGATATGATTTATCTTCATCCGCTTCCGGTGCAGCAGAGGCTTCAAATCAGGTTGTATCTGCTGTCGAAGATATTACAAAGGGTTCGCTTTCTCAGGCTGAAAGCGTTCAGACCTCCTCTGAAAATACAAATCAGATTGGTGATGATATTGACGGAATAACTGATAATATACATACATTGAATGACCTTGTTGACAGTATGAAGAATGCAAGTGACAGAGCTATGATAGCTATGGAAGACCTGCTCGCTCAAAACGGAGATGTTACGGATGCAGTAAACTCTATAAGAGGTGTCATTGAAAATACGGCTAATTCAGTTCAGGAAATTTCTCAGATGACGCAGATTATTTCTGATATTGCTGACCAGACAAATCTCCTTTCACTCAATGCTACAATTGAGGCTGCCAGAGCAGGAGAGACAGGAAGAGGCTTTGCGGTTGTTGCATCTGAAATTTCAAATCTTGCTACTCAGTCTCAGGATGCTGTTGTCAAGATTGAAGAGGTTACCCAGAAGCTAGTCGAGGATTCCATCAGCTCAGTTCAGACAGTGGATTCACTTGTTGCCGAATTTGAAACTCAGTCTGATAAGATTATGCTTACAAGAGAGGATATGAGTGCTCTTTCAGAGAATGCCACTAAGGTTCAAGGCTCAGTTTCTGATACAGGAGATAAGGCAGATACAATCAATATTACAAAAGAAAGTCTTATCAATATAATGGAAGATTTATCAGCAATTTCTGAAGAAAATGCAGCATCAACAGAAGAGACAAATGCATCTATGGAAGAATTAAATGCAACCTTCCAGGTAATTTCTCAAAATGCAGTAAGCTTGCAGACAATTGCAGAACAATTAAGAACGCAAATCGCATACTTCAAAGTATAATTTAAAATTTTTGACTGCCGCATTATTATGCGGCAGTTTTTTTGTTGAAATATTAGGTGTGTTGTGTTACAATAACAAAGTTTTTAAAGGTTTTTAAGAATTATTATATAAAGAGGATGTAATGTAAGATGAAGATAACGAGAGAAGATGTAAGAAATGTTGCGATTATTGCGCATGTTGACCATGGTAAGACTACACTTGTGGATGAGCTTTTAAAGCAGAGCGGTGTATTTCGTGAGAATCAGGAAGTTGCCGAGAGGGTAATGGATTCAAATGATATTGAAAGAGAAAGGGGAATAACTATTCTTTCAAAAAATACTGCTGTAACCTACGGAAATACAAAGATAAATATAATAGATACTCCGGGACATGCAGACTTCGGTGGAGAGGTAGAGCGTGTTCTTAAGATGGTTAATGGTGTAATACTTGTGGTTGATGCATTTGAGGGAGCGATGCCGCAGACAAAATTTGTTCTTAAAAAGGCATTGGAGCTTGATCTTAATGTTATCGTTTGTATAAATAAGATAGACAGACCGGAGGCGAGACCTGCCGAGGTTGAGGAAGAGGTGCTTGAGCTTTTGATAGAGCTTGATGCCAATGAAAAGCAGCTCGATTGTCCTTTTGTATATGCTTCTGCAAGAGATGGATATGCTTCGTACAGTCCGGATGAGCCGGGAACAGATATGAAGCCTATATTCGAGACGATAATAAAGTCTATACCGGCACCCACAGGAGACCCGGATGCAGGTACACAGGTGCTTATCAGTACAATAGATTATAATGAGTATGTAGGAAGAATCGGAGTCGGAAAGGTTGATAATGGCATACTTAAGCTTAATCAGGAGTGTGTAATTGTAAATGCACATGAGCTTGATAAGAAGGTTAAGGTAAAGATTGGAAAGCTCTATGAGTTTGACGGACTTAATAAGATTGAAGTTAATGAGGCACGTATAGGTTCGATAGTCGCTATATCAGGTATATCTGATATTCATATAGGAGATACAATCTGTTCACCTGAAAATCCGGAGCCTATACCGTTTCAGAAGATTTCTGAGCCGACTATCTCTATGGATTTTATGGTAAATGATTCACCACTTGCAGGTAAGGATGGAAAGTATGTTACTTCAAGACATTTAAGAGACAGACTTTTCAGAGAATTAAACACTGATGTTTCACTTAGAGTGGAAGAAACCGATACCACTGAATGCTTTAAGGTATCAGGACGTGGCGAGCTTCATCTTTCGGTTCTTATTGAAAATATGAGGAGAGAGGGATATGAGTTTGCTGTAAGTAAGGCTGAGGTTATATATAAAGAGGATGAAAAGGGTAAAAAGCTCGAACCGTTTGAGCTTGCAGTTATAGATGTACCGGATGAGTTTTCAGGAACGGTTATAAATATGCTTAACAATCGTAAGGGCGAGCTTCAGGGTATGGCACCTACCGGAAATGGCACAACCAGACTTGAGTTTTTGATTCCGTCCCGTGGCCTTATCGGCTTTAGAGGTGATTTTATGACCGCTACAAAGGGTAACGGAATTATAAATACCTTATTTGAAGGCTATGAGTCATATAAGGGGGATATGTCATATAGAAGTCAGGGTTCGCTTATAGCTTTTGAGGCCGGTGAGGCAATTACCTACGGACTTTTTAATGCTCAGGAAAGGGGAACTCTTTTTATAGGTCCGGGTGAGCAGGTTTACGGTGGTATGGTAGTCGGCCAGTGTGGAAAGACCGAGGATATAGAGGTAAATGTATGTAAGAAGAAACAGCTTACCAATACCCGTGCTTCAGGTTCTGATGAAGCACTTAAGCTTACCCCGCCTAAGATTTTAAGTTTGGAGCAGGCACTTGATTTTATAGATACGGATGAGCTTTTGGAAATTACCCCTTCACATATTCGTATAAGAAAGAAGATACTTGACCCGACACTCCGTATGCGTGCGAAGCGTGCGATGCAAAACAGCTAATATTTTAAAGTGATTTATATCATAAATAAATGCTGATAGCTGCTTAAAGAGTGGATTAGATACAATTGATAAGGAAGAAATGAAATATGGGCTATAATACTGTTATTTTCGATTTAGACGGAACACTCTTAAATACACTTGATGACTTGTCGGACAGTGTTAATTATGCACTTTATAAAATGAATTATCCGCTTAGAGAAAAAAATGAGATAAGGTTATTTCTCGGAAACGGAATTAGAAATCTCATGAAGCTTTCTGTACCGGAGGGGATTTCGGAAACGGATTTTGATAGGGCATTTAGCTTTTTTAAGGAATATTATAATATTCATAATCAGGATAAGACTAAGCCTTATGATGGAGTAATAAAGCTAATGCACGACCTTAAAGGTAAGGGTATAAAGATGGCAATTGTGTCCAACAAGGTGCAAAGTGCGGTTGACCAGTTAAGAGAAAGATTTTTCAGTGACGTAATAGATATAGCGATTGGCGACAATCCCGATATGAAAAGGAAGCCTGAGCCCGATTCGTGTTTTAAGGCGCTTAAGCTTTTGAAAAGTGATAAAAAGGATGCCGTTTACGTTGGAGATTCTGAGGTTGATATGGCTACTGCTAAAAATGCGGGGCTTGATTTAATAACCTGTCTTTGGGGATTCAGAGACAGGGAGTTTCTTATAGAAAAGGGAGCAAAGGTTTTTGCCGAAACGCCGGCAGATATTGAAATGGAGGTACTTAAGAAATGAGAAATCTTACGATGCTTATGGATTATTATGAGCTCACGATGTCCAATGGATATTTTAAGAAGGGCTACAAGGATAAGATAGCGGTATTTGATATGTTTTACCGCAGTAATCCTGATAACGGCGGTTTTGTTGTGTCAGCAGGTCTTGAACAGCTTATTGAATATATCGAGAATCTTTCTTTTAATGATGATGATATAGAATACCTTAGAAAAAAAGGTGAGTTTTCAGAAGAGTTTTTAGAGTATCTTAAGAATTTTAAGTTTACGGGAAATATAGATGCTGTTCCCGAGGGAACAATAGTATATCCAAATACTCCTCTTGTTACCGTAACTGCTCCGGTTATAGAGGCACAGCTTCTTGAAACCATGCTTCTTTTGACTATCAATTTCCAGTCGCTTATAGCAACAAAAGCATCAAGAATCTGTCGTGCTGCCGGAGATACAGGTGCGATAGTTATGGAGTTTGGTGCAAGACGTGCACATGGTGCAGATGCAGCAACTCTTGGTGCAAGAGCCGCATATATAGGCGGTGCAGCGGCAACAGCTACAGTTCTTGCGGATGAGATGTTTGGCGTGCCTGCCATCGGAACAATGGCACATAGCTGGGTACAGTTTTTCGACAACGAATACGAAGCATTTAAGGCTTATGCAGAGGTTTATCCGGATAATTGTGTGCTCCTTATAGACACTTATGATATATTGAAGAGCGGTCTTGTAAATGCTATTAAGGTTGCAAAGGAAGTGCTTGAGCCGATGGGTAAAAGGCTTAAGGGGGTAAGAATTGACAGCGGAGACCTTGCATATTTTTCTAAGAAGATTAGAAAGCAGCTTGATGCTAACGGTATGGAGGATTGTAATGTTGTTGTATCAAACAGTGTAGATGAATACCTTATCAGGTCCTTAAATAAGCAGGGGGCAAAGATTAATTCCTACGGAGTGGGTGAAAGAATGATTACATCAAAGTCTGACCCTGTATTTGGAGGTGTTTATAAGCTTGTTGCCGTTAAGGACGGAAAAGACGGAGATTACGTTCCGAAGATTAAGATTTCCGAAAATGTTGAAAAGATTACCAATCCGGGGAAAAAGAGACTTTGGAGAATATACAGCAGAGAAACCGGATATGGCTTGGCTGATTTAATTACACTTAATGATGAAGAGGTAAATGGTGATGAGCCGTTTGCTTATGTTGATCCTAAAAAGCCTTGGAAGAAAATGAAGTTTGAAAATGTTGACGTTAAGGAGCTTCAGGTTCCTATCTTTAAGGACGGCATGCTTGTTTACAATAAGCCTGAGCTTAAAGATATTAAGGCTTATGTGGCAGACCAGCTTAAAAATAAGGTGTGGGAAGAAGAACAACGTTATGAAAATCCTCATATTCATTATGTAGATTTGTCAAAGAAGCTTTACGATACTAAGGTTAAGATGCTTGAGGAAAATCAGCAGTAAAATAAAAGTAAAGATTTACCATGTTAAAAATTGAATAGAAACCTCCGCAAATGTGAATCCTTTAAAGTATAGATTTTATACTTTGGAGGAATTAAAGATGGCACTTAATAAGGTGGTTATTTGTGGAGTCAATACAGCAAAGCTTCCTTTACTTTCCGAAGAAGAAAAGGAAGCTTTATTTGAGCGTATAGATAAGGGCGATAAAGAAGCAAGAGAGGAATTTATAAAGGGAAACCTAAGATTAGTATTGAGTGTTATACAAAGATTTTCAGGTAATAATGCTGAAAATGCAGATGATTTATTTCAGGTGGGATGTATAGGTCTTATAAAGGCTATTGATAATTTTGACAGAAAGTTAGATGTTAAGTTTTCGACCTATGCTGTTCCTATGATAATAGGCGAATGTAGAAGATATATGCGAGATAATAATGCCATAAGGGTATCAAGGTCACTTAGAGATATAGCATATAAGGCTATATATGCAAAGGATTTACTTACAAAAAAGCTTGACAGAGAACCTACAATTAAGGAAATAGCAGATGAAGTGGATATGCCGGAGGAGGATATTATAAATGCATTAGATGCCATAGCTACGCCTATGTCGCTTTTCGAGCCGGTATATCAGGAGGGACAGGATGTTCTTTATCTTATGGACCAGATAAGCGATAAAAAAAATCGTGAGGATAACTGGGTTGAAAATATGGCACTTAAGGATGCTATGGACAGGCTTGATGAGAGAGAATATAATATAATCAAATTAAGATTTTTCGAAGGAAAAACTCAGACGGAGGTTGCTGACGAAATATCCATATCACAGGCACAGGTAAGTCGTCTGGAAAAAAGTGCAATAAAAAGCATGAGGAACTATCTGAGATAGGGGAGACAGGCATCATGACACCCTTTATAGGTACACGCAAATCTCGCTGTCGCTCACGATTTGCTTAGCACCTTAAAGGGTGTCATGCTGCCTATTTTCTCAGAAAAAAATCCTAATCTTCATCATCAGAAGGATTGGCTTTAAAGCCTTCAAGTTCCTCGTCCTCTGCAGGAAGGTCATCATACAGAAGCTGTCCTATATCAAGGTCAACATTGTCAAGATTTTCAAGTATGGCTGCATCTGAATTCTTTGGATTGATTTCTTCATCGAGTTTTTTTATTGATTCTATGTCGATTCCGGTCATCATTGCTACCTCATCAACATCTATTTTGCCTTTGAGCATTCTTTTTGCCACATCTAATTTGGCTTTGTCAGTTTTATTCATAGCTGTATGTCTCCTTATCAGGTTTAATTATTTGATTATATCCGGTTTTATTCTAAGTTGTTTAGTTCAGATTTTTTATATACTCCTCATTTATTGCGATTACCTTGTTTATAGCTTCGTTTCCCGGAGCACCTATAGTATTTCGTTTTTCAACACAGGTCTTAAGACTTATAGCCTCATATATGTCTTCTTCGAAAACAGGGCTTATTGCTTTATATTCATCTATGCTCATTTCAAGCAGTGATTTATCCTTTTCAATACAGTAAAGCACGAGTTGACCGACAATTCCGTGAGCATCTCTGAAAGGTACTCCATGATTTACAAGATAATCGGCTGCATCGGTAGCGTTGGTAAAGCCGTTCATGGCACTTTTTTCCATATTGGTTTTATTAAGCTTCATTGTAGAAATCATCCCGGTAAAAAGAGCAAGACAACCCTTTACCGTGTCAATCGCATCAAAGGTAAGCTCTTTATCTTCCTGCATATCCTTATTGTATGCAAGAGGTATACCCTTCATGGTTGTTAATATAGAAGTAAGAGCACCGTAGACACGACCTGTCTTTCCGCGTACAAGCTCTGCTATATCGGGATTTTTCTTTTGTGGCATGATGGAGCTTCCCGTACTGTATGCATCATCAAGCTCAACAAACCGGTATTCATTGGAATTCCAGATGATTATCTCCTCCGAAAATCTCGAGAGGTGCATCATAATTGTTGAAAAAGAAGAAAGCATCTCTATAACATAGTCCCTGTCAGATACAGAATCCATACTATTAAGAGTAGGCCCTTTAAAATCAAGAAGCTTAGCTGTAAGCTCCCTGTCTAAAGGGTATGTTGTTCCGGCTAAAGCACCTGCACCCAAAGGACAGTAGTTCATTCTCTCATATATATCATTTAATCTGCTGATATCTCTTTTAAACATTTCCATATATGCACCTATATGATGCGCAAATGTAACAGGCTGCGCCTTCTGAAGATGGGTAAAGCCCGGCATATATGTATCTGTATTTTCTTTCATAAGCTTATGAAGCTCTTTTATCAGCTCTATGACAAGCTCTTTAACCATGATAAGCTCGTCTCTTGTATACAGCTTCATATCAAGAGCAACCTGATCATTTCTTGAACGTCCTGTATGAAGCTTTTTTCCCACGTCACCGATTCGGTCAATTAAGTTTGCTTCAACGAAGCTGTGTATATCTTCGTATTTATCCGTGATAATAAGCTTTCCGTCTTCGACATCCTTTAATATACCATTTAATCCGTCGATGATTTGATTTTTTTCGTCCTCAGTAAGTATGCCTGAAGCAGCAAGCATGGTTACGTGAGCGATGCTTCCGCGTATATCCTGCTTATAGAATTTTTGGTCAAAGGATATGGAAGCGTTAAAATTATAAACTAAACGGTCGGTTTCCTTGGTGAAACGACCACCCCATAGCTGAGCCATATTAAGTCCTCACTTTTTTAAAAATTTTATTATAGTATTTTACAACAATGCACAAAATGTAGCAAGTAAATAAAAAGAATTTGATTATTTTATATAGTGGCTATATAATATAATTTATCGGAGGTATAGCTTTATGAATGATATTTTAACTTTACTTTTGGCTCAGGTAGGAGATAGCAGTAAGCCGCTTCTTATAGCCATATGTCTTATTATTTCAGTTATATTAACGGTTGTTTTGGTTATAACCGGAAAGATGATTAATAAAAAAGATGAAGATGATAATGATGAAGAGGATGAATAATGAGAAATAGTGATTCCAAATTATATTTAATCGTACCGGTTCTGGTAATTATTGTAATCTTTATAGCCTATATGTATAGCTGGGATATAGGTGCACATTTTCATCCGAATCAGACAACGGATGATATGGCTGTTCTTACCAAGATGATTACTGATGAGATAAATGAGGGTAAGAAAAGCGGTGATTTTTATATAAAGAATATAAAAATGGATGAGCTTTCCGGAATAAATGATTATATATGCAGCTTAAACGGAAATGTAAGTCAGTATTCAATTCTTGAAAAAAGCAGGCACGGACTCAAGGTAAGATTTTTTTATGAAATATCAGATAATTACTTTGTTTATCAAAAGTATAAAAATGGCGAGGGTATTCCGGAGGATAGACCTGCCGCACAAAAGCTTTATGAAAAGGTAACAGATATAATTCCCAGAATAATCAGTAACAATATGACGGATTATGAGAAGGAGCTCGCCATACATGATTATATTGTGAAAAATTGTGAATATGGTTATGTTGATTATTCAAATGACTATGCATACAGGGCTTATGGAGTATTGGTTCAGGGAAAGGCAGTCTGCAACGGATATGCAGAGGCTATGGCTCTTTTACTTAATTGTGCAGGTATTGAAAATGAGATTATGACAGGCTGGGCGAGCGGAGAGCTTCATGCATGGAACAGAGTAAAGCTGGATGGCAAGTGGTATCAGGTGGATTCGACCTGGGATGACCCTGTACCTGACAGAGGCAGCTTTGCCGGACATCAATTTTTTAATGTGACAGACGATATAATGGATGATACGCATGTGTGGACGATTGGTGATTATGAAGCCTGTGATGATATGGCTTATAATTATTTTAAAATGAATAATTGCATAGGTAATTATGATTCGTTTAAAAATAAAATGGATTATTTTGCAGTACTTGATCCGCATGCGACAGTTGAATATGTACTGACGGATTATGACAAAGACAGTTATGATATGTCGAAGATTGCCAATGTTCAGGGCATAGAAAGCTTTACCTATGGAACCGAAACCTATGGTCCGTATTATATTATGACTATAAATTTTAATCAAAAATAGGTGAAAATGTGAAGAATTATGAAATTAATGAACTAAAGGAAGTTAAAGATTTTTTAAATGTACTTTTTACTGATGAAAGATATGACAGCTTCTATCTTTTTTCGGTAAAGCTTGATTTGGCTGTATCCTATGAGATAGACGGAAAAATAAACAAAGAGTTTTATACTGAGGAGGAATTTGAACAGCTTACCAACAGACAGTACATATGCTGGAGGGATGTCAAAAAGACAATACTCGGTTATATGCAGGACGGAAAGTTACCTGTTAAAATGAAGCTTATTCTGATGTTCAATAAAGAAAATATAACAAGACTGATAGAAATGAATAATATTTTGATTCATCCGGACAATATAAGAGCACTGTTTATGAATATTTTGATTTCAGATAATAAGCTTTCCATAACAACAGGAACCTCGCTTAATGTATTTACTATGGATAAAACTCTTGAAGAACTATGGGATAGTACGGTAGAAAAATATTATATTTAATAATAATTAGCACTCGACTAAAATGAGTGCTAATTTTATCTTGACATTCCATTCTGACGGTATTATATTATTTTATGGAGTAAAAACACGCTTAAATATTTAAACGGATAATTCTTTAAGTGTGTTATATGAAGGTCTGTAATAATTATATTATATAAGTTTTTAGGAGGAATGTTAAAATGGAAAAAAAGGGAAGCTTATCTATTAACAGCGAAAATATTTTCCCGATTATTAAGAAGTGGCTATATTCGGACCATGATATATTTATTAGGGAGCTTATTTCAAACGGCTGTGATGCGATTACCAAGTTAAAGAAGCTTGCTATGATGGGTGAGTTTGAGGAGGTCGAAGGCGAGGAGTACAGAATAGATGTATATGCATCTCCAAAGGATAAAACTCTTACGTTTGTGGATAATGGTCTTGGTATGACTGCCGAGGAGGTTGAGCAGTATATCAATCAGATAGCATTTTCAGGTGCAACTGATTTTATTAACAAATATAAGGATAAATCCAATGATGACCAGATAATAGGTCATTTCGGACTCGGATTTTATTCGGCATTTATGGTAGCTGACAAGGTTACTATAGAGACCTGCTCATATAAGAAAGATGCTAAACCTGTTTTCTGGGAGTGCGACGGCGGTACGGAATTTTCCATGACCGAGAGCGATGATGATACCAGAGGAACGGCAATTACTTTATATCTTAACGAGGATAGCTATGAGTTTGCCAATGAATACCGCGTAAGAGAGGTTATTCAGAAGTATTGTGCATTTATGCCTTACAATATCTACTTTACCGACGAGGATAAGGCTGAGGAAGAGGCTAAGAAAAAGGCTGAGGAAGACAAGAAGAAGGACAAGGTTATCGAGGTTGACACAACTGAGGAGGACGACCTTGTAGGCGATACTGCAGATAAGAAGGATGCAGAGGATAAGGCTGATTCTGATGCAGAGGGCAGCGATGCTTCTTTAGATAAAGAAGATGAGAAGAAGGAAACTCCGCTTAATAACACTAATCCGCTCTGGCTTAAGAATCCAAAGGATTGTACTGAGGAGGAATATATCGACTTCTATCAGCATGTATTCTTAGACTTTAAGAAGCCTCTTTTCTGGATACATCTTAATATGGATTATCCGTTTAATTTAAAAGGTATACTTTATTTTCCTAAGATTAATCCGCAGTATGACCAGCTCGAAGGAACTATCAAGCTTTATAACAATCAGGTATTCGTAGCTGATAATATCAAGGAGGTTATACCGGAATTCCTTATGCTTCTTAAGGGAGTTATAGATTGTCCGGATATACCGCTTAACGTATCAAGAAGCGCACTTCAGAATGATGGCTCGGTTAAGAAGATTTCCGACTATATTACGAAGAAGGTTGCAGATAAGCTTTCAGGTATGTGCAAGACAGATAGAGAAGAATATGAGAAATACTGGGACGATATCAGTCCGTTTATAAAATTCGGCTGCTTAAGAGACGATAAGTTCTGTGAGAAGATGACAGACTATATGCTCTTTAAGAACCTTGAGGGTAAGTATATCACACTTCCCGATTACCTTGAGGCAGGTAAGGAGAAGTACGAAAACAAGGTGTTCTATGTAAGTGATGAAGTAGCTCAGTCACAGTATATAAATATGTTTAAGGAAGAGGGAATAGATGCTGTTTATCTTACACATAACATCGATAATCCGTACATCACTCATCTTGAAAGCAAGAATGAAAATGTTAAGTTCCTACGTATTGATGCAGATTTGGCAGATAATTTCGTAGGTGAAGCTCTGACTGAGGAGCAGACTAAAGAATATACTGATAAACTTACCGAGATATTTAAGAAGGCAACCGGCAAGGATAAGCTTATCGTAAAGGTTGAAAGTTTAAAGAACGAAAATGTATCTTCAATGATTACCTTATCTGAGGATTCACGCCGTATGGCAGAGATGATGAAGGTTTACAGTATGCCGGGAATGGATCCTAATATGTTTGGCAATGAGGGCGAAACTCTTGTCTTAAACGCAAATAACAAGCTTGTTAAATATGTACTTGATAATCCTGAAGGAGAACATACAAATACAATATGCTGCCAGTTATATGATCTTGCAGTGCTTGCCAATAAGCCGCTTGCACCCGAGGAGATGACAGCCTTTGTAGCAAGAAGCAATGAGGTGTTAAACATTCTTATAGGAGAGTAAGATGGATAAAAACGATATAATATTTAATAAAATAGCGGAAGCGTTGCTTATTGATTATTCAAGTGTCTATTATGTAAATGCTGTTACAAATGAATACAAGTGGTACTCTATTAGTCCGGAATATCATTCTCTGCAAATCGAGAAGGACGGTAAGGACTTCTTCGTGAATATGGCAAGAGATGCCGAACAGGTAGTTTATGAAGAGGATAAGCATATTTTCAAAAAAGATATTCAGAAGGAAAAACTTCTTTCTAAAATGAAGGACGGAAATATGCAAAGTATAGTTTATCGTCTTGTTATCGACGGAAAGCCTGTATGGCATACTCTTCGTCTGATAAGAGAGGTAAGCGATGATGATGATTATTTTATCCTCGGTGTTTTAAACATTGATAATGAGATGAGGATGAAGGAGGAAGCCGAAAAGCTTGAAAAGGAACGTGAGGTCTTTAACCAGATAGCTGAAGGACTTGCCGCAAACTATGACGTTATATATTATGTCGATTCAAAAAACGGTGTGTATTCGGAATATACCACCAATTCAATTTACGGAAATCTTGAGGTTAATGAAACTGGAAATGATTTCTTTGCAGAATCTCAGGTAAATGCAGACCAACTTGTTCATCCTGATGACAAGGAAAGAGTCAAATATGTTTTGAGCAGGGATAGTATTATATCGTCCCTTGAGGATAAAAAAAGGTTCAGTACCGATTATCGTCTGATGATAGAAGGTACGCCGCAGTATACAAGGCTTACCATAATGTGGGCAAGTGACCGTATACATTTTATAATAGGTGTTGAGAATATCACAGAAGAGGTAATTAAGGAAAATGAGCATATGACAGCTCTAAAGTCTGCAAATGAGATGGCAAGAAGAGATGAGCTTACAGGAGCTAAAAACAAAAATGCTTACCATGAGCTGGAGAACGCTATGCAGGGTAACATTGAAAACGGTATTGATTATTTTCCGTTTGCCATTGTGGTTTGCGATCTGAATGATTTAAAGCTTATAAATGATACCTTGGGACATAAGGCGGGAGATGAGTATATTAAAATGGCTTGTCAGATGATATGTGATATTTATGTTCACAGTCCTGTATTTCGTATAGGCGGTGATGAGTTTTGCGTTGTATTATCCGAAAGAGATTATGCAAACCGTGACGAGCTTTTAAACGAGCTTCGCGAAAAGGTACTTGATAACTTAAGAACCGGTAACGGACCTGTTTTGGCAACCGGAATGGCGGAGTATGATGTAAACGATAAACGTAAGGTGTCAGAGATTTTTGATAAAGCAGATGTAAGGATGTATGCCAATAAGCAGGAGCTTAAGGCAATGTATGAGTAATATTTATTTGACAGATAAATGCTTTGAGTTTGCTTGACTCATTTAATTGTGTTATAATATAGCTGTTGTGCTTTTTGGCACAGCAGCTACATTTATGTAACAGGAAAGAGAAATGTAATGCCGAGATTTTATATTGATAAGAGCATATGTGTAAATGCCGACAGATCAATAAATATAACAGGTAAGGATGTTAATCACATAAAAAATGTCTTAAGACTTAAGCCGGGCGAGTCCGTAACTATAAGTGACGGTGAGGGGACGGATTACCTATGTCATATAACAAGCCTTTCTTCCGAGATGGTTACCTGTGATATAGTGGATATTGTGAAAAATGCTTCCGAGCTTAAGTGTATGATTACATTATTCCAGGGTATGCCCAAGTCGGATAAGCTGGAGCTTATTATACAAAAGGCTGTGGAGCTTGGAGCCTGTGAGATAGTTCCGGTTATGACCAAAAGAACGATAGTTAAGCTGGATGATAAAAAGGCGGGAAAAAGGATTGAGAGATATAACGCCATAGCAAAGTCGGCAGCAGAGCAGTCAGGCAGAGGGATAATCCCTGTGGTTAAGGACTTTATGAGCTTTAAAGAGGCATTGCAATATGCTGCGTCTCTTGATATGAATATTATTCCTTACGAGGAAGCAAAAGGTATGGAATATTCAAGAGAGGTTATAAAGAGTATTAAAGCTGTAAAAAGTCTCGGAATTTTTATCGGTCCCGAGGGTGGCTTTGCTAAGGAAGAGGTTGAGGCGACCGAGGCTATGGGAGCTAAATGCATTACCCTCGGAAACAGGATTTTAAGAACTGAAACGGCAGGTCTTACCACACTTTCTATTATAATGTTTGAAATTGATGAATAGTCGGATAGAGGTTTAATTATGGAATGTTATTTTGACAATGCAGCCACAACGGCAGTATTTCCTGAGGTTAAGGATTTAATGGTTAAAATTATGGAGGAGGATTACGGAAATCCTTCATCCTTACATATGAAGGGTGTTGAAGCCGAAAGATACATAAAGGAGGCTTCATCAAGGATTGCTAAGGAGCTTAGATGTCAGGATAAGGAGATAGTATTTACCTCCGGAGGAACTGAAAGCAATAACCTTGCAATTATCGGTACCGCTATGGCAAAAAGACGTCAGGGAAAGCATATTATCTGTTCGGGCATAGAGCATGCCTCAGTTAGTGCAACTATGGAATTTCTTGAAAAGGAAGGCTATGAGGTAACCTATATAGGTGTGGATGAAAAGGGTGTTTTAAAGCTTGATGAATTAAAGGCTTCGTTAAGGGAGGATACAATTCTTGTATCAACCATGTATGTAAATAATGAAATCGGAACCATAGAACCGATAGAAGAGATATCCGGTATAATTAAGTCTTATAATGAAAATATCATCTATCATGTGGATGCGGTTCAGGCATTTGGAAAGCTCAGATTTTCTCCAAAGAAGCTGGGCGTTGATTTGATGAGCTTTAGCGGACATAAGATACACGGACCTAAGGGTTCGGGTGCTCTCTATATAAAGGATAAGCTTTTGATAAGGCCTATTATCTACGGAGGAGGACAACAGAAGGCACTTCGCTCGGGCACCGAAAATGTACCTGCCATTGCAGGCATGGGACTTGCTACCGAGCTTATGTATAAAGATAATGAAAAAAAGATGGAGCATATAAAAGCTCTTAAGGATAGCTTTATAAAAAGAGTTACGGCTCTTGAAAATGTATTTGACAATTCCGTTGAGGCACCGCATATAGCCAGCATAAGCTTTGTCGGTGTAAGAAGTGAGGTTATGCTTCATTCTCTTGAGGATAAGGGTATATACGTTTCGGCAGGTTCGGCCTGTTCTTCCAACAAGCCACATGTAAGCAACGTACTTAAAGCCATAAATCTTCCTAAGGAGCGCCTTGAGTCCACACTTCGTTTCAGCTTCTGCGAGGATAATACTATGGAGCAGGTAGATTATGCAGTAGGAGTGATAGAAGGTCTTTTACCGATGTTAAGAAAATATACAAGGTAATTGATTGAAGCTGAATAAAAAGGAGCATTCCTGTAATTCAGAAATAATGTCAATAGAAAAAAAGAAACCTCTGATGTATGATTAGAGTGTTCATCTTGGCAGGATGAAAAAACAT
>CADAKQ010000004.1 GCA_902788555.1 uncultured Lachnospiraceae bacterium
CTTGTATAGGATACATATCCAAAAAGGACTGTGCAAGAGTAACTTCTATATTTGACGTTTTTAGGGCAAAATATATAGAATTTAAAAATTCACATTACGCATAATATATAATTATCGCTAAAGGCAAAGGTGCAAGGAATAATGCATAATATTCTATTTTGGCACAAAACTCTACATTATCTATAACGAGATAAAACATCTGCAAGCTTCCGAAAAACCAAGCATTTATCAGAATTTCAAAGATAGCTATCGGTAGCCCAAGCTGAACCTTTTTCTCCTGCATGCTTCGGATAAAGAAAAAAAATACGCATATTGTTGCCAAAATCATAAGAGTAATTGACAGCGAAAAGATAAGATCGTTGGAGTTTAAGAGCTTCTTCCATGCATCCTTTGAGGATATTATACCTATATTTTTAAAATCCGAATAAGGAATATTTTCTACAGAAGTAATCTCAACGGTAAGTGTTCGTCCTGCATAATCATCCGGAAGAGAAACCTCATAGATATAACCGCCGTAATGTTTGGATACATTGCCGTTAAAATAAGCATCCTTGTAGATAAGCTTTCCGTCAATCGATACATTTACGATTCCGTTATAAATTGACAGGTAAAACTCTGCCTGAGCTATGGATATATCCTCGGGAAGCTTTACGGTAATGATTGCTTTCTCACCTTTTTTCAGTATTCCGAAGTCGCCGTTATCATAGGCCTTAACATCACCGTTTTGATTATAAATCTCTGATTCCATACAGTTTAATAGGGAATAAAATTCCGGACTTTTAACTCCATTCAATTTATATTCTACGCTTATGGCAATAAGAAATAATGCCACTGACAAAGCGATAGTCAGGGGCAACCTGCCTTTTTTTCGGTTGTTTTTAATACATTCTTCCATAGCCGCTTCCTTCTTTGGAATAATATCAGATATATTGTACCATCTCACTTTTCGGTTCGATGAAATTATTCGTAAAATACTGGTTCACGCATGCGTGACCGTTGCTTTGCTCATTATACCATATCTTTTATTATTTTAATATAAAAAAACAATGTTGACAAATAGAAATTAAAGTGATATCATTTTGATATCAACAAAGAGGAGCTGATGTGACACGGGGACAGACACTTTATCACATCAACGAAAATGTGTCAGGTGTAAAGACACCTTGTCACATAGATGAGGAGGGAAAGATTATGGAAGAGAAAATTTTAAACAAGGGTAAAAACGGTATGGCTATGCTGATGCTTATTATTCTGCTTATGTTAGGTGGAATAGGCGTAATTGTGGTAGGTGCATTATTTGTACCGGGAGTTATTGTATTAGGTGTAATTATGATTGTATTATCTGTGTTCCTTATGCCGGGACTTAAGATTCTTAAGCCTCAGGAGGCACTTGTTCTTACACTTTTCGGTAAGTATGTGGGAACTCTTAAGGGTGACGGATTCTTCTTTGTAAATCCGTTTTGTGTAGCAGTAAATCCGGCATCATCCACTAAGCTTAATCAGAGTGGGGATGTTAAGGATAATGCCACTATTCAAGCCGCAACTACAGCCAGCTTGGAGCTGGCCAATAAAAAAATGTCGCTTAAGATTATGACACTTAATAACAACAAGCAGAAAATCAATGACTGTCTCGGTAATCCGATTGAGATAGGAATCGCGGTTACATGGAAGATAGTTGATACCGCAAAGGCTGCATTTAATGTGGATAACTACAAGGAATACCTGTCACTGCAGTGTGATGCCGCACTTAGAAATATAGTTAGGATATATCCTTATGACGTAGCACCAAATGTTGATACAACAGGTGACGGAATTGCGGACGAGGGAAGCTTAAGAGGTTCAAGTGAAACTGTAGCGGCGAGGATTAAAGAGGAGATTCAGAGTAAAGTAACTGATGCAGGTATCGAGATAGTTGAGGCAAGAATCACTTACCTTGCTTACGCACCTGAGATAGCTGCGGTTATGCTCCAGAGACAGCAGGCATCAGCAATTATAGATGCAAGAAAGATGATAGTTGACGGAGCAGTCGGTATGGTTGAGATGGCACTCGAAAGACTCAGTGAGAATAATACGGTTGAGCTTGATGAGGAAAGAAAGGCAGCTATGGTTTCCAATCTTTTGGTAGTGCTTTGTGGTAATCATGATGCACAGCCGGTAGTTAATTCCGGAAGCCTGTATTAAATAAAAAACATTTCGTGTGAAGCTAAAGTAAAATTTGAGAGCTTTTAAATGAGTAATTATAGCTTGAAGAATATATGATAAATTTGCTTCAGAAGAAGATTCAAAAAGGAGGTGTGCCGCATGGCGGACAACAAAAAGCAGGTACCGCTTAGACTTTCAGCCAAGCTCTATGATGCCATTGCGGCTTGGGCTGAGGATGATTTCAGATCGGTAAACGGACAGATAGAATATTTGCTTACGGAGTGCGTCAGACAGAGGAAGAAAAACGGCAAATATGTATCCGATGAGTTAGATGTTCCACCGGAGTTGGATATTAAGTGAGCGATAAGCGACGAGAGCGGACGTGATATATATCTGTGACAAGCAAGCTTGACAAAGACATATACACGAGCATTCGAGTGCAACGGACACCGAGAAATCGGAGATTTCGAGGTGTTATCGTCGCTTATGAGAAAGGTTGTGATAATATGCTCAAGAAAAGCTATCTTGGTTTTTGGATATGGACGATTGTTTATACAGCTTCAGTTATGTGTATGTCATATTTGCCCATACATAATACAGATATACTGATACGTATAATATTTAATTATACAAACCTTGCGATTACAGTTCTTACAATTATCATGTTTATTAATGAAAAAATATTTTGGTATAATGGCATAAGCTATGAGCAGGCGGTCGATGCCGGTTCCGACAGACGAAAAGCATATGCATTAAAGCATGTAAAAGTCTTTGGAGCAGCAACCTTGATATACCTTATCGTTTCATTGATAAGCGGTTTGTTAAATATAAGTTTTTGGGTTGATGGTTTAATATACACATTGATAATACTGATTGCGGCAGTTTCCACAATGAGATTTAAATTATAAAATGCATATAGTGAGACAAGGGGACAGGCATGAGACATGGCACCTGTCCTTTTTACTGTATATTCGGTTTAAATTGTATCCAAATTATATCCAAAATCGGTTGACATGCCCTGATTCATGCATTATAATTAAATTATGATAGCTGATGTTTTTTGTTTTTTGCATATATGTTTGGAGGGAAGTTTTATGACAATTGAGGAAATGAAAAATAAGAAAAAAGAATATGGTTTTACCAATATGCAGATTTCTGTATTGTCAGGTGTACCGCTTGGTACGGTTCAAAAAATTTTTGGAGGGGCAACCAAAGCACCTCGTTACGAAACCATTGAGGCTATTGAAAAAATTTTAAATCCTATGGAGGCAGGAAGGATATTATATAATCATATAAATGATGAAGAATTCACTAAACATTTTGTTATGGAGCCGGCTCCTGCTTATAAGGTAAATACAGGAAAGAAAGCGGTTCATTGGAGCAGTAACGGTAAAATCGGTAATAAAACCATAGAGGATTATATAAAGCTGCCGGAGGGAGCAAGAGTTGAGCTTATAGATGGCAATTTATATGATATGGCAGCGCCTACAACCCTGCATCAAAAAATAGCTGCAGAGATATTGTATTTATTTGAAAGTTTTATCAGAAGTAATGATGGTCCTTGCGTTCCGTTTATTGCGCCGACAGATGTTCAACTCGATTGTGATGATAAGACAATGGTTCAACCGGATGTATTTGTTATATGTGACAGGGATAAGATAAAGAAGGCGCGTGTGTTCGGTGCACCTGATTTTGCGATAGAGGTGGTTTCACCAAGCAATTGGAATATGGATATGAGCGTTAAGCTTAATAAATATAAAGCGGCAGGAGTAAGGGAATACTGGACTGTATCACCTGAACAAAATGCCATAAATGTTTATGAATTTGAAAAAGGTGATTTGCCATGCTGCTATACTTTTGATGACAAGGTACCGGTAGGCATATGGGACGGTAGATGCGAGGTGGATTTTAAGGAGATATATAAAAGACTAAAATTTATGTTTGAAATGGATGAATAGGTTGCAATTTGGTGTTATCTCATATTATAATTGTTTTATATTTGAAGGTCAGATGATAAATTTTACTTATATTTAAATATCAGATGATGAATTATACTTATATTTAGGACAGATAAGGTTTTATAAGAAATGGATATTAAATTAGTTGCACTTGATATGGACGGAACACTTTTAGACAGTAAAAAAAGACTTCCTGTTGATTTTATACCATGGGTAAAAAATCATTCGGAGATTATGACTGTTATTGCAAGCGGAAGGCAGTATCATACACTTGAGAGAGATTTTCATATGCTGAAAAATGAACTTACATTTATTGCAGAAAATGGTGGGCTGGTAATAAAAAATGATGAAGTCATTTACAGTGATGAAATGAAAAAAGATGATGTGAGAAAATGCCTTGATATTATCAAGGAGCATTCGGACATGACACCGGTTTTGTGTGGAGTTAAATCAGCATATATGCCGGTATCGGATGAGGATACATTTAAGCAGGTTGATATGTACTATGTAAGCCTCGAAGTGGTAGATGATATATATAGCTGTGTCGAAAAGGATGAAATAATTAAAATAGCTGTAAATATAAAAAATTTCGGTGCTGAAAGTTCTATGGGTATATTTAGTAATTTGGGTGAAGTTATAAAACCGGTTCTTTCCGGTGACAGCTGGATAGATATAGCCAATGCATCCGTCAATAAGGGCGAAGCAGTAAGGGCGATTTTAAGGAAGTACAATATAGATAGAAAAGAAGCTATGTCCTTTGGTGATTATCTTAATGATTATGAGCTTATTGAATCCTGTGAAGAAAGCTATTGCATGGAAAACGGACATCCAAAGTTAAAAGCTATCGCAAAGCATATAGCGGATTCTAATGACGATGATGGAGTTATGAAGGTATTGCGTTCATTATAATATTAGTTTTGGGGGATTTATATGAATTTTTTTAAATACATTTCGTCAAATATTGTTAAATGGTGGCAGGTGCATATCACACCGATTCTTCACATCAACAATAACAAAAAAGGACGTGGCAGATTTGAAGGTGGAGACGGAAGTCTGGAAAACCAGTATGCGGCAGAAGCTGCAGAAAGAGCGGTCGAAAGCGCCCCAAATGCCGGTTCTGCCATGAACAGTCAGGTATCAGATGGTGCATACGAGGATCAGATATTGCAGGATTCATCAGGTAAATCTACTATAAATTCAGACCTTCTCAACAATAAAGTTCCTGATGGAACATCTGCGGATGCCATGGAAGTACTCAACAGAATCAATAAGGAAAAGGACGAGGCACGCAAAAGAGCGGTTGAAAATCAGTGGAAGAAGCGTGAGGAAGAGGAACGTATAGCTGCCATTATGAATGCGGGCAGGGTAGATGTCGATGCATTTATTGAAGAAGGTAGAAGTAAGGCTAATGTACAATCAGAAAATGCCAAAACCAGTGAGAAGGACACCAAAGCAACTGAAACGGTGGCTTCAAATTCAGTTAATGAAGACTCTGAGACCTCAACTGAGCCGGACACTTCCGGTGCAACCGAAGAACAGCTTAGACGTGCTCAGGAGATAATAGACAGACTTAATCGTGAAGCGGCAGAGGATGAAGCTAAAAAACAGGCTGAGATAGATGCAGCAAAGGAAAAAGCAAGGCAGGCAGGCCTTGCTGAATAATTATGCTCAAAAAAATAAAAAATTAAAAATAAAATCGACCAAACGGCTCTTAATTTTATCTAATAATCAGAATAGTAAAAAATTAAATGACTAAAAGAGAAAACCCATGGAAAACTTGGTAAAACGTGCAAAAGCAGGAGATTCAGAAGCGTTTTCTGAATTGATGATTAAAAATGAAAACAGCATGTATAAGGTTGCAAGGGCTATACTCGGCAATGATGAGGATGCCGGTGATGCTATGCAGGATACTGTCTTAATCTGTTGGGAAAAAATAAAAACCCTGAGACATAACAGCTATTTCAGAACATGGATGACAAGAATACTTATTAATAGGTGTATAGCTATACTGGATAATAAAAAGAAAGAGATTCCCAATACCTTTACAGCGGAAATTAAGAATTTGAATACTGATATTGAGCGTGCAGAATGGAAGGCTGCTTTAAATTGCCTTGATGAAAAGTATAGAATTCTCATAGTTCTCTACTACATTGAAGGCTATAAAATTAGAGAGATATCTAAAATATTAGATATAAAAGAGACAACCGTAAAGGATAGAATGAAAGCAGCAAAAAAGCAGTATTACGAAAGAATTGTTAAGAGTGAAAGGAGTAAGTTATGATTAATTATACTATTTTTATAGATAATATTAAAGATGATTGTACTACTCCTGAGAGTGTTGATAGGAAATTCAGAAATACGTTAGGTACAATAAATGACAGGGGAAATACAGAGATTGTAAAAAAGAAACCGTTATATATGAGCAGGTTTGCGTTTGCATTAGTTCTCATTCTATTTGGCATGATTGCAATTACCACTGTGGCAGCAGCGATTATACACTGGTCTAAAACCATCAAAGAGGAATTTGATATTTCTGATGACGAACAGAAGCTTGCTGAGGATATAGGACTTGTTGATAATCCAAATACTGATGAAGGAAGGATTTTTAGTGAGGATGCAGGAGTTACCGTATGGGTGGAACAGACCATAGTAGATGATGAAAGAGCCACAGTATGTCTTGCCATAGAGGGTTTGCAGGAAATCGATAGTGATATTAATTTTGGTAACCTCGAAATACTTCTTGATGGTGTAGCTGCGACATGGTCTATGGATGAAATATTGTTTTACGAGGATGAGGATAATCATTCGGAGGTTAGAATTGACATTTACGGAAGCAACAATCAGAGGATAATCGGAAAGAAAGCAGAATTAACCTTATCAGATATCGGAACTTTTGGAATTGGCGGATTTACTGAGCTTATTCATGGAAGCTGGAAGCTTTCATGGATACTTGAAGGAAGTGATTACAAAAAGCAATGGTCTTTGAACGAGGAGATTGGTAATACAGGAATAATTATAGAAACCGTGTCACTGTCACCTATAGGTATAGTTGTCAACTGCACGACTGAATTTGAATCAGCAGATGGAAATGAAATATCAGATGAAAATTTCCCGAATTTTTTCGGAATAAAGAATAAGGATGGGACTTGTTTATATTATTTGGCAGGTAATGGTGGATTTGGCTTTACGGATGAAACAAAAAATGAGCTTATAATGGACTACGAGCTTGAAAAAATGATTTTTCCTGAAAATGTAGAAGGCCTGTTCTTTTTAAAGAACAGACCGTTTGATAGTGAAAATATATCAGAGGATGATTTATATTTCATAATTCTTCCGTAGCTTTTTGACCTATTGAAAGAAGTGCAAAAACAAGTGACACTCCCATACCTATTAAAGAAAAGTATGATAAAAGCTTTGCCGGTACGCCTAAACTTAAAAGTGTATCAGGTAAAAAAGCTCCCATAAGTCCGAATAATCCACCGAGAATAACGGCAGCAAACCATATGCCCTTTCTTATAGAACGTTTTTTGTATGCTAAAATAGCTGTTAAAAGCGGAAATATTACTCCCGGTGTATATATGGAGTAGGCATTTGTAAGAAGCGTTATAATGTCGTTGTTTCCGCTGATTGCAAAAATCGTTGCAGCAAGTCCGATGACGCCGACAGTAATTCTTACCAGAACAATACTGTCTTTACCGAGAATATCCTTTACAAATATGCTTGAAGCATTGACTATACAGGTGTCTGTTGATGAAAGAATAGCAGAAAGCAGTCCGAATACAAGCAGAATCCCTATGGCGTTTGGCATAAGTCCGATTACATACATAAGTGTTTTACTGCCGTTTAATTCATCCGCAGTTATATTATATCTTGCCCACATACCGATGAGAGTAATGACAGCAGCAAAGAAAAATAAAACTATACCTGAGATAAGCGCTGAACGTTTTGCGGTTTTTTCGTCCTTGGATATAAAATTTCTTGATATAATATCAGGTCCGAGAAAATATACACCTCCTATTACAAAAAACTGAGTAAATAGATTTATAGGTTTATAATTCGCATTTATAAGCTCTATGTGGTTCATAATATCTTCCGTATTTCCTACCCTTACAAAGTAAAGATATAAAAAGCAGGAAATAACGCCTAAAACAATTATTATAAATTGTATGCGGTCGGTTTTTATAACTGATAGCTGACCTCCAATCAGGGTATACAAAATAACAATAGCTGAAACCAACCCGAAGATTAATTTACTGCTTTTTCCAAGCGCAAAGGTTATAATTCCGTTCATGGCTACGAGCTGACCGGCAATTACACCGATCCATGATATGACAATTATAAAGGCAAGAAGCTTTTCTGCGCCTTTTCCTACAATCTTACCTGCCATATCGGGAAGGGTAAGAGCATCTATACTTCGTACCTTTTCAGAGATGATAAAAGCCTGAAGTATAAGACCTATACCGCCAAAGGCAAGCCACCAAATGCCGGGAAATCCTATATTATAGACGGTATCCGTTATACCGATTGTTGTTGATGCGCCTATGACGGTTGCAAGAAGTGTCATTATAACTGCATAGCTTTTTTGTTTTTTTCCGGCAGCGGCATAGTCAGTAAAGGAATTGATTTTTTTAATGTCAAAAAAACCGATTGAAAGAAAAACCAAAATGTATATAATTAAAGCAATTAAAAAGGTAGTGTTCATATGTATGCTCCTTATGTAAATAGATTTTTAATAATGCAATAAATGCACGACTGCTAAAGTATATATGAATAAAATAAAATTGTCAACCTTAAATATATAAAAGGTAGACAATTCGCAATTAATATATTTGAACCATATTTGTAACATTCGTAATATATTTGAACTTAGCAAAAAAAGATAGTATAATGTCAATTGTTGTAAAAGTAATATAATATTTAAAATAAAAAATACAAGAGAGGAAAGTGGATATGAAAGTAAGACAGAATGTCAGGAGATTTTTTGCATTAATTATTTTTCTGACAATGATACTGGGTATCATGGCACCGGGATATGTGATTCCGGCAAAGGCTTCATTCGAAGCAAAGTATTATAATATTGAAGAAAGTGGCGGTACATGGGACGGAACAAACTATATCCTTAATGATGAGATAATAAGGGATGCTTTTTTCTGTGACGGAGTCTATACATATTTCCTTCAGAGTGACGGAACACCTATGACAAACCGTTTGACATATCATCCGGATGGTGAACATATAATTTACTTTGATGAGGATGGACATGAGGTGTTCAGTAATTTTGCACATGTAAAAACAAGTATTGCCGGGGACGAGGTAGACGACCTTTGCTTTTTTGATGTGCACGGATATATGTATACCAATGTGCTTACATATGACCAAAAGGGAGAAATATTATACTATGCCAATCCTTATGGCGTTATGGAGTGTAACGGATGGTTTCAGTTTGCAGAAGGTGCAGGCGGAGTAGCAAATGCTATGGGTGCAACTGAAGGTAAATGGGCTTATGCTTATCCGGACGGCAGAATTGAAGTCGGAAGCCTGGGCGATGAAAGTGTAAAAAAAATATATAAGCCGTATGACCTTGAAAATGAAAAGAAAAAAACCAGTGTAAACGGAGTATCTATAGAATATAAGGTTTTTATCTCTGATTACGATTGGCAGACGACAGTTGCCAATAAGGAGACTGCAGGAAGTACGGAGTTAGGAAAGGCTATAGAGGGAATAGCTATGGACATAGACGGAGATGACAATTTATCCGTCAGCTATCAGGTATATGGACAGCTTTATGGCTGGCTTGATATAGTTTCCGATGGCACAATAACCGGTATGCCGTCAAGCGGACTCAAAATGCAGGCTATACGAGTGGGCCTGTCGGGTTCGGATGCAGAGCTTTATGATGTCTACTACAGAAGCTATGTGGAAGGGCTTGAGTGGCTTGACTGGGCTATGAATGGTGAGGTTTCAGGAACTACAGGAGTAAACAGACAGCTTGAAGCGGTTGAAATAGTGCTTACCCCTAAGGGCAGTGAGGCACCGGGAAGCCGTGATGTCTTCTGCGTGGATGGTGAAGCCAATAAAGGAGCAAAGGTGGCTGTAGGCAATAAGCTTTACTGCTTTAGCCCGGATGGTAACCTAAGAGTGGTTGATGGGTCAAAGCCGATGGTAGCACTTACCTATGATGACGGTCCCGGAGACGGAACGCCTACTATTCTTGATACACTTGCAGCATATAATCAGGCGGCTACATTTTTTGTTGTAGGAAGCCGATGCAATTCTTACAGAGATACATTGATAAGAGAATATAATATGGGATGTGAGATAGGAAGTCACACATGGTCACATGTAATTCTTTCAAAAGCATCCGAGGAAACTATAAGGTCACAGATGACTGATACGGATAATGTTATTGAGGGAATCATAGGTATACGACCAACAACAATGAGACCACCCGGAGGCGGATATAACAGCACGGTTTTGGCAGTTGTGGAACGACCGGCCATAATGTGGTCCATAGATACGCTTGACTGGAAGACGAGAAATACAGCTATGACGATAAGTGCGGTTCTTGATAATGTAAGTGACGGAGATATTGTGTTGATGCATGATATTCATCAGCCGACTGTAGCTGCCAGCCAGACTATTATACCTGCACTTGTTGATAGGGGATATCAGCTTGTAACGGTAGAAGAGCTTGCATATTTCAGAGGTGGAATGGAAGCAGGAAAAGCATATTCAAGCTTCAGATAAAATAACGATATAATATAATAATTCATTTGAAACAGAAAGGATATAAACTATGTCAAAGAAAAATCTTGCGGTAATATTTGGTGGAAGGTCATCAGAGCACGAGGTATCATGTATATCTGTTGTAACAGTTGCCAAGGCGGTTGATACGAAAAAATATAATATATATCTTGTTGGAATTACCAAGGAAGGTAACTGGCTTAAGGCGGACAATATTGAAGCAATAGAGGACGGAAGCTGGAGAAACAGCAAGATAAATGCATTTATATCTCCGGATACAAAGGGTGAGCTTGTAATAGATGAAAATGGAAAAAATACATATGTAAAGCTGGATGTTATATTTCCGGTTCTTCATGGGATGTATGGAGAAGACGGAACAATACAGGGATTATTTGAAATGGCTGATATTCCTTATGTGGGATGCGGTGTTTTTGCTTCTGCTGTGGCTATGGATAAATTTTATACAAAGCTTGTGGTAGATACACTTAATATCCGACAGGCGGTATATGTGCCTGTTTTAAGAGACCAGCTTGATGATATGGAAAAGGTAGTTTTAAGAGTTGAGGAAAAGCTCGACTACCCTGTTTTTGTTAAGCCATCAAAGGCAGGCTCTTCAAAGGGCGTAAGTAAAGCGGTCGATAAAAAGACTCTCGTGGAAGGTCTTCTTGAAGCCTCGAAGCATGACTATAAAATACTTGTTGAAGAGGCGATTGTCGGAAGGGAGCTGGAGTGCGGAGTTTTAGGCTTTGGGGATGATATAAAAGCCTCAGGAGTAGGAGAAATTCTGGCTGCTGAGGAAGCGGCATTTTATGATTTTGATGCAAAATATAACAATGAAGATTCCAAGACTGTTATAGAACCTGTTCTTCCGGAAGGAAAGGAAGAGGAAATACGTAAGTATGCGGTAAAAATTTTTCATGCATTGGATGGTTTTGGGCTTTCAAGAGTGGATTTCTTCCTCGAGAAAGACACAAACAGTGTGGTTTTCAACGAAATAAATACACTCCCGGGTTTTACGGGCATAAGCATGTATCCTATGCTTTGGAATGCAAAAGGGTATGATATAAGAAAACTCGTTGACGTGCTTATAGATATGGCATCATTGAGACCGAGATAAAAAAGTTGGGTAATAAAAAGAAATTAAATATAAAATAATATACAGGGGCATTATAGACGTATTATGAGCAGACTGATATTTGAGACTATGGACAGATGGATATTTAGCTTGAAATAGAATCCCGGATAATGTATAATCTTTTTGTAACTGCAATTTTAAAAATTGCGAGATAAAGCACATATAATATAAAAAGGAGAAGAATTTTATGAATTGTCCATTTTGCGGAAATCAGGTAGCTGATGGTTCAGCAAATTGTCCTGTATGCGGTGCAGCACTTATGACTCCGGGGGGAATGCCGCAGGGAGCAGGACCTATGCAGGGAGGAATGCCACAGGGCGGTATTCAGCCACAGTATCAGGCAGCGCCACAGGGTGGTGGAAAGAAGACCGGTTTGATTATCGGCATAATAGTAGCGGCAGTTGCAGTTATAGCAATTGTACTCTGCCTTGTACTTGGAGTATTTTCAAGTAAAAACGGTAAGTATGTATGTAGTGATTGGTCGGCATTTGGCGTTGACATGACTCTTGAGGTTAAGGGAAGTGACTTCACGCTTACCATGACTGCTTATGGCGAGACAGAGACTACTGAGGGAACTATCAAGTTTAGTGGCAAGAAGGTTAAGCTTACTGCTGAGGGTGAAACAATTGAAGGAACCTACAGCGCAAAGGATAAAACCATATCGCTTGATATGGAAGGTATGTCACTGACATTTAAAAAGAAATAGACATATATGTTAAAGCTTGATAAATAAACAAATAATACCGAAAGGGTGCTGGGTAAATCTCACTAACGTTCATGATTTGCCAAGCACCCTTTCGGTATTTTTGCTTATTATACTATTCTGCTTATTGTAAAATAATATTTGTATACTGTGATAAAAAGACGATGGCTTATTTTATATAGTAATTTACTCGTATAAAGAACCCTTAAAAAACCTTGCCAAAAGTGACACGAATCGTGCCACAAATAAAAGATTAATTTAAACATTGGATTGTAATACATACATATTTTGATGTATAATACTATATGTATTTTTGCATTTGGAATTTGTAAAGAGTTTTAAATTGTTTCTACGAGGGGGTATGTATATGTTGAAGGAATGGGTTAAAGAAGAAAAACCGGAAGATGATGAACTTTCCGAACGTTTGGAAAAGGCAAGAGCAGAACTTGCATCAAAGCAAATGGCGATTAAAGAAAAAAATCTTCCGGTGCTTGTGATTATGGACGGCTGGGGGGCAGCAGGAAAGGGAAGTGTGCTTGGCAGGATAATTAAGAATCTTGATCCGAGATTTTTTAAATGTGAAACACTTAGTAAGCCGACTGAGGATGAAACAAGAAGACCGTTTTTATACAGGTATTTTGTAAGAATCCCAAAGCAGGGTAAGATTTCCTTCTTTGACGGAAGCTGGATGGGTGAGGTAACATCCCAGTATTTGCAGGGAGATATCAATAAAAGTCAGTATAAATCGCGCCTTACCAGTATAAAAAGATTTGAGAGACAGCTAAATGACAATGGTTATCTGGTAGTTAAATTTTTCTTTCAGATAGATGAGAAAACACAGAAGAAGAGACTTAAGGAGCTTGAAGGCGATACTTATACCAAGTGGCGTGTATCGGATAAGGATTTGTGGCAGAATAAACATTATGACAAGTGCCTTAACGTTTATGATGAGTACATAGAAGCTACCAATCAGTTTGTTGCACCATGGTATTTTATTGACTCGACAAGTAAAAAATGGGCTGAGCTTCAGATGACGGAGATTCTTAACGCGAGTATAGATACTGCTATAGCAAATGCGGAAACGGAACAAAAGGCTCCACTTTTACAAAATACTTTTCCTATGAAAAATACTCCAAAGCTTGCGGATATTCCTCTTGATAAAACACTGACAGAGGAAGAGTACAAAAAAGAGCTTGACATCTTACAGGCAAGGCTTGGGGAGCTACACAACGAGCTTTATCACAAGAAGATTCCGGTCATAATAGCATATGAGGGTTGGGATGCTGCCGGAAAGGGCGGTAATATTAAGAGACTTGCGTCAGCCCTTGATCCGAGAGGCTATGAGGTTCATCCTATAGCAAGTCCTGAGCCTGCTGAAAAGGCAAGGCATTATCTTTGGAGATTTTGGAACAGACTTCCGAAGGACGGGCATATAGCGATATTTGACAGAACCTGGTATGGTCGTGTTATGGTAGAACGTCTCGAAGGCTTTTGCTCTGAAAATGACTGGCAAAGAGCCTACAATGAAATAAATGAATTCGAAAAAGAGCTGGCCGATTGGAATGCGGTTATCGTCAAGTTTTGGGTTCAGATTGATAAGGATACTCAGCTTGAAAGATTTACAGACCGACAGAATACTCCGGAAAAGCAGTGGAAGATAACAGATGAGGACTGGCGTAACAGAGAAAAGTGGGATTTGTATGAGGAGGCTGTTGACGAGATGCTTCAGAGGACCAGCACCAAATTCGCACCGTGGCATATCCTTGAATCAAATGATAAAAAGTATGCACGTATTAAAGCCTTGAAAACGGTTATAAAGGCTATAGAGAAAAAACTTGATGAGGTCAGGTAATCATATTAAAAAAATGCTGTCGGTACAAGAGTTTTGTACCGGCAGCATTTAAGTTAAGATTAATTATCGGTATTTATCATTGCAGCATCGATTTTCAAAAAGTCACGCTCGCTGATATAGTAGGAGTCACCATCAACTACGATTTCAACAGTAACGGTAACGGGATCGGCATAGGTCATATTTAAGGCGGCTTCATTTAAGATTTCAAGCATGCCGCCGGAAAATTCGGTTTCGTATTGGACGAGGGTATAGTCATTATAATCTCCGTTGGCTACGCCTTCGTTAAATTTATTTACATAAGCGGTTACATCATCTGCCGACTGCGAGAAGAGGTTGATTGGACGTATGGTCACATCAACAAGGTAAACACTTCCGTCCTTATAAGCAGGAGAAACGGTATAATTAACCTTGCTGTATATATTCTTTGCTAAGTCCACATATCCGCCTTTAACCTCAGAGGCATTGGAAATAGTGACACCGTAATATGAAAGAATGTTGTCGGCAAGAAGCTCGACATTTGCTTCGTAAAGAGCATCCGCATCCTCCTTGCTGGCTCCGGTTGATTTGATATATTCCTCTGAAACACCAAGATAATTAATGGCTATAAGGCTTTTGACATACTCCTGATATTTTTTTTCGTATTTTGCTCCACATGAGCATAAGGAAAGCATAAGAGAAATACATAAACAAAACAGCAAATATTTTTTAATTTTATATTTCATATAAAAAACCTCGCATATTTTTCAAAACTTAATAGATAATATAAAACAAATATACCACAAATAAGCAGGGCAGGCAAATATTTATATTTATTATTTATAAAAAAATATTGACTCTTTGTGAAAAAATGAGTGCATATTGTCGATTCGTGTGATATAATAGTCAAGTGGAAAATTAATGCCTACGTTTTATAAAGGTGAAAGGGGTACAATTCGTATGGAGTTACAGATAAAGACTGCGTCATTCGGAGGATATGACAAAAAAGCTACAGAGCTTTATGTAGAGGATCTCAATAAGGAGCATGAAAAAGAAGTTGAGGAGCTTAAAGCAAATATTTTAAAGCTTAGCGAATCTGTTAAGAACCTTCATACCATGCGAGAGGTTAATCTCAATGAATCAAGCAGTACAATAGACAATCTTAAAAAGGTAAATGATGAGCTTCAGGTTGAGCTTACTCAGATGAAGGATCAACTGGAGACATACAAGTCAAGAGAAGAGGAATCGGCTATGAGATATGAGTCTATTTCCAGAACTCTTTTACAGGCAAGAGAGAGTGCGGATGCGCTTATGGCTCAGACTCAGAAGGAGTGTAAGCAACTTACCGATGAAACCAATGCAGAGTGTCAGAGACTTGCCGATGAGACTAATGCAGAATGTGAAAGATTAAGAAATGAAACAAATGCTGCTTGTGAGCAGCTCAATAACGAAACCACAAGTGCTTGTCAGGAATTAAGAGAGACCACTTATGCTGATTGCGAAGAACTAAAGCGGGTCGCTAAGGAAGAAACTGATACCTTGCGCGAAGAAACGGAATATAACTGCCGCGTGCTTACTGAGCAGACCAATGCAGAGTGTGAAGAGATGCGCAATCAGGCGAGAGTTGAAGCATATAATACGAGAATGTCTGTCAAGAGAGAGTGTGAGAGTGTAAGCGAATATATGTCAACTCTTCTTAAATCAGTTGATAATGTTGTGACAGCATGTAATGAAACAAAGACAGTTGCAGATCAGGCATTTCCTGATTTGGAAAGATAATTATAAAATAGTATAATCTATCAGGTGGCTGTTGCATAATCTTATGCAGCAGCCATTTTGTAACAATGAAGAGATAAAACCGAAGAGGAGGTTTTCAGGATGCTGTTTGAAAATAAATATCTTTTAAAGGCAGTGAGCAAATCCGGCTATGTGGTTATTATAAAAGAATATATAAGTGAAGAGGACAGATTTGATTTAAAATATATTTCTCCTAATGCATCTGCTTTAGGCATGAACGTAGAACTTATAAACAAAGGCTTGAAGCTGACCGATGATTATATTTATCCGGAGGACAGAGAAAAGGTTAAGGCGGTAATTCGTGATGCAACCATGACAAAGGTAAAGGATTATGTTCACAGCTACCGAATGGTGGGAGATAACGGTGAGGTATATAATGTTACCAATGAGGTTTGTATATCTGGCGGTAAAGATGGCAATATAATATTGGAATGTTATATTACCAAGAAACAGGATGAAAAAGAACATAAAAAAAGACACGATATTTTTTCTAAAAAACACAAACAAAATGATAATACAGAGGAAGCCTTTGAACTGATAAAAAATGATGAAAAGATTGAAAATGCTATAGCTGCATTTTCAAATATTTCCGGATTGTACTCGGTTTATGTGGACATGGAAGGAAAAATGGTTTTTAAACCGACCGGACCGGAAATGAATCTTGGTGTTTTTTATGATGCTATTGAAAATCCAAAATCAAAGGAATTTTTTTACAAACACAGGGAAAAAATAATTGAAACCGGAGAACCTGTTATAGCTACTATGATGCCGCCGGAAGATGGAAGTGTGTTTGGTGCTCCGATTAGACAAAACGACAGAATAATAGCTATATGGATTATAGCTGCCTATTCTAAGGAGGAAAATGCAAGATTAAAAAAATATTATCAGGATTTTTGCGATTTGGCTGAACTTATATCGGATTATGTGGAAAAAAAGCTCGCAGCGGAGATAGAGATAGCAAAGACAAAGGGAGTAGGAGCAAAGCTGCGTGAGGAACTTGCAGGACAGAATATAATAACTAATGCACTTTCAAAGATAAACAGCAATCTTTACAATTCAGTAAATGAAGTTATAGAAGAAACCCTTGGCGATGTATGTACCCATCTTAATCTTGGTGAGGCGTTTATCTATACACGTTCAAAGCATAATGTCAAGGAATATAAGGTAAGAAATTATTGGAATATAACCGGAAGGCAGCCGGATTCTGATTTACTCGAAACCTTATCCGGAAATATGTATATAGTAGAGCAAAATATTAAAAACGGCGGAGGAATTCATCTTGTTGATAATGCCAATTATACAAGAGAGACAAAGCTAAGCATTATGAGATATAACCTTAAGGCTATAGTCGCATATCCTATATATGTAAAAGGAAAGCTGAATGGTGTGGTATTCTTCGGAGAGGACAGAAATGAAAGAGTATTTTCCAAAGAAGAGCTGCGTTTCTTAAAGAGTATTTCACTTATAATTCAAAATATGGTAGAAAATGCCGTAGGTGATGATAATATAAGAAATGTGAATAAACATCTTATAGAAACATACAATAACTTTGATGTCGGGGTTTTCGTAAGAGATGCGTATTCTGGTGAAGTACTTTTTTCAAATAAGAAGATGAATGAACTTGTCGGATGTGATTTTCTCGGAATGGACAGCAGGATGCTCATCAATGACCTGCATGACCGATTTGATGGTATATCAACTATGCGAAAGCCTTTTATAACGAGTGAAAAGGTCGTGAACTGGAGAAGCTATATCGAGAAGCTGGATGAGATAATGGACATAACCGAGATAAAGATGGAGTGGCTTGACGGTGAGCCTGCTTCATTGATTATTTTAAGAAAAGCTAATGATTTATAAAAAATTGACGATATATATGATAGCGGGAAAGGAGTAACCGATGGCAAGTTCAGATATAGGTATAGATTTGGGAACAGCCAGCGTATTGGTCTATGTAAAAGGTAAGGGCGTTGTTTTGAGAGAACCCTCTGTGGTTGCGTATGACCGTGATACAGATAGAATAAAAGCTATTGGTGAGGAGGCCAGGCTGATGTTGGGAAGGACCCCGGGTAATATAGTGGCTATAAGACCACTAAGACATGGGGTTATTTCTGATTCTACAATTACCGAAAAAATGCTTAAGTATTTTATACAAAAAGCAGTCGGAAAAAGTTTTTTTGGAAGAAGACCGAGGATTAGTGTCTGTGTACCATCCGGAGTAACAGAGGTAGAAAAAAAGGCAGTAGAGTATGCTACCTATCAGGCGGGCGCTCGAGACGTATATATTATAGAAGAACCTGTTGCTGCTGCGATAGGAGCAGGTATAGATATTTCAAGACCGTGCGGAAATATGATAGTGGACATAGGAGGAGGAACCTCCGACATAGCAGTTATATCTCTTGAAGGAACTGTTGTAGGCACCTCAATCAAGGTTGCCGGAGACGACTTTGACGAAGCGATAGTCAGATTTATGAGAAAAAGACATAACCTTCTTATAGGGGAAAGAACCGCAGAGGAGATAAAGATTAATATCGGAACCTGTTATAAACGTCCTGAAAATATAACTATGGATATAAGAGGAAGAAATCTCGTGACGGGACTTCCGAAGACCGTAACAGTATCCTCTGATGAGACGGAGGAAGCTTTAAGAGAAGTAACGGCGCAGATAGTAGATGCAGTGCACTCCGTTCTTGAAAGAACGCCACCGGAGCTTGCAGCAGATATAGCTGACAGAGGAATTGTTCTTACCGGAGGAGGAGCACTTTTGCACGGGCTTGAGGATTTGATAGAGGAAAACACAGGTATAACAACCATGACAGCCGAAGAACCGCTTACTGCGGTTGCGATAGGCACGGGCAAATATATAGAATTCTTAAGTGAGAAGAAATAGCGGATGATGAGGTGATTATATGGTAAGAGGCCTTTATACAGCATGGACGGGACTGAGAAATGAAGAAAAACGTATGGATGTTGTTACAAACAATATGGCAAATGCGGATACTACAGGCTTTAAGAAAATTGATGTTACATCCCAGTCTTTTGCAAGACAGCTTGCTGTTAAAATTGATGACAACACGGAAGGTCCGAATATTAAAAGAGGTATAGGCGGGGTTGCACTTGGAACAAAAATCGGAGAAACCTTCTATGATATGTCACAGGGGGGCTTTAGAGAGACCGGAGACCAATATAATGTGGCCATAGGAGGTTCGGGATTTTTTGCCATAAGAATGACGGATAAAGAGGGCTCAGACCATATAAGATATACCAGAGACGGAGATTTTACCGTCACCAAGGAGGGCTTTCTTCAGACGAAGGACGGAGACTTTGTTTTGGATGAGGGCGGCAACATAATTCAGATACCAAATGCCAATCTCGTTGATATTTCGATAAATGAGTCCGGAGATATATATTCGGATAACACATATATTGCAACTATAGGCTTAACGGATTTTGAAAGCTATGATTATCTTTCCAGCTATGGAGAGAATATGTATGAGCCGGTTGACGGAGCGGTGATGATTCCTGCAAATGCAACCCTCACTCAGGGCTTTCTTGAAATGTCAAATGTTAATATGGTTACTGAAATGGTCGATATGATAGCTATAACAAGGGCGTATGAGACCAACCAGAAGATGGTTCAGACGATTGATAACATACTCGAAAAGACGGTAACTATAGGTCAGGTATAAAATAGTACGGGAGGTATAAAATTATGATGCGTTCACTATGGACTGCGGCATCAGGTATGAGAGCCCAGCAGACAAATGTTGATACAATAGCAAACAATGTAGCCAATGTAAATACTGCAGGATATAAAACACAGCAGGCGAGCTTTAAATCACTTTTATATCAGAATCTTCAGTCAAAATCCACCAACAATGCAGGAGACCTAAAGCCTGTTGCTGCTGAGGTTGGACTTGGCTCAAGAACATCTGCCATAACAAGTATGTTTTCTCAGGGAGAGCTTCTTGCGACAGAGGACCCGTTTGCGGTTGCTATAGAGGGTGATGGCTTTTTCCAGGTAAGAACACCCAATGGAGAATTGCAGTACACAAGGGATGGTAATTTTATAGTTTCACCTACTGCGGATGGTAATCTTCTTTGTACCTCCGATGGTTATCCTGTACTTGATTCAAATGGTAACAACATTTTGCTTCCGCCTAACAGAGTGGCAACGGATGTACAGATAGATGAAAACGGAAGATTTGGATTTTCCGGTGATGATGGCAACTTTGAGCCTTTGCTCAATAACGGTCAGGAGGTAAGATTCGGACTTTATCAGTTCAACAATCCGGCAGGGTTACATAAAGAAGGAAATAACAATTTTTCTGTAACGGTAGCATCCGGTGATGCGATAGCCGAGACAGGAAATGCAGCTCTTACGCCAAGTAAGACACATCAGTACTACAGAGAGGGCTCAAATGTAGATGTGGCAAATGAGATGGTCAATCTTATAGTTGCACAAAGAGCTTATGAGATGAATTCAAAGGCTATACAGGCTACTGACGAGATGATGCAGCAGGCAAATAATTTGAGATAATAATATGTCACTAAGAACTATATAAGGAGAAATTGCTATGGATATTATCGGAACAACAGATTATACTTCAATTATTAATTCCACACATCAATCAGATGTGGAAAAAACAATTAAAAATAAGAATAAATCCATACAGCAGACCGATGAGGAGATGATGGATGCCTGCAAGCAGTTTGAAGCATATATGGTTGAGCAGGTTTATAAGTCGATGGAAAATACCGTCATGAGAGCGGATGACGAAAAGGGCGATTATGAGAAGATGTTTGGCGATTTGCGAATTCAACAATACGCACAGGCGGTGTCCGATCAGGGTGGAATAGGGCTTGCAAAGCAGCTTTACGAAGCAATGAAGAACAATATGCCACAGACGATAGAAACTGTGGATATTGATAATTCAGTTGATATGGCGGAAAACGCAGCCGAAAATGTCATTGCGGCAGCCGAATAAAATATGAAGCATGAGATAGATTATGACCAGAGAAGGAATAATAGAAAAAATTATTTATAAAAATGATGAAAATGGATATGCCGTTTTCTCCGTAGAAGGAGAGGATGGCGATGAAATATTTGTAGGCACTCTTTTAGGTATAGGAGAGGGCCTATATATTATTGCGGAGGGGGAGTATGTAAACCATCCGCAGTACGATATTCAATTCAAATTTACAAGCTGTGAAATCAAAATGCCGGAGGATACACTCGGTATAGAAAGATATCTGGCATCCGGAATCGTAAAAGGAATAGGCGAGGTTCTCGCCAAAAGAATAGTCAAAAAATTCAAGAAGGATACCCTTAGAATAATTGAAGAAGAGCCGGAAAGGCTTGCGGAGATAAACGGTATATCTGAGAGAAAAGCGAGAAGCATAGCTGTTTCATATGCGGAGAAAAAGGAATTCCGTCAGGTTATTATCTTTCTTTCCGAATACGGTATATCGGTCAATATGGCGATAAAAATATACAATGAATACGGAGAATCCATATATGAAATCCTAAGAGGAAATCCCTATAAGATAGCAGAGGATATAACCGGAATAGGCTTTAGAACCGCAGACGAGATAGCAAGAAAAATGGGAATAGAAAAAAATTCCGAATTTCGAATCCGCTCAGCCATAATATACGTACTAAACACGGCTACGGCAGACGGACATATGTATTTGCCGAAGGAAGAGCTTATCAGAAGAACAATACTTTTAACGAGAGAAAATGACGGACTAAGCTATGATGAGGATTTTTCTTACGGCTACGCAGAGTATGAAAGTGAAAACAGCGCAGCTACTGTTTTTGAAGAAACGGCAGAGCTTATAGAAGAGCAGTTGGCGGGTCTTGCTATTGAAAACAGACTGATTATAAAAAGCATAGAGGGCTGTGATGCCGTATATACGGCTGCAAACTATTATGTGGAGTTAAATACAGCCAGAATGCTTGTAGACAAAAAGCTAAGGTATGAGATACCGGAGCATGAGCTTACCGCTGCAATTCTTGATATTGAAAAGGATATGAAGGTTACGCTTGATGAGGCACAAAGAGATGCCGTAAGTTCTGCGATAACTGCCGGAGTAGCGGTTATAACCGGAGGCCCGGGAACGGGAAAAACAACCATTATAGATGCGATTATAAGATATTTTATTAAAAAGGGTATGGAAATAAAGCTGTGCGCACCGACGGGAAGGGCTGCAAAGAGAATGACGGAGTCAACCGGACAGCCTGCGGAAACTATTCACAGACTTCTTGAATTTTCGGGAATACCGGATGAAGAGGATCGGGACAATAAGGCTCTTAAATTCGGCAGAAACGCTGATAATCCACTTGAATGCGATGCAATTATCGTAGATGAAATGTCTATGGTTGACAGCTTTATTTTCTATTCACTTTTAAGTGCGGTTATGAATGGAACAAGACTGATACTTGTGGGCGACATCAATCAGCTTCCTTCGGTAGGAGCAGGAAATGTTCTGAAGGATATTATAAATTCCGACTGCTTTCCTGTTACAAGGCTTACGAGAATATTCAGACAGGAAAGCGGAAGCGATATTGTTTACAATGCACACAGGATAAATCAGGGCGAGCATATAGATATAACCAATAAAAACAAAGATTTTTTCTTTATTCCGCGAAATAGCGCACAAGCTATAACAAATGAGGTTAAGGAGCTTATCGTTAAGAACCTTCCTCCGTATCTTTCGATAACACCACAGGATATACAGGTGCTTACACCGATGAAGAAAAATGAAGTGGGTGTCGAAAAGCTCAATATAAAGCTTCAGGAATTTATCAATCCTCCATCGGTAAAAAAGGATGAGATAGAAAGAAACGGCGTAACATTCAGAACCGGTGATAAGGTTATGCAGATTAAAAATAACTATAAGCTTGAGTGGAAGATGTACGGCACAAAGGGCTATGTTACAGATGAGGGCGTCGGTGTATTTAACGGTGATATGGGCATTATAAGTGATATAAGTCATTTTGATGAGGAGCTTACGGTTCTTTTTGATGACGGAAGGACTGTGGTTTATTCGTTTAACGGACTTAATGAATTAGAGCATGCTTTTGCCGTAACGATACATAAATCCCAGGGAAGCGAATATCCGGTTGTTATTATTCCTCTTTTAAGCGGACCGCCAAAGCTGCTTAACAGGAACCTGATATACACGGCGATAACGAGGGCGAAAAGGATGGTTGTTATAGTCGGAAACTTAAATCTTGTAAACCAGATGATTGACAATAAGGAAGAACAGAAACGTTATACAACCTTAATGTATAGAATACAGGAGATTATGAATGGCATTTAAAATTGCTGAGAAAATAAAAAGACTTTTATTTCCTCCGGTCTGTCCTTTGTGTGAGGAGATTTTGCCGTATGGAAAAACCCGGATATGTGCATCGTGCAGACCTAAAGCCACTTATCTTACAGAACCGTTATGTCTTAGATGTGGCAAGGAAATAGCTGATGAAGAAAAGGAATACTGTACTGATTGCGAAAAAAAACCGAAGAGCTTTGTACGGGGATTTCCGGCTATGTCTTACAGAGAACCTATAAGAAGAAGCATATTAAAATTCAAGTACCAAAATAAAAGCTCCTATGCGGACTGTTTTGCTACCGAGATAATCAGGGCACACGGACGCGATATAAAGGACGTGGCCCCGGAGGTACTCATACCTGTTCCGGTACATAAAAGAAAGCTTGAAAAAAGAGGCTATAATCAGGCTGAAGTTCTTGCAAATAGCTTAGGAGCTTATTTGGATATACCTGTTGATGCCGGAATCATAAGAAGAGTTGTGAATACAACCCCGCAGAAGTCCTTAAATGATGAGGAACGGCAAAAAAATTTAGAAAAGGCTTTTATATCTGATAAAAAACAAGTACAATATAAGAAGGTTATGCTTGTTGACGACATTTATACAACAGGCGCAACAATAGAAGCATGCACAAAAATATTAAAAAATGCAGGTGTAAAAGAGGTTTATTACACCAGTATATGTATAGGAGGTAAATAATTATGGAAGTTATGAACTGTATGAGATGCAAGAGACTTTTTAACTATGTTACAGGTGAGAAAATCTGTGCAAATTGTAAAAAGGAGCTTGAAGAAAAGTTTCAGGAGGTAAAACAGTACATAAAGGATAATCCCGGTAATAATATCAATAAGGTTTCCGAGGACTGCGATGTACCTGTAAAGCAGATAAAGAAATGGGTTAGAGAGGAAAGGCTTGCCTTTACCGATGATTCGCTGGTTGGTCTTACCTGTGAAAGATGCGGCACCATGATACATAGCGGAAAATTCTGTGCCCAGTGTGCAGGAAATCTTGAAAACTCCCTTAACGGCTTATATCAGGCAGTGCATCAGACACCAAAGAAAACGGGTGCGGGAAAGATGAGATTCCTTGAGTAAAACAAAATTTCATTTTAGAGGTTATATTATAAAAAATACGTCCGATAAAATAATTGAAGAAATTTTTAAGGAGGGATAGTTATGCGAATAGGTACTTTTAATGCTATTAATCAGATTTATAATGCAAATGGGCTTAATAAATCCAAATACACTAATAGTACCGGAAATGCAAGCTTCAAGGATGAGGTTTTGTTTTCAAGCTTAGGCAAGGATATGCAGGTAGCTAAGAATGCTCTTTTAACCACACCAGATGTAAGAGAGAATTTAGTCTCCGATATCAAGTCAAGGATGGATGCCGGCACATATGAAGTAAGTAATGAGGATTTTGCATCTAAGCTTTTAAGTGCATTTGCAAGTAAGGCGGTATAAGCAGACTTATACATGACCTTATAAAATTTAAGTGAGATAATTCGAGGAGTATTTATATGGCAAGTTTAATTGAAAATTTGATAGAAGAACTTAATCAGGAATATGCTATATATGAAGAACTCCTTGTTGTTTCAAGGGAAAAAACCTCTGCAATCGTGTCCAATAACTTGGACAGATTGAGAGAAACAACCGATAAGGAGCAGCTTTATGTAGATGTACTTACCGGATTGGAAAACAAAAGAAGAAGTACAATGGGCAATATTGCTACGGTTATCAATAAGAGCAAGACGGATATAAAGATAACGGATATTATAAGCTTTCTTGACGGACAGACGGAATTTCAGGAACCGCTTATGATTATAAATGAAAAGCTTGCCAAGATAGCCAAACAGTTATATGAGGTTAATGGACATAATCAAAATCTTATACAGGAATCCCTGTCTATGATAGAGTATAATATTAATCTTATTCAGAATTTCAGCAGAGCACCTGAAACGGCGGAGTATTCCAAGGATATGTTCAAAAAAGGCGGTTATTCGGGAGCGCCTGCGATGGAACAGCCGGGCAAATTCGACACATCGCAGTAATTTTTATTTTAAGAAATCTTAAGGAAAGGAAGTTGAGCGTATGGCAGGAACTATGGGCAGATTGTCGGTAGGCACAACAGCTTTGCAGACAAGTCAGTATGCACTTAACGCTACAGCACACAACTTAACAAATACCCAGACTGACGGCTATAGCAGACAGCAGGTTATGCTCACTGACCGTACTTATAACAAAATCGGCTCAGATTACAAAGTTCAAAAGGCAGGTCTGGGTGTTATAACAGCAGAGGTAAGACAGGTAAGAGATACCTTTGCCGATGCGGCCTATAGAAGTGAAATCGGAAGAATGAATTTTTATAAGGCAGAGTATGAAACAGTATCTGAGATAGAAAACTATTTTGGAAAGCTGGACACTGTAAATCAGGATGACAGTAACGATTTTAACACGGTTTTAAATAGCTTGTGGACATCACTTCAAGAGCTTCAGAAGGAGTCCAACAGTATAGTAACAAGAAGCTCATTTATTGCTACCGCACAGCATTTCTTAGACAGATCAAAAGAGATAAGAAACAGCTTTATAAATTATCAGAGAAATCTTAATGTAGAGATTAAGGATCAGATAAACCGAATAAATGAGCTTGCTAAAACAATCAGGGAATTAAACGAAAACGTTCTTAGTGCGGAGGCATCCAAGCTGGAGAACGCTAATGATTATAGAGATGCAAGAAATTTGGCGGTTGATGAGCTATGTGGGCTTGTTGATACTGAGATTCTCAATAACGTGGACGGAACCATAGAGGTATATATCGAGGGCAGATGCCTTGTTACACGAGGAAAAACCTACGATTTAGAGGCTGTTAAGGTTGCGGAAAACGAAAGATATCAGAATAATTATGACTTCACATCAGATTCGACGGATTTTCTTATGCCGGTATGGAAGGATGACCAATATGCATTATTCAATATAGACAGAGTTCCTAATGCCAATAACAATACAGATATAGGCTCACTTAAAGGGCTTATGATGTCGAGAGGATATTTTGTAAGTAAATATACGGATGTTCCGCAGAAACCGGATAAGCCTCTCGAGGAGGATTACACGGATCCGCTTGAGTATCAGGCGGATATGGCACAGTATGAAACCGACCATCAGCAGTATCTTGTGGATTTGGAATACTTCAATACATATGTTGAACCATATACGGTTACTAACCTTATGGCACAGTTTGACGTTCTAATCAATGCTATGGCAACGGGTATGAATGATATACTCTGTCCGAACAAGGAGGTTACGCTTACCGACGGAACCACAGTTAAGGTTCTTGATGAGGAGGCAGCCGGAATCGGTATGGGCATGGGCAACGAATATGCCGGAACAGAATTATTTGTCCGAATCAATCAGCCGAGGTATACGGAACAGACGCTTACACTTGCGGATGGAACGACGGGAACTTATAAGGTTTATAACGAAGAAGACAAGAACAGCTTCTATTCGCTTTACACCATAGGCAATATGGAAGTAAATATGGAGCTGGCACAGGAACCGTCACTGCTTCCTCTTTCGAGAAACACAGGTGAGGAGGCGCAGGATGTTGCAGATTCACTTTTACACCTTTGGGATAAGAAGTTTGCAACGGTAAGTCCGAACTCTCTTGTTGAATGTAACTTTAAGGATTATTTTGCAGGAGCCATAGATGAGCTTTCCGACAGAGGCTATACATATAACGCTATGGCTGAGACTCAGCAGCAGACGGTAAATGACCTTGATAATTTAAGGCAACAGGTAGTTGGAGTATCCTCAGATGAGGAATTATCAAATCTTATAAAATTTCAGCATGCTTACAATGCAGCTTCAAGATATATTACAACGGTTGCCGAAATGATAGAACATTTGATTAATACACTTGGAATGTAAAGATATATTTTAGAAAGAATGGGTAAGGAGTGATTTAGATGCCATCAACATTTTTGGGATTAAATACCGGCTTGTCAGGACTTAATTATTTCCAGACATCGCTTAATACAACTTCACACAACGTTGCAAACGCAAATACAAAGGGATATTCCAGACAGCAGGTTAGTGCATCGGCATCACAGGCCCTCAGTATTTCGGCATCCTATGGTATGATGGGTACCGGTGTAACCGCAAAGTCTGTAGACAGACTTCGCAATGATTATTATGACACAAAATATTGGAATACAACTTCAAAATATTCCGAATATGCTGCGGAAGAGGATAATCTTAAGCAGTTAGAAACATATATGAATGAAATGACAGGCAATTCGGGATATTCAAACTGGCTTAACAGATTTTCCAATTCCTTGCAGGATTTGGCCGATAATCCTTCGGATTATACTGCAAGAATAGGATTTACCAATACTGTAGATTCATACACGGACATGATAAATGAGCTTGCAACGAATTTCCAAAACTCTCAAAAGTCGATAAATGATGAAATAGAGCTTGGTGTAAGTGAGATAAATTCACTCGCAAAACAGATTTATGAGCTCACACAGCAGATAATTACAATAGAGCTTCGTGGCGGAAGTGCCAATGACCTTCGCGACCAAAGAGGTGTATGTATAGATACCTTAGCCGAATATGTGGATGTAGATGTCGAGGAGCGCTCGATAATGTTCGGAACAGGACTTGATGCAGTAGAATCAGATGCGAAGGCTATGAGCATAAGAATAAACGGCAATATTCTTGTAGACGAAATGGGCTATCATGAGCTTATGGTTGTACCAAGAGAGGAAAGAGTAAATCAAAGCGATGTGGATGGACTTGTTGATATAGCCTGGAAAAATGCGGACAGCACTCCGGGTGAAAGATTCCAGATAACGAGAACAACAGGAAAATTAAACGGACTTTTCAATATAAGAGATGGCAATAACGGTGAATTATTTAAGGGAACCATAACCTCTAAGTCAGATGATCCGGCATCGGTTACAATTGAGCTTCCGAAATCGGTAAATGTGTATAAATTAAATGTTCCTTCACAGGGTACAATAAATCTTAACGGAAAAGAATACATATATGACGGTTGGACAGCCGAGTATGATGAGGATGACAATTTAAACAACTTTACCTTCCAAAATATGACGATGATAGACGGAAGTGGTGCTGAGGTAAAGGCGATTATAAAGGATGGAGTTGTAGGTCAGGTCGGACAGATTGGTGAATACAATTCGACAAAGGGTATACCTTATTATCAGGCGAGATTAAACGAGATGGTAAGAACCTTCTCCGAATATATGAATAAGCTCACAACAGCAGGCGTTGATGAGGACGGCAATGACGGACTTGATATGTTTACGGCGGTAGATCCGTATGGTAATGATTACGTTTTAAAGGATACCATGACCGGAACCGGTACAATCGCTTCTTCAGATTCAAGCTATTACAAGCTGACTGCATTAAACTGGGAGCTTAATTCAGATTGGCAGACCACACCGGGCAAGGTGGTTGTATCCTACAAGGATGATATCGAGCAGGGCAATATTGAACAGCGCCCTATAGTTGATGCAATTATGTACGGACTTACAGACGTTAAAATGTTCCAGCAGGGCTCCGTATCACAATACATGCAGGCAGTAACAACAAATCTTGCAGTGGATATATCCAAGATGACTGCATTTGCCAATGGACAGGATGATATAAAATACATTATCAGTAACCAGAGACTTTCCATTTCGGGAGTTGACTCCAATGAAGAGGCATCGGATTTGGTAAAATTTGAGAACCTGTATAATCTTGCTTCCAAGGTTATATCAGTATTAAATGAAGTATACAACAAGCTTATAAATGATACGGGAAGATAGGAGGCAGCAATATGGGAATGAGAATAACCAACCAGATGATTTCAAATAATTCAGTCAGAAACCTCCAGAGAAGTATGTCTGAGGTGGACAGAAGAACCAAGCAGATGACTTCGGGGAAAAAAATATCACAGGCTTCAGAGGACCCGGTAGTAGCAGTAAGAGCACTTAAGCTCAGAACTACTGTTAGCCAGCTTGAGCAATATAAGGATAAAAATATACCGGATGCGGATTCATGGTATCAGATATCCAATACCTCCCTTGACAATATTGTCAAGAGAATCAAGGATATCAACGACTACTGTGTACAGGGTTCAACAGATTCCTTTGGCTCGACTGACAGAAGTGCGATAATTGACTCCTTAAAGGAGCTTCAGGATATGATTTATGAAGAGGGAAATGCGACTTATGCCGGAAGGTACATATTCTCCGGATATAAGACCGACAGGCCTCTTACATTTACAAAGACGGATGATGTTACAAAGTATTCTTATGATATAACCGAGCATATAAACGGCAAAAATCTCGATACAAAGAAGGTGGTTGTCGATTCGGTAAAATATCAGGATGTTGATGATTATATATCAGGCGCAAAAACCTATGAACAGCCTGATCCGCAGCAGGTTTACAGACTTAATCTTGCTTATGAGGGTATAGAGGATACCAATAATGCGGGAGATGCCGTATTTTCACTTACTGCAAAGGACAGCGCTGGAAATGCTATGGATTTATCCGGATATACCATAAATATGAAGACGACAGCAGATGCGGATACTTATTATGATGTGGCACCGGGTGAAATTAACGTTATAAAGGAAACAGGCGAGATAATCTTTGGCGAGGATATATACAACGTACTTAAGACTGCAGAGGATATCGAGGTTAAGTATGCCAAGACAAAGTTTGATGTAGATGACTTAAGACCGGAACATTATTTCGATTGTACCCAATATACCGAGCAACCCGACGGAAGCATCAAGACTGTTGATTATACTCAACCTGAAGGTGGACAGGGAATTTACTATGAGGTGAATTTCAACCAGAGCGTTAAGGTTAATCTTGAGGGAAGAGATCTCATAACCTCCAAGATTGGTAATCAGATAAATGACCTCATATATACGCTTCAGGAATTAAAGGATGCGGAGGATACTCAGGCAAAGCTTAAGAAGATGCTTGAGGATACCCAGTACTCCTCAAATGACACAGCAGTTGGGCAGATTAATAAAATGTTAAAGGATATAGATACAGAGATAGCGGTTAAGAAGGAAACTATGCAGAAGACCTTCTCGGGAAATATAACGAATTTCCAGAACTACCTTGCGGAGATTTCTGCAACACAGTCCGATATCGGAAGCCGCATGACGAAGCTTTCCATGATAAAGACAAGAGTAGAAGAGCAGTATGCTTCGTTTAAGGAACTTAAGTCTCAAAATGAAGATATGGAGACCGAGGAAATTGTAACGGACTTCAACGAGGCAAATCTCGTATATGAATCGGCTCTTGCAGCTACAAGTAATGTAATGGATAAGACTTTACTTGATTATATCTAAAATTCGTTGTATTATATAGGTATATAATGTGTTAGTGCTTCGAAGGGTTAAGCATCTATGGAAGGATAAGGACTTCCGTATAAAGTTGTAAAGAAGTACTATAATATGCGAGGAGGAAAAAGGGATGGTAGCAGAAACTAAATTTTTTGGAACTATTGACATTGAGGATGATAAGATAATCGAATTCCCTATGGGAATTATCGGCTTTGAAAACTTCAAGAAATTTGCACTTATATATGATAAGGAGCAGGAGGAGCGTTCACCTATAAGCTGGCTTCAGTCTATGGACGAACCGTTACTGGCGCTTCCGGTTGTTAGCCCTCTTGATTTACTTGGAGAGTACAATCCTATCATAGAGGATGAGCTTACCAAGATAATCGGCGACCCTGCTGATGCTGACTTGCTTATACTTGTAAGTATGACTATACCGTCTGATTTGACAAAGGTAACTGCTAATCTCAGGGCACCATTTATCATAAATGCCAAGGATAGAAAGGCAATGCAGGTTATAGTTGAAAATCAGGACTACGATATAAGATTTAACGTTTACGATTTTGTAGAAAAGTTAAAAGCAAAGGCAGGTGAGTAGTATGCTGGCACTTTCAAGAAAACAGGGCGAATCCATAATGATAGGAAATGATATCGAAATCAGCATACTCGAGATAAAGGGTGAGCAGATTAAGATAGGAATATCAGCACCAAAGAGCGTGCCTGTATACAGAAAAGAAATCTATACTCAGATACAGGAGGCTAATAAAGAAACCGTTAATTCAGTGGATATTGAAAGCCTGAAAAAGCTTTTATAAAGCAAAATTATAAGGTTGCAAACGGATGCAGCAAAAAATTTGTAGACAAATTGTAAATAAAAGTGTAAACTTTTATATATATCTTGACGATATAAGATGTAACAGTAAATGACGATCAGCCTGAGATTATGGATATTCTCGGGCTTAGGCTCTCTATAGAATTATTAAAATTCTATGGAAAATCACACGGAGGTGGATAAAAGATGGCAATTGAAGGAATTAGAAGTGCAGTGGGAAGCAGTTACACGCCTAGACAACCACAGCCAAGCGCTGATATAACAGTTGCTACGGCGGGCGGTAATCAGGTTAAGGTGGAAAATGCTATTCCACAGGTAGAAGAAAAGAGTAAGAACTTTAATGATCCTGAGCAGGAGAAAAAGAAAAAAGAGGATGAAGCTGCTGTTCAGACTGAGGGCAAAGAGGTTCCTACTGACAAGATTAAGTCTGCGGTTGATACTATCAATAAACAGATAGCTATGAGACATACTAACTGCAGCTTTAAGTATCATGATGACACTAATCGTATATCAATTACAGTTAAGGATACAGACACAGATGAGGTTATCAGGGAGATTCCTGCCGAGAAGGCACTTGATATGCTTGCAAAAGCATGGGAACTCGCCGGACTTATGGTAGACGAGAAGAGATAGTTTTGTATTAAGAAAGGAGTGATTACATGGCTAGAGTAAGAATGACCGGTTTGGCATCAGGACTTGATACCGAGAGCATGGTTAAAGAATTAGTTCAGGCAAGCTCTACTAAGGTCAATAAGGCTAAACAGGATAAGCAAAAGGCTGAGTGGAAAAAAGAAGCTTGGCAGGATCTTAATACAAAGTTATATAACTTCTATAAGACTGATTTGAACACATTCAGAATGCCTAGTACCTACAGCAAGAAAAAGACAACCTTAAGTGATGACAGCAAGGTTTCCGTAACAGCAGGTTCAGGTACTACCAATGGTACTCATACCGTATCTGTTAAGCAGATAGCTTCATCAGCATATCTTACAGGTGCCAATATTAAGGGTGGAAACGGTACTTTTAAATCTGTCAGCAATGCAACGGATTCCGTTAAGTTTTCAGATATGACAGATGCAAACGGCAATCCGCTTTCATTTGGTGAAGGAAAGATTAAGGTTTCCGGACCTGAAGGAGTAGAATTTGACATTAATTTAGACGATGTTAAGACCGTAGCCGGTCTTAATGACAGATTTTCAGAGCTTGGACTACATGGACTTACCGCAAGTATAGAAGATGGCAAGATGAAGTTTACCAATGCCAATGCTGAGGAAGGACAGGACTTCAGTATAGATGCTATGGATGCTTTTGGAGTTCAGACCACATTAAATGGTGGTACCGGTGCTGCTACATCTGTAACATCGGACACAGCGTTATATTCTACATCTGATTTTACAAGCGCTGATATTAACAAGGGAACAAAGCTTTCAGACTTAGGTATAGCAGTCGGTACATCCTTTAAGATTAACGATAAAGAGTTTGTTACTGATGCAAGTACAACCATCGCAAGCTTTGCAGAAGGTCTTTCCAAGCTTGGTGTAAGCGCAAGCTTTGATGCAAACCAGGGAAGATTTTATATCAATTCATCAGGAGCTGGTAAAGAAAATGACTTTGTTCTCACTTCGTCAGATGCAAATGCACTTGAGGTACTTGGACTTGGAAGCAAGGCAACCAAGGTAGATGCTCAGGATGCTATCATTGAATATAATGGTGTTGAGTACAAAGGTAATTCCAATCAGTTCAATATCAACGGCATGACTATAACAGCTAAGGCTGTTACAGGTAATTATGATAAGGAAACCGGAGCATTTACCAATGACTCCCCTATCAGTATAAACGTTGGAAATGATACTGATGGTATATATAACAGTATTAAGAGCTTTGTAAAGAAGTATAACGAGCTTGTTGATGAGATGACTAAGCTTTATAATGAGGAAAAGACAGACTATGATCCTCTTACTGATGATGAAAAAGCATCTCTTTCAGATAATCAGATAGAAAAGTGGGAGGAAAAGGCGAAGTCGGGACTCCTTAGAAGGGATCAGACCATAGGAAGCCTTCTTTCCAATATGAGAACTATACTCAATAAGGCTGTAACAGTAACCAATGATGACGGTTCAACTACCCAGTATACACTTGCTTCACTTGGTATAGTTACAAGTAATGACTGGACTGAAAACGGTAAGCTTCATATACTTGGCGACGAGGATGATGAGACTTACTCTATGGAAACTAATAAGCTTAAGGCTGCACTCGACAGCAAGCCGGAGATATTCTCCAAGGTATTTGCAGGATCAGATGGTTTTGGTAAGCAGATGAATGATTACATGATGAAGGCCATGAAGAAGACCGAAACCAGCCACTCTCTTACATTCTATAATGATATCACTATGGATGAAGAGATAGATGACTATGATGATAAGATTGACGAGCTCAATAAAAAGCTTTCTGATATGGAAGATAAGTATTATGATCAGTTTGCTAAGATGGAGTCAGCTATGGCTAAGCTCCAGCAACAGCAGTCATATCTTGCATCCCTCATGGGAACGGCCTAAGGTTTAAGGCGCAATCTATATGAATTTATAACTTTTAAGCAGGGGGCAAAACATAAATGGCTAATAATGCAGCTAAAGCATATGGTAATAATAAGATAAATACGGCATCTCAGGCAGAGCTAACGCTTATGCTGTATGAGGGCGCAGTAAAGTTCGCAAACAGAGCGAAGGATGCGCTTGAAGTAAATGATTATGAAACGGTCAATACCAATATCCAGAAGTGCCGTAATATAATAGTTGAACTTTTGTCAACGCTTAATCATAAATATCCGGTTGCAAAGGATTTTGAAACACTTTACAACTACATATTTGCTCTTCTCACAGAGGCAAATATGAAGAAGGATATGGAGACTTTGGAGAAAGCACTTGTTGAGCTTCGTGATATCAGAGATATCTGGAAGGAAATAATGACCAAAGCTAAAGGACCTCAGCTTGTTCTTGATACGAATTAAGGCGGTGTTATATGAATGAGACAGGTATGTATGTAGGGATTCTTTCAGATTCTTTGAAACGAAAAAAGGCTTATCTGGATGAAATAGCAGAGCTTACCGTAAAACAAGGCGAGCTTGCCGCACAGGATAAGTTTGATGAAGAAGCCTTTGGCGAGACAGTTGATAAAAAAGAAACTCTCATAAATAATATAAATGAGATTGACAAAGGCTTTACTTCGGTGTATGATAGAATAAGAGAAAATCTCCTACAAGAAAAGGATATCTATAAGGTTGAACTTAAGAATATACAGGCGTTAATTAATTCTTGTATGGATAAAGGCAACGAGATAGAGGTCCTTGAGGAGAGAAATCGTCAGAAGCTTGAGGTTATATTTGCAGGAGAAAGGAAAAACCTAAGACAGGTTAAAAATTCCCGTTCTGTTGCAAACAGATATTACAAGACTATGGCGAACGGTATGGTAAATGATGCCATGCTGTATGACAGAAAGAAATAAAAAATTTGTAAAAATTTTCAAAAAAATTTAATATTGGGGTTAATTTTGTGCTAAACACTCCGATATATATTATGTAGGGTCAAGGAAGACCAAAAATCAAGGTTATTACGCTTTAGCGTATAACATAGATTATTATTAACGGCGGCATGACCGCTAGTACATGTTGCAAGGAAGCAACATTATATTCAAGGAGGAATTATTATGGTAGTACAACACAACATGCAGGCAGTAAACACTAACAGAATGTTAGGACAGAATGTTAAGGCAGTTTCAAAGGCAACTGAGAAGTTATCATCAGGATATGCTGTTAACAGAGCAGCTGATGATGCAGCAGGTCTTTCAATCAGTGAGAAGATGAGAAACCAGATCAGAGGTATTAACCAGGCTGTTAAGAACTCAGAAGATGGTGTATCACTTATCCAGACTGCAGAAGGTAACATGAACGAGATTCATAGCATCCTTCAGAGAATGGGCGAGCTTGCTACTAAGGCAGCTAACGACGTTAATGCATCAGAAGATCGTACTGCAATCGCAGACGAGATGACTCAGCTTAGAGAAGAGATCGATTCTATCGCTTCTAAGGCAGCATTCAACGGAACTAAGCTTCTTAAGGGTTCATTCACAAACAAGAACCTTCAGGTTGGTGCAAACGCTGGTGAGAACATGACTATCTCAATAAGCAAGATGACTGCTTCAGGTCTTGGAATCACTGCAGCTTCTACTAAGGTTAGCACTCATGCTTTAGCTTCATCTGCTATGACAGCTATAAGCTCAGCTATCAAGACTGTATCAGCAGCAAGATCAAAACTTGGTGCTATCCAGAACAGACTTGAGTACACTATCAACAATCTCGAGAACTACAGCGAGAACTTAACTTCAGCTGAGTCACAGATTCGTGATACTGATATGGCTTCAGAGATGACTAACTACACTAAGAATAACATTCTCCAACAGGCTGCACAGTCTATGCTTGCACAGGCAAATCAGTCTACTCAGGGTGTACTTTCATTATTAGGTTAATTAGTTTAATCTACAAGATATGGCTGACTCTTTATGGGTCAGCCTGTTTTGTTTTATACTATCTTTTTCGGAGGTAATTATGGAGTATCCGCATAAGTATTTTGAAGATGAGGTTCGTGAGGGTTTTTATATAACAGGCGAATTAAAAAGGATTTGGGCGGCACAGTTAGAGGTTCTATCTGAGGTTGATAAGGTATGTAAAAGACATAACATCAAGTGGTTTGCGGATTGTGGTACCTTGCTTGGAACCATCAGACATAAAGGCTATATCCCTTGGGATGATGACCTTGATATCTGTATGCTTAGGGATGATTATATAAAATTTAATGAAGTGGCTAATAAAGAACTTCCTGAAGGATATTCATGTATTAATCTGAAGGATAAAGAAACATTTTATGAATATCTTACAAGAGTTGTCAATGGAAGAAAATTTGATTTTGGCGAGGAGTTTCTTGAAAAACATTATGACTGTCACTATCCAACAGGAATAGACGTATTTCCGCTTGATTATGTTTCGACTGACCCTGTGGCTGAACAGGAAAGAAAGGATGCGGCATTTGATGTGTACGTTCTTTCTGATTCTGTTACGCCTGAAAATGAGGATGATCCTGAATTTGACGAACTTGTTCGTTCTGTTGAAGCCGCATGTGGTGTAACTATTGATTCATCTTTACCTATGAAACAGCAGATGTATATTGCAGCTGAATCATTGTTCACTTTATTTGGCTCTAAAGATGCAAAAGAGGTTGTGCTTATGCCGTATTGGCTTAAGGACAATAATCATAAGTATCCGATAGAATGCTTTAGAGATACCATAATGATGCCTTTTGAATATACTGAACTTCCGGTACCTGTAGAATATGACAGGGTATTAAAGATTGAGTATGGTGATTATATGAGACCTTCAGAGGCAGGAGGTGTTCATGATTATCCGTTTTTTGAAGGATTGGAGAATATCCTTATTAACAGAGTTGATAAGTATTATTTCAGATATAAATTTAAGCCTGAAGACTTAAAAAATGATGAGAGAAAAACAGCCTTAACAACAAAAAAACAGGTTGTTAATTATATAGATATGACAAAAGAAGCACATGATGCCATAGCTGTTATGGTAGCACAGGGCAAGATGGATGTTGCCTGTGATTTGCTTGCTGCATGTCAGGAAAGCACTATCAATATAGGAAATCTGCTCGAGTCTGCATTTGGAGAAGGCTTCAGTGCCGTGGCAATACTTGAAGAGTATTGTGAATCGGTATACCAGCTTTATACAGCACTTTCACAAGGGGAATTTGGTGCGGAAGATGCGGCAGGTGTTTCATCTTTCCTTGATGATATATATGCACGGATGAAGAGCATTCTTACAGATAAAGTTATAGACAGGAAGGAAATTGTATTTATACCATATAGAGCTGATTATTGGAGAAGTATGGAATCTATGTGGGAGGCATATAAGAAAAAAGAAGAATATGATGTGTATGTAGTACCTGTTCCTTATTATAAAAAGACATCAAGAAGTGAGCTCACTGATATGTACTATGAGGGAGATAAGCTTCCTGATTATGTAGAAGTTACAGATTATAAGAATTTTAGTTTTGAGAAGAGACATCCGGATATTATTGTAACGCAAAATCCTTATGATGAGTGTAACTATGTTATGAGTCTTGGACTTGAACATTACTCCCGTACACTAAAAAAATATACAGAGCAGCTTATATATATCCCTCCGTTTATTATGAATGAGGTTAAGGATGAGGGAAGTAAATCATGGAAAACCATGGATTATTTCTGTGCGGTTCCCGGTGTTGTACACGCAGATAAGGTTATGGTACAGTCAGAGCAGATGAGAGCAGCATATATAAAAAGACTTACCGAGATGGCGGGAGAAGATACTGAGGATGTTTGGAATGAAAAAATATGTGTAAATCAATATCCTGTTACCGATGAGATGACGGATGAGGATAAGAAGAAGGAGCGGAAAGAAATAATAAATGGTCTTCCGGATGAATGGAAGAGGCTGATAATAAGGCAGGATGGTGACTTTAAGAAAATATTACTGTATAATATAGGAGTAGCATCTCTTGCGCAATACGGTGAAAAAACACTCTTTAAGATAGAAAATACACTTAATAAGTTCAAAGAAGTTAAGGATGATATAGCGGTTATTTGGTATTGTAATCCTCATCTTTTACGCACGATGAAAAAAGTGGATTTAAGACTCAGAGACAGATTAAGCAAGCTTGTTGAACAGTATAAATCAGAAGGCTGGGGTATATATACAGATATGCCTGATTATGGTGATTTGATTAAAATATGTGATGCGTACTATGGAGATGCGGGAAATATACCATATACTTGCAGGCTTGATAAAAAACCGGTTATGCTGCAAAATGTGGAAGTAGTTGTTTAGATGCATGTTTAGTCGGTGAAATTATTGATTTTATTCTTGTTTAAGGAGGCTTTAAATGAATATCTTATATATAGACTATCAAATGTATGGAAAAGAAGATATTATAGAAGCCTTTATGATACTGGGACATAATGTTTGCTCTACAGATGTTCCTGTTTTATATGAGCATAACAAGGAGAAAATGCATGAACTTCTTGAAGAAGACATGTCAGGAAGCGGATGTGAGATAGCATTTACATCAAATTATCACCCGGAGGTTTCGGAATTTTGTCAAAAGCTTGGGATGAAATATATCTCATGGACCTATGACAGTCCGCTTATTGCCTTATATCATCCGTATATACGTAATGAATGTAATTATGTATTTGTATTTGACAGTGAAGAGGTAAGACAACTTAAGGCTCGTGGAGTTAAGCATGTATATTATATGCCTCTTGGTATAAATCCGGATAGATTGGATAAGATAGAGATAACCGCAGAGGACAGAAAGACTTTCTGTGCGGATGTATCTTTTGTCGCATCATTATATAATGAAGAACATAACCTTTATGATCGAATGTATGAAAGGCTTGATGGTTACACCAGAGGATATCTGGAGGGAGTGCTTAATGCTCAGAAGAATCTCTATGGTTCAAATGTAATTGATTCCGTACTTGAGAGCAACTTAGAACTTGTCGCCAAGATGTACAAGGCTATGCCATATAAATTAGATGAAGGATGCCTCGAAGGACTGCCGTATGTATATGCGAATTATTTCCTGTGTCGCAAAGCTGCTAATATAGAGCGAATGGCATTTATCCGTGAAGTATCAAAGAGATTTAATATGAAGGTTTATACTCCGGGTGATTTATCAGAGGTAAAGACGGTTAAAGTTATGGGAACGGTTGATTACAAGACAGATATGAACAAGGTGTTTAAGCTTTCAAAGATTAACCTTAATATTACTCTTCCGTCTATTCATAAGGGAATTCCACTTAGAGCCATGGATATAATGGGAGCAGGAGGTTTTCTGCTTTCGAATTGGCAGGCGGACTTTGAGGGCTTGTTCGAAAATGGTGTTAATTATGCAGCATTTACAAGTCTTGATGAGGCGTTATATCAGATAGAATATTATCTGGAACATGAAGATGAAAGAGTTTCTGTTGCAGAAAATGCAAGGCAGAAGATGAGAGAAGGATTTGACGTTGTAATATTACTTCAACAGATGTTGGAGATTGTTGCTGTCGAGTGAGAAAACAAATGGGGTAAATGAAGAAGGGGGAACAAAAGATGGATTTTGAATTAACAGCATCTATGATGTGTGCCAATTTTGGCAATCTGGAACATGAGGTAAGAGAGCTTGAGGCAGGAGGTATAGACTCTTTTCATATAGACATAATGGACGGTCGATATGTACCTAACTATGCTATGTCATTAAATGATATGGTATATATCGCAGGTGCAACCAAGCTACCTTTAGATGTTCATCTTATGATAGAGCATCCAAATACACATATAGATATATTTTTAAGAAATTTACGAAAAGGTGATACTGTATATATACATCCGGAGGCAGAGTATCATCCTTCTACGACGCTTAAGGCTATAATTGATGCAGGCATGATACCCGGTATAGCAATCAATCCGGGTACAAGTATCGAGACAGTTATGGAGATGCTTCGTATAGTGGACAAGGTGCTCGTTATGTCTGTTAATCCGGGAAATGCAGGCCAGATGTATCTTCCTTATGTAGGCAATAAGGTTGAAAGACTCCTTAAGATAAAAGAAGATATGAATTTTGAGGTATACTGGGACGGTGCCTGCAGTGCAGATAAGATAAAGGAATTTGCACCTATGGGGGTAAAAGGTTTTGTACTTGGAACGACTCTTTTGTTCGGCAAGGGAAGACCTTACGGGGATATACTTAAGGATGTAAGAGCGTTGGATATTTAAAAAATAGGAGGGGATTTATATGATGTATCCATATATTACATTGTATGACGAAACAGAAATAGTCCATTCCCACATTATTAATGAAGATGATGTGGAAAAGGTTCTTGTTCATTTCGAAAGACCAACAGCAGACGGATTTAAATCTGCAAGATGTGAATTACCAACATATAAGTGGTTATACAATGAAGGTTTTAGTGATGATGAAATAACTTTTTTTGAAGAGTTTCTCCAAAATAATGCACACCTTTTATATAAGTATGCAAGAAGTGGAGGGGTCAAGATTGCCTAGTCTTTTTATTGCATCAGGTTATAAAATATATTTTTGGTCAAATGAAAATAATGAACCTATACACGTTCATATATCAAAAGGAAATCCTACTTCTAATTCTACTAAAATATGGCTTACAAGGAAAGGTGGGTGTCTGATAGCAAATAATAAAAGTCAGATACCTGAAAATGAATTGAATGAATTGATGGATATTATTTCAGCACAATATTTTATGATATGTGCTAAATGGAAAGAGTTTTTTGTCGTTGAAGAAATAAAATTTTACTGTTAATTAATGATTATTTGAGGAAGATGGCATATGAAAGCTTACGTGTTACACGGAATAAATGATATAAGATACGAGGAGGTTGCCAAGCCTGTTGCCAAGGACAATGAGGTTATTGTTACAGTTAAGGCTGTAGGTATATGTGGATCTGATATACCACGTATATATCAGACAGGTGCACATGTACATCCACTCATACCGGGGCATGAATTTGCGGGGCGTGTAGTGGAACTTGGTTCCGGAGTTGATAACAAATGGCAGGATAAGGCTGTTGGAGTATTTCCGCTTATACCATGTGGAAAGTGTGTGCCTTGTCAGCACAAGCAGTATGAGATGTGCAGGCATTATAATTATCTTGGCTCTCGTTGTGATGGTGGATTTGCAGAGTATGTGGCAGTTCCGGAAAGCAATCTGATTGAATTGCCTAATGGCGTTGCTTATGAGCAGGCGGCTATGCTTGAACCTATGTCAGTTGCAGTTCACTGCATGAGAAGGGTTTTACCTAAAAAAGAGGACAAGGTATTTGTCTATGGACTTGGTACCATAGGGCTTTTGTTGGTTATGTTCTTAAAAGAATCAGGTATAGAAAATCTCTATGTAATCGGTAACAAAGAATTCCAAAAGAAGAATATTATAAAGTTAGGTATAGATGAGAATAATTACTGTGACAGTAAGACAACCGATGTGACAGGCTGGATTATGGAAAAGACTGACGGAATCGGTGCTGACTGTATATTTGAATGCATAGGCAAGAATGAAACTGTATCAAAATGTATAGAGTGTGCGGCGCCTGCAGGCAAGGTCATGCTGGTGGGCAATCCGTACTCCGATATGGCACTTGATAAAAATATATATTGGAAGATACTCCGAAATCAGCTTATAGTGACAGGTACTTGGAACTCATCGTTTACACATGAAGAGACGGACGATTGGCACTATGTAGTTGATAAGCTTGCCAAGGCTGCGGTTAAGCCGGAAGAACTTATATCACACAGATTATCACTTGGAGAGCTCGAACAGGGCATGGAGATAATGCGAGATAAGAGTGAGGACTACGTCAAGGTGATGGGAATTATATAAACAAGAGAAACAAATACTTAAAAAATTTGTTTTCCGGTAGTACAGAGGGGGATAGAAAAATGCTTAAAACTGTAAATGGAGAAATATACCATGCCAGTGCAACGACTGCAAATGCTGTGTATGAGGTTGCGATTAATTTTTTTAAGGATGGACATGACAATGATTTGATTGCCATAGATGATTATTGTGATGAAACGCTATATGCCAGTAAAGTGGATGTTATAAACGGAAAAATCGATGAGGATTGTTTTATACATTTTTCTCAAAGGATGTTTAAGGATGCGAGACGCAACAAGCATATTATAGACGGAGGAATCGTACCGGTTTTAAATGAACTTGGAGAGCCTGTATGTTTGCTTCAAAGAAAAGAGTCACATGGATATATTCATTATTATGAGAAAGTTAATGGTTTGATAGATACGAGGGTATTTGAACTCTATGATGATATTGTATTTATAAATATTACTGAGCATGCATTTATACTTTTAAAGGATGCATTGGCTGATTTTAAGGGAAGAATATTTTGTATAGGAAGAGAATGGCTTGATTTTAAAAGGCTCTTACCGGGACGGGATAACATCATATATGTAGTTGAGGAAAGTGAGATGCCAACTGATTTGGTGCCTGAAAGAACTATGTATCTTGATGAATTTGCATCATTGATGGCCGGACATGAGGATAGATGTAAGGAGGGTTATTTTTCTTATGATGAGATAATGACCTTGGTATACTTCTTTTCAATACATAAATCTTATGGAGATAAAAATCCGGACAAATCATTTTATCTGTTAAATCCAATATTTCCTATGGAGGGGCTTATGTCTATATGTGACAAGCTTCAATTCCCGTATGCATATGCAGAGGCTAACGGATTTATACCGGTTATAAGACTTACCGGGTCAAACGATTCAATATATTCGGATTACAACGGAGATGATATATGGTCCAAATTTTTTGTTCAGCCATATGGTGAAGAGGCCAATGAATGGGAACAGGCTCAATATGTTTGTGAATTCCCTTTCAGTGTTGCAACATTTAGTGACAGATGGCTTATGAATAGAATTGTCGATCTTAAATTAACCCCGCTCATTACGACAAATTATATAAACAATAAGGTTAAAGAAGAGATAGAAAAACAGCGTGAGGTTCTTCCAAAGCCGGATAGAACAATAGGTGTACTTATAAGGGGAACGGACTATACGATTTCACACCTTCCCGGACATACTATAATGGCAACTCCGGAGCAGGTTATGGAAAAGATAAAAGAGTATGAAGCAACCGGAAACTTTGACGAGATATATCTTGCAACAGAGGATGAGGATATATTACAGAGGATGAAGGAACTTTGTGGTGACAGATTAAGATATATAGATCAAAAAAGATTTAGAATCAATCCGGGAGAACTTTTGGCTGATCAAAAGAGAGAAAGAGAAAATGAAGGTTGGCTTAAGGGCAAGGAATATCTTACTACTTTGGAATTCTTGTCAGAGTGCAAGGCGTTTATTGCATCAGGTGGATGCAGTGGAACAACATGTGTTTTAAACTCATTTAAAGATAATTCCACAGAAAGCTATGTCTTTGATTTGGGATGTTATTGAGGATAGTTTTTCTTTTATTTTAGGATATATTGTGGTACAATTTATACGGATACACTATATTACTTTAGAAAATAATAGATTTTGCCGATAAATAATAAGGTGAGTTTTGTAATTGTTATGAAATGATGTCAGATATGGAGTAGTATACGCTGCCTATAACTGACACATGGAAATAAGGAAGGATGAGTCGGGATTATGCGGATTTTTGACATAGTGTAATATATGTCAAAATAAGCAAAATTCCAGGCATGGCGAAGCTATGCTATAAATGCTATGTGGTATGTAATTCAGACAAAAAGTGGAGAAGAAAAGGACTTAAAGCTCTTCTTGGAGCATATATTGCCTGAAAGTATACAGGCAAGTTTTTTTGTGCCCCTTTATGAGAATGTATGGCGAAAGGGTGGAACAGGTCATATAAGCATACAGCTTATGTTTCCGGGGTATGTATTTGCGGAAACAGATATGCCGGATGAGCTGTTTGGATTGCTTAAAAAGACACCTAAATTTACCCGCCTACTTAATATGGAAGAAACTGATGGAGAGCGTACATTCCTCACTGTGTCAAAACAGGATGAAGAGTTTCTTAGAAGTATACTTGATGATAACATTATGCATGTGAGCTATATAAGGCGTTCCAAAAGCGGAAGGATTGAAAAACTGATTGGACCGCTTGCAGAGTATGAGAAGTATATAACTAAACTTGATATTCCACATAGAAGAGCTATAGTTGAGTCGCATATATTTGGCAAGAATCGTAAATTAAAATTCGGATTGTGGACAGATACCGATCCGGATACGCCGAGGATTAGACGACTTAAGCTTGCGGGTTCATCTGAGGATAAAGAAACAATTGTCGATATAGGGATTTATATAGGAGATAAGGTCAGAGACAAAAGTGAGATTTATGATGGAATAGAACTTATTGTGACTGAAATTGATTCTGCAAGACATATAGTGTGGGTTGAGGCAGAATTGTTTGGAAGCAAGGTAAGAATTGAAATGGATGCCGATCAGGTAGAAACTATATATGAATAAGACACCTAACGCAAGAGATATGTGAAGGGTGTTTTTGTACGATACGGGATAATTCCCTACTCGATTGATTAGAAGAAAAATACAAGGAGAAAAAAGAATGCTTAATAATAAAACAATATTAATAACCGGAGGAACCGGATCATTTGGACATCATTTTGTTGATTATGTGTTAAATAACTATAAACCCAAGAAGATTATTATATATTCAAGAGATGAGTTTAAACAGTTTAATATGCATAATGCATACAAGGAGTATGACGATATACTCCGTTTTTTTATTGGAGATGTAAGGGATAAGGAGAGATTATATCGTGCTTTAAACGGAGTGGATTATGTAATTCATGCGGCTGCCTTAAAACAGGTTCCTGCATGTGAATACAATCCGATAGAGGCGATAAAGACAAATATTAATGGCGCATGTAATGTAATTGAAGCATGTCTTGACAGAGGCGTAAAAAAGGTTGTGGCATTATCTACAGATAAATCCGTAAGCCCGATTAATCTGTATGGCTCTACTAAAATGGTATCTGATAAATTGTTTTGTGCTGCAAATGCATACTCCGGAAATGATGGTACAAGATTTGCTGTTGTACGTTATGGAAATGTCGCAGGCAGCAGAGGTTCGGTTATACCTTTCTTCCAGGGACTTATCGACAAGGGTGAGACAAAACTGCCGATTACCGATTATCGTATGACAAGATTTTGGATAAGCCTTGAAAATGGTGTTAAACTGGTAATTAAAGCATTGGAAGAATCAAAAGGAGGAGAAACCTTTATATCGAAAATACCATCCTTTAAGATAACTGATTTGGCTCAGGCTATGCTTCCGGGATGCGAGATGCCTGAGGTGGGAATCAGAGAAGGGGAGAAGCTTCATGAGGTTATGGTGCCTGCTGAGGATTCATCCAGAGCATACGAATATGACAAGCATTATATTATTTATCCGAACTATGATTGGTGGAACAAAGATAATGTTATCCCCGGAGGGAAACTTGTAGAACAGGGATTTATATATAGTTCAGAGACAAATAAAGAGTGGCTTAGCATAGAAGAGATAAAGGAAAGGTTGCTTACGGATATATCAATACATGATTGAGCAAAGAGGAGAATGAACATAATTGTTAGCGATTAATGGCGGAGTACCGACATTTGAAAAGAAGATAGGATATGGACACCAGCTGATTGATGATAAGGATATAGAATCAGTTGTAGAGGTTTTAAAGAGTGATTATCTAACCTGCGGACCAAAGGTTAAAGAGCTTGAAGAAAGACTATGTCAGTACACGGATGCGGCGTATGCCGTTCCTGTAACAAGCGGAACTGCCGCGCTTCATATAGCGTGTATGGCGGCAGGTATATCAAAAGGTGACGAAGTTATAGTTTCGTCAATTACCTTTGCTGCCAGTGCAAATTGTGTGCTTTATTGCGGAGGAACACCTGTATTCGCAGACGTGAAAACGGATACATATAACATTGATCCTGAAGATGTAAAAAGAAAAATTACTCCGAAGACAAAAGCTGTCATAGCTGTAGATTTTACCGGGCAGGCTGCGGATTTGGATGAAATTCGAAGTATATGTGATGAAAATAAGCTGATATTTATAGAGGATGCGGCACATGCTATAGGCACAGTATATGATGGGAAAAAGGTCGGCTCTGTAGCAGATATGACGTGCTTTTCCTTTCATCCTGTAAAGACGGTTACCAGTGGCGAAGGTGGTGCAGTTACCACGAATTCGTCTGATTACTACAAAAAACTTACATTGGCGCATGCTCACGGAATCACAAGAGATGAAACGTTGATGGAAGAAGTGCATGAAGGAGAACCGTGGTATTATGAACAGGTATCTCTTGGATATAATTATCGTATGACGGATTTTCAGGCAGCACTTTTGATGTCACAGTTAGATAAGCTCGACAGGTTTAAGAAAAGACGACAGGAAATAACTAATCTTTATAATAATGCTTTTAGCAGTTTAGAGGGCATAATATTACAAAAGGAAAACGAAAAGTCTGATACATGCAGACATTTATATACTATCAGGATAGATGAGAATAAATTAAGCTGTAACAGAAGAGAATTCTTCACAGCGCTGTCAGCAGAAAATATAGGATGTCAGGTGCATTATATACCTGTTTATTGGTTCCCATATTATCAGAAGCTCGGATATAAAAAGGGCTTATGTCCAAATGCAGAGCAAATATATAACAGCATATTAAGTATACCGATACATCCCGATATGACAGATGAGGATGCGTCAAAGGTAATCGAGGCAGTTGGAAAAGTGGCGGAGTATTATCTGAGATGAATAATATATATTTCCGTGTAGATATGAATAGTCAGATTGCCACAGGGCATATGATGCGTTGCCTTTCAATTGCTGATGAAGTAAGAGAACAAGGTGGGGAAGCGATATTCATAACCGCAGATGAGAATGCATGTGAATTGTTGACAGAACGTGGATTTGATTATATCGTACTTAATACTAAGTGGGATAGGATGGAAGATGAACTTCCTAAGCTTGAAAGTATTATAGATGAAAAAAAGATAAAAAAGCTTATAATAGATAGTTATTATGCAACCGAAAAATACTTGAATGCCGTTGATAAATGGACGAAAATCTTATATATAGATGATTTAAACCGCAAGGATTTACAAGTTAGTACAATACTTTCATATCCGGTATATGCTGATGAAAATTTTTACAAAAAATATTATTTAGAAGATAAAGTGAAGCTTCTTATAGGGGCAGATTATACACCGCTAAGGAGAGTGTTTAGAGATGTGCCGGATAAAAAAATAAGAAAGAATATAGAGAGAGTTTTGATATTATCCGGTGGAAGTGACCCATACGATACAATAAAACAATGTATAAATGTTTTAATAGAAAATAATATAAGAGAAATATATGCGATATACGGAAGATATTCGGATAGAGTCGATACTATTAAAAACACATATAAGAATGAGCAAAGAGTTCATGTGTATGAATCAGTTGACAATATAGAAAAATATATGCAGGAAGCAGACCTTTGCATATCAGCATCAGGAACTACATTATATGAATTGTGTGCTTGTGGAACACCGACACTATCATACATACTGGCGGATAATCAGATAGACAATGCTCTTGGATTTGATAAAAAAGGTATTATACCGTGCCTTGGAGATGTAAGAAAAGAAAATATTGCAAACAGAATAAGCGAAGAATTAGAGAAGATGAAATCTGAAGTTAATAGAAAAGATTTGTCTGAGAAGATGAAAAGTGTTGTGGATGGACAAGGTTGTAGAAGGATAGTTGGAGAATTTGGTTAAGACAATAATAATTAGGAGAAGGATAAATGAAGATTGCCGTAATTACCGCCAGAGGCGGAAGTAAAAGAATACCAAGAAAAAACATTAAGGAATTTTGCGGGAAACCAATCTTAGCATACTCGATTGAGGCTGCACTTAAAAGCGGTATATTTGATGAGGTTATGATATCTACAGAGGATGATGAGATAGCCAAGATAGCACAAAGCTACGGAGCTGCATTTCCGTTCCGAAGAAGCGAAAAGACAGCCGGTGATCACGCTATGACGATTGACGTAATGTTAGAAGTAGTAGAAGAGTACAAAAAGATTGGAAAGGAACCGGATACAGTATGCTGTATATATCCTACTGCGCCTTTTGTAACAGCGGAGAAGCTTATTCAAGCTGATGAATTGATGAAAGAAACTAATGCAGATGCCGTGATACCGGTAGTAAAGTTTTCATTTCCACCACAACGTTGTTTTATAATAGATGGCGATTATATGAAATTTAAATGGCCAGAAAATGAACTTAAAAGATCTCAGGATTTGGAACCGTTCTATCATGATGCAGGACAGTTTTATTTGTTAAAAACGGATATAATGAAAGAGGAACATACATTGGTTCCTAATAAAACAGCACCATTTATCTTAGATGAGATGGAAGTGCAAGATATTGATAATATGGATGATTGGAATATAGCTGAAATAAAATATAAGGCTATGATGGAAAAAATAAATGCTTAGTATATATGAAAAGATAAATAATAATGATGTGTATATTATAGCTGAGATGAGTGCTAATCACGGCGGTTCTTTAGAAAATGCGCTTGAAATAGTGCGTGAAGCAGCTAATGCGGGAGCAGATTGTATAAAAATACAGACATATACGGCAGATTCACTAACTATTGATTGTGATAATGAATATTTCAAAATTAAAGGCGGTATATGGGATGGATATAAGCTTTATGACCTGTACAAAGAGGCTTATACACCTTATGAATGGCAACCTATTATAAAAGAAGAATGTGAGAAATGTGGCATTGATTTTTTGTCAACTCCTTTTGATAATGATGCGGTTGACTTTTTGGAGAAAATGGGGGTTGAGGCATATAAAATAGCAAGTTTTGAGTTGGTAGATATACCACTTATTGAATATACTGCATTAAAGGGAAAACCAATGATTATATCTACCGGAATGGGAAGTCTTGAAGAAATACAAGATGCCATTGACGCGTGTAAAAGAGCAGGAAATGAACAGATAGTTTTACTTAAGTGTTGCAGTGAATATCCGTCTCCTTGGGATGATATGCATTTAGGTAATATACCGGATATGAAAGAAAGATTTAATCTGCCGGTAGGATTGTCGGATCATAGCGAAGGCAGTTTGGGAGCTGTTGTCGGAGTGACACTTGGAGCATGTGTGGTTGAGAAACACGTAAAGCTTGATGGTGTTGAAAGTGCTGATTCAGATTTTAGTATGACTATAGACGAATTTGCACAGATGGTTAATGATGTTAAAAATGCTAAATTGATTGCTGAAGGTCCGGATTATAATTTGACGGAAGGTGAAAAAAAATCAACAGTATTTAGAAGAAGCATCTTTGCAATTAAGGATATAAAAAAGGGCGAACTCTTTACAGAAAAAAATATAGGAATTATAAGACCGGGTTATGGAGCAAAACCAAAGTATTATAATGGTTTACAAGGGAAAATATGTTCGCTGAATTATAAAAAAGGTGATCCTATTGATATATGATCTGAGGAGAAGAAAAACTATGGATATAAAAATTGGCGATACCGCTTCGTTTGGAAAAACAATTACAGAAAGTGATATAGGCGCATTTGCCGGTATTACAGGAGATTTTAATGCTATACATATAAACGAAGTTGAAGCATCCAACAGCTTATTTGGAAAAAGGATTGCTCATGGAATGATATCAGCAAGTTTAATTTCAACAGTAATTGGTACAAAATTGCCGGGTGACGGAGCGGTTCTACTTGGTCAAAAAATAGACTATATAAAACCTGTAATAATTGGTGATACAATCACTGCAATTTGTACTGTAAGAGAAATAATTAATTTGGATAAAGGTATTTACAAACTTGAAACAAAATGTTTAAACCAAAATAATGATTTGGTAATAGATGGAGAAGCAGTTATAAAATATAAGAGTAAACTAAAGAATGTTGATTCGTCTCAAAAAAAAACGGATACATTTTACACTGAAGAAGAGTTGAAATATATAGGAATTAAAAAATACGGATATAATGTTAAAATTAGCAGAAATGCAATTTTATATAATCCGGATGAATTGGAAGTAGGAAATAATGTTAGAATAGATGATTTTACTACAATAAGTGGGAAAGTGGTTATAGGAGATTATGTACATATAGCTCAGTTTTGTGGACTATATGGGGGTACAAAGGGAATTATTATGGATGATTTCTCCGGATTATCTGCTCGCGTAGTAATATATGCTACATCTAATGATTATTCCAGTGAGTCACTTACAAATCCTACTGTACCAATGAAATACAAGAAGGGAGACACAAATGCAGTTGTTCATTTGTGTAAACATGTTATAGTAGGAACTACAAGTGTAGTACTTCCCGGAGTAGTAATAGGTGAAGGATGCTCAATAGGTGCTATGTCTATGATTTCTAAAGATTGCGATCCTTGGGGAATATATGTTGGTTGTCCGGCAAAAAGAATAAAAGAAAGAAGCAAGAATTTATTGAAACTTGAAGACAAACTCGTCAAGGAACAAATGTTTGATGGGGGGTACTGTAAAAAAGATATAAATCAGTATTTCGACCGTATTGGTCAGGTGCTAGTTGCATGAAAATATTATGTCTTTATAATAATGATTGTGCACTTGAACTTTTTAAATGGCTACAGGATGAAGGAAATGAAACGATTCTATGGAAAGATAAATTAGATATTAAATGGTGCCGAAATCAGAAAATTGATTTAACTGTAAGTTATACATATAGATATATAATCAATAGTGAAATATTGAATGTTTTAGGTAATAATGTTGTCAATTTACACATTTCTTATTTACCTTGGAATAGAGGCGCAGATCCTAATATATGGAGTATAATTGATAATACGCCAAGAGGAGTAACTCTTCACTATGTAGATGAAAAATTAGATCATGGAGATATTATTGCTCAGCAATTGGTTGGAAAATATTCAAATGAAGACACACTAAAAACAACATATGATGGATTGGATCGAGCAGCTAAACAATTATTTAAGAATGCTTTTGCATATTATGATTTTTGGAATACAATGAGAAAGAAAACGCTTTCTTCAGGGACTTTTCACAAATTATCTGATACAACAAAGATAAAAGAAAAATCATTAGACTATGAAACAAAAATAGAGGATTTTATAAAAATATTTACAAGTAAAAAAGATAGAGTTAATTAGTGTTCTGTATGAAAAATCTCTTATTGATACTGTTAAAAAATAGTTTGGAGCAACGCCATACCTTTATGTTACAGAACGTACGATATTGAGAAGGCTACTATAAGCATCTTGAAAACATCGGTTTTCGAGTGATACACCACCCACTTATGCGGTTGCTTTTGGTGGGAAAAGGTGTGTTTTTAATGAATATAGATGTGGGAATAATTGAACTTGTTGAAGAAAATGAGAAAATATAAAGCAGCGGTAATAGGTCTCGGAAATATAGGATTGATGTATGATTTTGATGAAAAAAGGAATCATCCATCAAGTCATTCTTTGGCATATACATATTCTGATGACTTTGATTTGGTATTTGGTATAGATTCAGAAATCGTAAAGAAAGATTATCTAAAACAAATATGTCCTACAACACGATTTTTTAATACTGTAGATGAGGCGGTGGAAAAAGGTTATACAAATGATATAGATGTTGTGAGTGTTTGCACGCCTCCGGATACACATTATAAGATTATTTCTGAGTTGTTAGGAAGAAAAATCGGAAAAATAATCTTTTGTGAAAAGCCAATTGCGTTAAATGTTGAAGAAGCAAAAAAAATAAAAGAATTGGTTAACAAAAGTAATATTAAGATAATTCCTAATATTTCAAGAAGATGGAATAGTGGTTTGAGAAAGGTTACAGACTGTGTTCAAAATGAGATATATGGAAAACTTGAAAAAATTAACATCAGATATACCCGTGGAATATATAATACGGGGTCGCATTTGTTTGATTTGTTAGAAATGTGGACAGGTTCAGAAATAGAAAGTGTAGAAGCATTGGATAAAACCATTACGACTGCTGAGCCGGAACCGTCATTTTCATTCTTTTTTAGAATGAGTAACGGAGTTACAGGATATGCAGAAGCAATTGATGACGAGCATTATTATATGTTTGATATAGATATGTTTATGTCTGAAGGGAAAATTGAAATGAGAAATAGTGGTGATGACATTAGATATTATAAAAGAACAAATCATCATCTGTTTAGTGGCTTTATGGAACTTAAAGAAGTTAATCATGATGGAAATTTACTTTCAGATTCATGCATGATGAATGCGATTGATAATATTGCCGGATGGATAAAAAACGGTGAAAAAGTTTTTTGTTCTTTGGAAAATGCAATAAAACCGTTATATATAGCAGAGGCGTTGGAGAAATCATATAATTTAGGACAGGTGGTAAAAGTAAATTATGAGTAAAAGTGCAATTTTAGGAGGAAGACCTATAAGAGAACAAGCTATACCTTGGGTAAGTACAATGGGTAAAGAAGAAACGGATGCTGTTGTATCTGTTATGGAGTCAGGGACACTATCTGCATTTCTTGCAAACTCCGGAGAAAAATTCTTAGGTGGACCTAAAGTAAAAGAACTGGAAAAAGCGTTTTGTGAAAGATTTAATTCAAAAAATGCAATTTCAGTTAATTCTGCGACAACGGCGCTTCATGTTGCCGTTGCGGCGTGTGGGATAGGCCCCGGTGATGAGGTTTTGGTATCTCCATATACAATGGTTGCTACTGCCAGTGCAGTTCTTATGAATTGTGCTGTCCCAGTTTTTGTAGATGTTGATCCTGATACATATACTATGGATCCAAGTAAAATTGAGCAGTGGATATCACCCAGAACAAAAGCGATTATAACTGTAAATATCTTTGGTTTACCAAGTAATTTACCTGAGATAATGAAAATAGCTAAAAAGCATAATTTATATGTAATTGAGGATAATGCGCAGGCTCCTGGGGCTACTGTAGATGGAGTTGAAGCGGGAACTATTGCTGATATAGGAGTTTATAGTTTAAATTATCACAAGATTATTCATAGCGGTGAAGGAGGAGTTATACTGACTAATAATGATAAGTTAGCCAGAAATTGTCAATTAATAAGAAATCATGGAGAAGTTGCTTTAGATGAAGAAGACGATATGGATACAGTTGCACTTGGAAGTAATCTAAGAATGAGTGAAATACATGCAGCGATAGGAATAGAGCAATTAAAAAAGTTAGATGACTTTTTAAAAAGAAGACGAAGATTGGCTGATAAGATTACTGATGGTCTTATGAATAGACATGGATTAAAAGGTGTAACTATTCCACAAGGATACACACATTCATATTACGTCTATCCTATTAAGTATGATGCAAATGAATGGGAGATGAGTAGACAAACATTTGCTAAAGCGATGCAAATGGAAGGCTTTCCTTTGGGGGTGGGATATGTAAAACCTATCTACCTTATGAATATATATAAGCATAAGCATGTTTTTAACAATACAACATATCCTTTTGCATTTATTGATACTCCAACACAAGATTATAAGATGGGAATATGTCCGATTGTTGAACGATTACATTATGAACAGTTATTGATAGCCGACATTTGCAGAATTCCTTTTGAAGAAAAGGATATAGATGACTTTTTTGAAGCTATTGATAAAATATGGGAGGAGCGAAAGAAAATCAAAAAGCTTGAGTAATGAAAAAAATTATTTTTATAGCAAATGATCCGGGAGGTTACGATGTAATAATTCCGGTTTATAAATGGTTTCTCAATATGAATAATTATAAGACTATAATTATGCTTACAGGGAAAGCGGCAGAGAGAGCTAATGAAGAAAAAAAAACAATAGAGGATATACGACGAGAGATTTTAAAGGATGATATTTGTTCGGAAGATATTTTGTTGGTAACAGGGACAAGCTGGAATTCCGATATTGAAGCCAATGCAATTAAATATTGCAAGTCAAAAAGTATTAGGACGGTTTCAATTCTTGATTATTGGAGTAATTATAAATTAAGATTTAAATTAGGAGAAAATTACGAGTTCCCGGATTATTTTTTTGTTATGGATGAGTTGGCTGTATCAGAAGCCGAAGAGGATGGGGTTGATAGGTCAATAATGAAAATAGTTGGAACTCCTGGGTTAGATAAGTATCTTAATAAAAAGATTAAAGTTAATCAAAAAGGAAATGTATTATTTCTTTCTCAACCATTATCAGTGCTATATGGTGATGATTTGGGTTACACGGAGTATGATGCTTTTGAAAAAGTTATCAAGGCATGTGATGAGTTAAAGCTAAATGTGCATATTAAATTTCATCCAAAAGATGATGAATCATTTAAGGAAAAATATTCAAAATATTCAATAGATGGAGAATTAGAAAGTCTTTGTGAAACACATGAATACATTGTGGGAATGAGTACTATGGGATTGCTTCAGTGTGCTTTGATGGGGGCAAAGGTAATTAGTTTTCAGCCGGGTTTAAGACAAAATGATATGAGTATAGTTAATAAATTAGGGATTACGAAAGGTGCATTTTCGTATTCTGATTTAATTTCAAACATACAAACAAACGAAAAAGAAAATATAGAACATAAACCTTTTTGGATGGATGGAAATTCTACGAAAAGATGTGTGTGTGAAATAAAAAAAATTTTAAAAAATAATTGTAAAGATTAGTGCTTTGATTATGATATAACAACAGATATTAAAAAAATAAGAAGAATCTATGAAAAAAATTAATATATAAAAGAAGGTGAAAAAATGTTTTTTTTAGAAAATGATAAAATTGGATTACGTTCATTAAGTATGTTTGATGTTGAAAATAGTTATTATGAATGGTTGAATGATACGGAGATATGCAGATACAACTCACACCATGTTATACCTATGACAAGGGAAAAGGCAGAAAAATATGTTGAATCAATTAATCAATCGAGTTCAGATATAGTTTTAGCGGTTATTACAAAAAATGAAAAAGAACATATAGGTAATATTTCGTTGCAAAAAATAGATATGTTTAGTAGACAAGCAGAAATAGCGTTTTTGTTCGGTAATAAAGAATATTCAAATAAAGGATATGCCACGATGGCTGCATTTTTATTAATAGATCATGCTTTTACAGCTATGGGATTAAATAGATTATATTTTGGAACAATGGTTGAAAATGTTAGAATGCAAAGGGTTGGAGAAAAATGTTTTTTTAAAAAAGTTGGATGTAGGAGACAAGCTATATATAAAAATGGTGCTTATCATGATATTTTTGATTATGATTTATTAGTCGAAGATTGGATTAAATGTAGAGGATGAAGAAATATATTTTGTATAAAGATTATAGTAGGGGGAATATAGATGAATATAGTGAATTTAGGTTCTTGGGCAGCAGAATTTGATAATAATGGATTATTGTGGTTCTCTGATTTTAATTATGGAGGATTATATAAGTATGATTTAAATAAAAGAAAAATAATTTTAGAACATTTTTTCGAAGATATTGAGATTGATACAGAGGCTTTACATAGAAGATTAATTGTTCGAAATAATGAAATATTGTTGTTCCCATTAAATGATTCTTATGTGAGAATTTATAATATAGATGAAAAAAAAGAAAGAAAAATAAATATGCCAGACCAATTTTTAGATGGAAAAATCATAGAAAATGATAAAAAAGTTTGGGCTATTTCATTTGATGGATGTTACAAATTTGATTTTGAAATAGAAAAATTTATTAAAGATGATTTTTTATCTAATATTTTTTCGTTAATTGATAAAGAGGAAAGGTGTAATATTAGAATAAATGCTACTGATAATTATATAATTGCTTGTAATAATTCAAGTAAAAGTGTTATTTCAATAGACCTTATAAACATGAATTATAAGCAATTCAATTTAAATTTTATTAATGAAAAAATACAAGATATTTTTTTAATTAATCAAAGATATTGGATACTTCTTGAGGATTCTTATGACGTTTATTCAAGAGATATAGATGATGAATCTTATATAAAGTATGAAGCAGAAACTAGAGATTTAGAAAATCATAATATTTTTGCACCTTATTCTAGAATTATTCAATGGGAGAATCATTTGATATTACCTAATTATTATGGAAAATCGATAATGAAGATAAACCTTAATAATAAAACAATAGAACCTTTATATAAAAATGAGTTAGATAATCAAGAATCACAATGGATAGATTATGGAGCTTATTATTATAGAACTATTGTATATGAAGATTATTTGTTTTTTATCCCACAAAGGTCAAAATATATTTTAAAATTTGATAAGAATTTAAATCTTGTGGATAAATACTTAATGCAAAATGAAGTTAATGCAAAATTTATTGAAGATGTTATGGTTTCAAGAAAAAGAAAATCAGTGATAATGCATGAAGATGACAAGATTTTTTCAGTTGATAATTATTTGAAATGCATAAGACGATTAGAGGAGAGTAAAAATGTATCCTGATATTACATCTAAAAAAAGATTCTATTTATCAAATAAAAAAATATGGAGAAATGATAATTATATTTATAAAAATGAGAAAGAATGTATTTATGTTGTTCACACACTATCATACCACTTTCAATATAATGTTTTATTGGATTTGGTTTCGAAAGGATTACAAAAAAAACATGGTCTCCCAATTTATGCACTTTCGGTAGGAGAGCGATATTATTCATTTGTTGAAGGCGATAAGTCCTTTGGAATAGATGCTTTTTATATTGATGATAATAAACTAATTAATGAATATGCATTAATTTATAAAGAAGAAATTAATAAAATAGTAAATAAACTATATAAAAATAAAGATGAATTGCTGAAATTTAAATATAAAGGTATTTCTTGTGGAGATTGCATATGGGATTATATTTTGGGTATTACATTAGAATACGATAGTATTTCTAGGGAACATTTTAAAAGTATAATAGAAAAGACAGTAGGAATAGTTGAGATCGCTTTTTCTGCTTTTAAAATACATAAACCGGCATATGTTGTAGTTGATGAGGCTGTTAGGTTGGAGGGATTGTATGCAAATGTCGCAATGAAGTATGGAGCGAAAGTTGTTATGCCTAATTTATCTTCGGCATATCATTTTGTAATGGATTCTAAAGATAAGAAAATATGTAAAATTGCACAAAGAAGAGGTGAGGCTATTTTAAATTATGCTAAAAGCGAAGGATTTAAATCAAAAAATAAATTTTTATATGATGCACCAGAAAAAAAATTAGAAAATAGCTTATTAAAAAATGGAAAAAAGAATGCTTTTATTTTTTTACATGTTTTTTCAGATGCTCCAAGAGTGTCATATAATAACAAAATATATACAGATTATGTTGAATGGTTTAAAGAAACACTAAAAATTGTGAATCAAATTGAAGGTGTAAATTGGATAGTTCGAGATCATCCAGGGGCAAAAGGGTCAAAACAGCCATTGTTTATAAAAAAAATTTGTGAACAATATGGAAATAAGAATATTATTATGTCTGAAGATGGTATGTCTAGGGAAGATATAATAAAAGAGGCAGATGTTGTTATAACGTGTGCTGGTGATGTAGGTTTGGAATATTGGGCTTGTGGGATTCCAACAATTATGCTCGCAGAATCATTTTATAATAAATATGGAATATCATATTTAATGCATGATAAAGAGGAATATAAAAGTACATTACAAAATTTGGATGCTTTAAAAAAACCTTCAAAAGAATCTGTACAATTGGCACAGGAAATAATTAGCAAATTTCAAAGTAGTATGGAAATAACAGATTCATTGATGGGTTTGTTTAAAGATATTAGAAATAAAGAAATAAAAGGAATCAGATTAGAATATAGAGACTATGATTTATATAATTATGAATTTATTAAACGATATATTGAATTGATTGATAGTGATAAAATAAAATCAAGTTCTTGTTATACGTTGGATTATTTAATGGAGGAATAATATCATGCGTGCGTTATTTGATAAATGTAATGTTTGGAAACGCTGGGTACAGGTCTACCAAAGTGGCAAACATATTAGTGATTATTTTATAATAAATAATTATAAAAAAATTGCTATATATGGAATGGCGGATGTTGGAGATTTTTTATGTCGCGAATTAGTAAATTCAAATATTAACGTCAAATATGGAATCGACTTATCCAGAAAGTTTTGTAGTATTGACATTCCAATAAGAACACCTGATGAAATAGATGATGATTTAGATGTGATAATTGTTACGGCTTTAAGTTCATTTTCGGATATATTTGATATGTTATTAATAAAGATAAATGATCCAAATAAAATAATAGGATTAGATGAAGTTTTAGCTAGTTTAATCGTGGAGGATAAAAATGAAATGGAAAAACAAGGGTAAAGAATTTGATGAAATATGGAAGGAAATGAAAATATCCTCAGATGAGGAAATATGTTTCTATTTATTTGGAGCAGGTAAACGTGGGACAGAATTGTGCTCACTCTTTAGGTTAATGGGACTTCTTCAAAACGTGAAAGCGTTTCTTGATAATGATAAAGCATTAATTAATACTGTGAAAGATGGTTTAAGTGTTCAGGAATTGTCTGGTTATATTCCGCGTAAAAATAGTATTGTTATAATATCGGTTGGTGAAAAATATGAAAAGGAAATTAGTGAGCAACTTGATGAATTTGGCTTAAAAAAAAATGTTGATTATTTTTTATGGAATGACTTTTATAATTATTATTTTCCTTTAATTCTTTTGTATAAATATAATATATTATTTGATGATATGGTTCAGATATCACTTACAGAAAGATGTACATTAAGATGTAAAAATTGTGCGCATACATGTCCTTATACAGATAAAAATAATAAGTTAGATTTAACTATAGACGAAGCAATGAATAGTATAGATTCTTTTTTCGGAACATTTGATTATGTAAATAGATTTACATTATTAGGTGGTGAACCACTATTATACAAAAATATTTGTGAAGTTACACAGTATTTAGGAGAAAAATATAGAAGCAGAATCAATGATTGTTTTATTACAACAAATGCAACTATTATACCTAATGAACAGTTGTTAAATATTTGTAAGAATTATAATATTGGATTTGAGATATCCGATTATCGCGTAGCTGTTCCTGCAATAAGAAATAGAGTTAATGAATTCATTGAATGTTTAGAGAAAGAGACAATAAAATATAGAGTATTGAATGACGATTGGATAGATTTGGGTTTTTTATATATCAATAATACGAATAAAGAAGCAGAAAGGATATTTGATTTATGTAAAGCTCCATGCCATGAAGTACGATTGAATAGGTATTATACTTGTATTTTAGCAAGGTGTGCATCAGAAAATATTTACGCTAACGAAGGAAATGAGTATTACATTGAAATAGGTAGTAAGGATGAAGTGACACGAAAGATTGCATTTGAGTTTATTCAGGGATATTGTCAGGAAGGATACTTAAAAATGTGTAAACATTGTAATGGACTTTTTAGTAAAAATAATAAGGTAACTCCAGGAGAGCAGCTATTATTATAAATATGAGGATAAAATAATATGAAAGTACTTGCATACTATTTACCACAATATCATAGAGTGCCAATAAATGATAAATGGTGGGGAGAAGGTTTTACAGAGTGGACATCTGTAAAAAAATCACAGCCACTTTATGAAAAACATTATCAGCCACATGTTCCATTAGGCGGTAATTATTATAATCTCCTAGAAAAAGAAACTATGATATGGCAAGCAGAATTAATGCATAATTATTGTATCGATGGAATGTGTTTTTATCATTATTGGTTTTCAGATAAAGAACGTGTATTAGAAAAACCAGCTGAAAATTTATTAATGTGGACAGATGTAAATATGCCATTTTGCTTCTCTTGGGCAAATGAATCATGGTTAAATAAATGGAGTCATAGAGAAGGATTATTATGGGCTGAAAATAAAGAAGAAAAGAATAAAGAGTTAGAATTTATTTTTTTACAAACATATGGAAGAGAAAAAGAATGGGAAAATCATTTTAACTATTTATATCCATTTTTTAACGATGAAAGATATATCAAAATTGATAATAAACCTTTATTTGTTATACATGATTTATATAATATTCCGTGTTGTCATGAAATGATAGTGTATTGGAACGAATTAGCAAAAAATAAAGGCTTAAAAGGTATATATATTTTAGGAGGAGGTTTCCCTGATGTAAAGTGTAATGTGGATGGGTATATGACACATGAACCTGGAATGATAAGAAATTCTTTGAAATCCATTAATTTTGGGGAACCTACATTAATATCTTATAAAGATGCCGTTGATGAAATTCTTGCTCAGAAAAATGTTAAAGAAAAACAAATAGTATTTACAACATTTTGTAGTTATGATACAACACCTCGATATGGACTGGATGGCGATGTTTATGAAGGTGCGACACCGGATTTGTTTATGAGTCATCTTATGAAACTTATGGCAAAAAATCAAGCTGCTGGTATGGATATGGTCTTTATTGATGCATGGAATGAATGGGGTGAGGGCATGCATCTAGAACCTGATGAAAAATATGGATATGCATGGTTGGAAGCTGTAAAAAATGCAAAAGAAAGATATATAGATTATGTTGAGAAATATAAAAAAGAAATATCCTATTACAGTGAAAAAGAATTTAAAATAATATGTAATAGTAAAAAATGGGAGTTATATACATCTATATTTGATAGATGGATGAATTTGAGAGAAAAGAATATTAATATATCAGATTATTTAAAGAAAAATCATTTTAATAGAATTATGTTATATGGAGTAGGCATTTTTTCAGAGCATATGATTTTGGAGTGTAAAAAAAATGATGTTAGTGTAATTGGAATAATAGATCGTTCTAAACATTTTTCTGTAAATGACATAGAAGTATATCAGATGAGTAATGATTTACCTAATGTAGATGTTATTGTTGTTACGGCTATTTATTCTATGGATGATATATGTAATGAAATTAGAAAATATAATAAAGAGATTAAAATTTTGTCGTTATTAGAATTAATTCTTTTTGCTGAAGAAACATTTTTGATAGATAATAAAAAAGTTTATAAATTGGAAGGACAAGTTGTCTAAAAATCAATGAATAATATATCGGATATTATTAAGTTCTGTAAAAGTATAAATAGAATAGTAATATATGGCGATGGTAATATAGGTAGAACAGTTCGAGTTTTTTTAGAAGAACAAGGATTTAAAGTAAGTAGTTTTGTAGTAACGAATATAGATATTCCTCATATTTTGATGGGAGTAGAAGTTGTAAGTATAAATGATTACATTTCAAGAATATCTTCTAATGCATATAACTCTATAGGAGTAATAATATGCATGAATGAAAAAAATATTGAGGGAGCAAAAAAAAAGTTAGCAGAGGTAGGATTAAATAGTTATTTTATTGTAAATGATATGCTGTTTCAGCAGATCTTTATAAAGTCAAATTTTCTTTATAAATATGATAAACCGGATAAAAAAATTAATACCTTGATGTATCACAGAGTTGGTTCGTTTGAAAAAGATCCTTTTGAACTTGCAGTTGATGATTCTACATTTGAGGAACAGATTAAACATTTAAAAGAAAACTATACAATTCTAAAAAGTGATGATAAATGGTCAGATATAGATGAAAAATCTGTGGTTTTAACATTTGACGATGGTTATGTCGATTTCTATAGCAAAGTATACCCTGTTCTTAAAAAATATAATGTCCCGGCGACAGTTTTTATTTCTACCGGAAATATAGATACTTACAATGAGTTTTGGTGGGATGAGTTGGAAAAATTATTTTTAGAAACATCTATGATTCCTGAAGAAATAACAATTATTGATGATAAGTTTCTAAAAGACGATTATTCAGATAATGAAAGTCTGCTGTTTGCGGTACATAAGGTATTGTTATCACTACCTCATTTAGAAAGAAAAAAGATAATTGAATCATTAAAAAAACAATTCAATTTTTCTTCTTATAAAAGAGATAAGTACAGAGTATTAACAAGAGCTGAAATAGTAAAATTAGCAGATGATCCCCTTATAACAATTGGAGCACATACTGTATCACACATTGTATGTGATAAAGAAAATGAAGATGTGCAGCGTAGAGAGATAATTGAGTCAAAAGAAAAGCTTGAAGAAATAATTAAAAAACCTGTAAGTGTATTTGCATATCCAAATGGAGGTTACAATGCACGTATTCAGAAAATACTTTCTGAATTTGGTTTTATCAGAGCTTTTACAGTCGAACTTGGATGCGCAGATGAGAATTCTCCACAATATCAAATTCCAAGAAATGTAGTTAAAGCATGGAAAGGAAAGAAATTTGAATCAGCAATGCGTGGAATGTTTACAGCATTTAAAACTATTTAAAGATTAGGAATCTAAAATGAAAATAATCTTATTTGGTGCAGGAGGTTTTCTCCGTGATAATGAAAATAACATAAAAAAACTTCCTAATACAGAAATAGTAGGTATAGTTGATAATAATAAGTCTGTTATAGGTACTAAATGTCTGGGTCATATAGTTACAGACTTAGAGAATGTTAAGATTAAGTTTGACTATGTTGTGATAACAAGTATTTATGCTGTTGAAATAGAAAAACAACTAATAAATAGTGGATATGATAAACATATAATAAAAAGATTTAGAGAATATGAGGCACTTGCCAATAAGTATAATCAAATAAAATTTGTAAAAAACGAAGATTTTTGTGATAAAAAGGCTATATTGGCTATTACACCTATAATTGAATATAATGGTGCATGTATGGCTTTGTTATATGTTTTGGAACAATTAAAAAAGGTATATAACTACAGGGTAAGTCTGATTTCACCAAAATATAAGGATGGAATCATAGAATACGTCACAAATAAAGAAATTGAAGTTATTGTTTATCCAAATGTTGAGTTTGATAGCAAAAATGCATGGTTGGATAATTTCGATTATTATATTGTAAACACGTTGTTAATGAGAAAATGTTTGGAATTTATTAATCCGAAAAGAACCATCTGGTGGTTACATGAATCAGAAAGCTCTTATGTAATTGAACAAAGACTATGGGGTAACTTGGATAATAAATTAGAAAAGTGTGTCCATACATTCTGCGTAAGTAAAACAGAAAAAAAAGTATTTCAAAAGTACGTTTCTTCTGTTGAAGCAGAAGTGTTAGAGTATGGTTTGCCTGATGCGTTTGACAGCTGCTTGTATAATAATAAAACTCAAGATAAAAAGACAGTTTTTGCAGTTATTGGCTTTATTGCAAAAATAAAGGGACAGGATATCTTGCTTAAGGCCATACATAAGCTGCCCCCAAATTATCTTTCAAATTGTGAGTTTTGGATTATAGGTGACAATGATGATAAAGCTTTTTATGATGACATTAAAAGTAATATATATTATGAAAATATAAAGCTTTTGGGAGGAAAATCTCATAGTGAATTAGAGGTTCTTTATAAAAAGATAGATGTAGTTGTATCTACATCGAGACAGGATTCTCTTCCAATTGTTGTTACAGAAGGCTTTATGCATCGAAAAATATGTATTATTTCTGATGTGATAGGAACCACAGAGTATGTTGAAGATGGTGTACATGCGTTGTTTTTTAAAAGTGAAGACGATAGCGAGTTGGCAGAAAAAATTTGTTATGCGTTAGATCATAAAGATGAAATGAAAAAAGTTGCAGAAAACGGAAGAAAAATATATGAAAAATATTTTTCAATAGAGCAGGTAGGGAAAAAATTTAATTCAATTTTTATGGAGATGAATATATAAAATTATGATTTACAGTTTTGATGTATTTGACACACTAATAACGAGAAAGACTTTAACACCGAAAGGTGTTTTTCTTTTTATGCAGGAATGGCTTAAAAAAGTTCCAAACTATAATTTTATGGCGGATAGTTTCGCTCTCTTGCGTGTGGATGCCGAGTTAAATGCTGTTAGATTTAACAAGGAAAGGGAAATTGGACTTGACGACATATATGATGTGTTGGCTAAAAGATGTCATTTGAATGACTCTCAAAAACAGGAACTTATCAATATGGAGATAGAATCCGAAAAAAGAAATGTTGTTCCAATACAAAAGAATATAGATATATTAAAATCAATAATTGCCGAAGGGCATAAAGTAGTTCTAATATCAGATATGTATCTCACACACAATGTCATTAGAGAATTACTATGTCTTGTTGATGATGTATTTAAAGACATTAATATATATGTTTCCTGTGATTGTAATGCCAGAAAGCTGGATGGATCGCTGTTTAGATATGTTCAAATGAAGGAACAGGCAGGTTTTGATAATTGGATACATTATGGAGATAATGTAGTAGCAGATAATAATGTTCCGGAGGTTTATGGAATAAAAACCGTGTTGGTAGATGGATATAAACCTTTGCAGATTGAGAAAAAAATAAATGCCCATTTTTGTAATGAGCTTGATTATGCTACACAGTTTTTTTTAGGACTTATAAGAGGAGTATATAAAGAAGGAAGTAGCAATGCATACAGGATAGGATCTGTATGTGGAGGTGCTGTGTTATTTCCATATGTTGAGTGGGTTTTAAATGAATCTGTATATAGAAATATAAATACATTGTTATTTATGTCAAGAGATGGATATATACTTAAAAAGATAGCAGATATTATAATTAAAAAAAAACAATATAATATAAATACACATTATGTATATGTTTCACGTAATCTTCTTAGAGCTAAGGGCGAAAAAGGTAAGCGGACAGCACAGTATATCTCTCAGTTTGTAGATAAAGATGATAAATATGCACTTGTTGATTTTGATGGTACCGGACAATCACTGGTATCTCTGTCAGAAAATCTTAAGTCAAAGATATATGGTTTTTACTATTATCTTGAAGGAAAACCAAGTGGGGAGACATTTGAATTTTACAGTTATTCATTTGTTCCTGCTAAAAGTGCAGTGTGTGAGGTGTTATGCAGGGCACCACATGGAACTGTTCTTGATTATAAAGTGGATGATAAAAAACTGGTTCCGGTTATTGATTCTTCATGTGGTGATTTATGGGAAAAATCAGGTCTATATGAGTATATAGATGGAGTAATGAATTTCACAGATACATATCTTAAATGGCTGGATGAGGATTTTGTTTTTGCTGATTTATTAAAAATCGGAAAGTATGTACTTCATTATTGTGAAAATGAATATGATGAAGAGATAATGAAGTATATTGGTGATTTCCCTCATAGTGATAATAATGAAGAAGAGTCAGGCTGTTATGCTCCGATTTTAAGTAAAAATGAACTTGATGATATATATGGAAAAAGAGGAGATGAACCATTAGAAAATTATTATCATGGAGCAAATATTGAGTATTCTGTTAAAAGGACATTGTATGGAAAGAGTTCATTTTTTGATTTTGTAATAAAATCAGTAAAGGACATGGAACAAGATGATAAGCTTTTAAGAGAGAAGGTTGTGATTTATGCAGCCGGAAAATATGGCTGTGAAGCATATTACAGACTGAGTAAAAACAAAGATGTCCGGGTTGTGGCATGGGTGGACAGCAATTATCAAAGATATAATGATGAAAGAATAGAATCTCCTGTTGTTTTGAAAGAAAAGGATTTTGATTTTGTATTGGTTGCTCTTTCTGACAGTAATACTTTTTGTTCAGTAAAAAGAATGCTTGAGGATATGGGAATTGAAAGTAAAAAGATAATATGGATAATTGATTACTGGAAGGGATTTGTTGTATGACAATGTTTAATAATGAAATTAATATTTTACAAAACACAGAATCTGTCTATATATATGGTGCCGGTGATGTGGCGAGGGAAGTTGCATGGTGCCTTATGAATAAACCATACGAAAAGAAGATTGACGCATTTATTGTAAGTGGGGATGCAAAAGATGAGAAACTTTTTGATGCTCCTATCGTTTCATGCAATTCAGAAATGATAGATTATACTAAATTGGTTATTATTGCAGTTTTGGAAAAGTATGTGAATGAAATAATGGATATACTTAAGGTAAAGGGCGCTGAAAATATAATGGTTCTTTCTTTTGAGAGTGATCTGTGGTGTGAAGTAAGGAAAAAAGTTTATTTTGAATATGTAAACAATAATTATGGATTTAAAGCAAAGTTATTAGATAATGAAAACTTGTTTTTAAAAGAAGAAAAAAAAGAGTTAAATACAAATGTCTATGTTGTTAAGAGCTATTTTGATAAGAAACTTAATGAAAAATGGACTGATAAAAGCTGGGAAACAGATATTCAGGTTGGTGCAGCTTTAACAGATAATATAATATGTGATATCAGGGATAATTTAGGAGAAAATATTTCAGAAAAAAATAAGAAGTATTGTGAACTCACGGCACTTTATTGGATTTGGAAAAACACAAGTGAAAACTTTGTGGGCATATGCCACTATAGGAGGCATTTTTTAATAGATGAAATGATAATAGAAAAACTTCCTTATTCTGATGTGGATGCTGTAGTTACAATTCCTATGGTTAATATTCCTAGTGTTGAAGCAATGTACGAAAAGAACCATGACATAAAAGATTGGGATATAGTTAGAGAAGCTTTAAACGAAATTAGTCCGGAATATGTAACTGATTTTGATAATGTTTCAAAAGGTGTTTTTTATGTTGCTTATAATATGTTTATAATGCGCAGAGAATGGCTTGATAGGTACTGCGAGTGGTTATTCCCGATTCTTGAATACTGTGAGCAAAGAATTGGGGAAAAGGAAGATGTTTATCAAAACAGGTATGCAGGATTTCTTGCAGAGCGTCTTTTTACGATTTTCTTACTGCATCATAAGGATGATATGAATATAGTGTTTGCAGAAAAACATTTTTTGCAATGAAGCCCTAAATTACGAAAAAATACTAAAATATAGATTGAATTTTAATGTAACGAACGATAAAAAATACGTTTGATTTATCGTTCGTTTTGTTTGTCTATATTGTTAAAGACAACATACATCCGTAATTTTTTTACGGATATGTGTTGCTTTTTTGATATATTTTGGATATACTATAATATATTATTTTAATAATTTTTAACAGATTATAATTAATGGAGGATTTCTATGCTAAAAAGATTTGAATTGAGAAATTTTAAAAATTTTAAAGATGATATAGTTGTAGATTTCTCTAAAACAGGTGGCTATAAGTATAATACTGACTGTATTACTAACGATATGATAGGGAAAATGTTGATTTATGGTAGAAATGCAACCGGAAAAACTAATTTAGGGAAAGCGATAATGGATATAAATCATGAAATTATAAGTAGTTTTTCTTTATATGACGATTATATTGTCAATGCTGACATTTCTGATGGCAAAATTTATTATTCCTATTGTTTTGTTTTTGATACAGATGAGGTTATTTATAATTATTTCAAAAATGGATCCGGTAAGCTAATATCGGAAAAATTTTTAATTAACAACAAAAAGATATTTGAATGTAATTTTGAGAATATGAAGTTTGATTTTAAAAATTTAAAACAAATAGCTGCTCAAACTGTGAATTCGGATATATATACAAATGCTTATTTATTTGATAATGATGAACAGACATCTTCTGAACTCCCATTTTTAAAATGGCTTTTAGGAAATGCTGTTTTTCCAAAAGAGTCAGTTATGATAAAATTACGCTCTTATATAGAGAGTATGTCATATTTGACAGTAGGAGGTTTGGAAGGAATTGTATTAAGGCGACGTTACAAAAGGTATTATGATATTTTGGAAGATAGAAATGAATTGGTCAACTTTGAGAAGTTTCTAAATGAAATGGGGGTTGAATGCAGTTTAACACTTGAAAAGCTTCCTGATGGTCAAAATGAACTGTATTTTAAACACAAGAAACCAATACCATTTCTGGAAAATGCTTCGAGTGGTACAATCGCTTTGATGAATTTATATTTTAGATTTGTCCAAAAATTTAGATTAATGTCTTTTATATACCTTGATGAATTTGATGCATTTTATCATTATGAGATGGCAGATAATCTTGTAAAGTATTTCAAAAAAAATTTTGAAAATACTCAAATTATTATGACCACACATAATACTAATTTAATGACAAATCGTCTTATGAGACCGGATTGCATTTTTATATTATCAAGGTGGGGGTCTCTAACTGCATTGTGTGATGCTACAGAAAGAGAATTGCGAGAAGGGCACAATTTGGAAAAGATGTATATAAGTGGGGAATTTGAAAAGTATGAATGAGATTGGAGATTTTATTCCAAGAAAACGAAGTCAAAACTTATTGATAGTAGAAGGTAATCATGAAAAGAACATTATATTCAGACAGCTCTTTAAGTGTTTTCCTGAATTAAACATTGATATGGATGATATTTGGATATATGGTACTAATATTTATGTTCTTTACAATGATATTGTAAAAGAGTATGGTGAAGACTGGAATGTTGAGGATGTTGATTTGCCTTTTGTAATAAGCAAAAAACAATATCTAAATCAACGAAGATATAAAGATGATTTTGTGAATATTATATTGGTGTTTGATTATGAGAGGCATGATCCGAATTTTTCTGAAGAAAAAATAATGATTTTACAGGAATATTTTAATGATATGGCCAATGTAGGACAGTTATACATTAATTATCCTATGATAGAATCTTATCAGGATATTGAATGTATACCGGATGATAATTATATTGATAAAAAAGTATCTGTTACAATTAATCCGGGAAGGAAATATAAAGCATTGGTAAATAATTCTCCGATTAAAAAGATTATTGAACTGCCGGAAAAAATGATAGAAATATTAATTGAAAAGCTGTTTGTTAGTGAAGAAGACGGAGAAGTATGTGTTAAAGAATTATTAAATTTGTCAAGTGATGAATCATTGAAACAGGAAATTGGAAAAGAGTTAGAAGTAATATCAAAAAAGAATATAATAACTGTTCAGTTTCAATTTGAAGATTTAATCAGGAAATTAAATTATATAAATCGTAATATCTCATACTGGGCATACTTACGAGAAGTTTTTCAAGATTTAATAAAGATGAATTTAAAGAAGGCAGTTAGAATACAAAATAGTCCACTTAAGAATTTTAACAATTATAGAGATTTGTATAATGCTTTGGATTTGACTGATGTTTTAAAACAGCAAAACAGCATGAGTAGTGATTTTAAAAATGGGTATATATGGATTTTAAATACATGTTTATTTATTGTAGTAGATTATAATATGAATTTATTAATAAATGATTCTAAGTTATAAAACAGTAAATGAGGATTGAGGTATTATGTCATATATTGATAATAAAAATATTTATATCGCCGGAGCACATTCCCGCTCCCGTACTCTGAGGGTTTATCTGGAGTACCTGAAAGATGATTTGAAAGTATCAGCTTTTTTGGTATCCCCGGAAATGACTGATAATCCGGAAACTGTGGATGGTATTCCGGTTTTTTCAATCGCGAAAGATGGACTTGACACTTCTTGTCCGGTATATCTTGGTACTAGAGGAGTAAATCATGCCAAGCTTACGAAAGAATTATCAGAAGTTGGATTTACGGATATTCGTCCGGCTACGGTTGAGCTTGATAGTGAACTTCGAAATGAGTACATAAAAAAAAGATATGCAGAGGCAGGACGTAAGTTTGTTAGATTGGACATGCTGAGCGAAGAATGTGACGCTTTAGATACTACTTTTGCAATATATGTTGCAACATCGGTATTTGACGGAAAACTCAGTACTCCGTACGAACCGGTTTCTGAAGAAAAAGTTATTCAGGTCGGAACAGCGCTTGCAGATAAAAAGGTACCGGGGTGTGTATGTACAGATGATATAGGAGAAAATATTTCTGATAGAAACAGACAGTTTTGTGAGCTTACAGGCCTTTATTGGATATGGAAACATGCTAAGGAGGATTTTGTAGGACTTGTACATTATCGCAGACATTTTATTTTACCGGATAATTGGAAGGAGATAATGATACAAAATAATATAGATGTTGTACTTCCTGTACCATTATATGTTCCGCCTAGCGTAAAAGAGAATTATCGTGAAAGACATGATGCTTCAGATTGGGATTATATGGAACAGTATTTTGATGAATATTTGCCTGATGAAAAGGAAGACTTGCTTAGGATTATGAATGGTAATCTTTATAGTCCTTGCAATATGATTATTGCCAAGAAGGAAGTTTTTTCTGAGCTTTGTGAGTGGTTATTCCCTATCCTTTTTGCTGTAGTAGAGCACGGCGGTGAAAAGGAGGACCGGTATCAGAGAAGGTATCCGGGATTTTTGTCGGAAAGGCTTATTACGTATTTTTTTGAAAGCCGTAGGGATAAATATAATGTAGTTTTTTGTAATAAAAATTTTTTGGAGTGAAAGAGTTTTTATGTATTAGTAATGAATGAATTTCATTTTAAATCAGTGAGCTTATTATGTCTTTAACCGCATCCTCGTCCTCTGTACCTTTACTGTACTCTAATGCTTTGCCAACTAACTCATCTATATCATCCGTCTTACCAAGTCCAAGGCAGGCTTGTATAAGACAAAGGTATAGTTCGTAGTTTTCAGGATATTTTTTCAGTGCCTCGCTTGTACAGTAATGAGCCTCTGCATATTCGCCGATTTCGATTCTTACAGTTGCTTCGAGTATGCTAAATATTTCATTTTCTTCGTATCCGAGTGTTTTATACAATAATATATTTCTAAATGCTTCTGTAATATTTCCGGTCGATATTTGCTCGGTTATATATGCGATAAGTGAATCTTGATTGGAAGAATCGCAATTAAGCAAACTCTGATTATTATCAGAGTCCTTATCAGTTTTATCATCAGTATTAATCTTTGACATTAGTTTATACAGATCAGTTTCAAAATCTATGTATTCTCTTATGGTTTTTTCTATATATTCCCTATATTGTTTCAGAGAATCATCGTAGTTTTCAACCAATGCATATATTTTCTCGATTATTTCTTCTGCAGTAGCATCATCTTCAAATTTTAAATCATCATTTATATATACGTCTTCTTTGTATGCTGCAGCACCTTGTCTGTTGGTTATTATAAGACAACCGTTTAATGCAGCCTCTCGTGGGATTCTGTCCTTTCCCGGATGATTTCCGAAGTCGATATATACTTTTGAGGTATTCATCGTATGGCGCATTTCTTCCGGCGTCATACCATGGAGGGCTTTCCATGTTATTCTATTGCTTGATGCGGCGATTATTTTGCTTGTATATTCATATCCCTTAACAGGATTGTATAATACTATATCTTCTCTTTTGGTTTCTGCATCGTAAGGGACAAGGAAAATACTGTTGATGTAGTCTGAAAGGTAGAATAATCTGTTTGATGTATCTTCATCTGAAAGATTATTATTTGAATCACAAAAAAAGGTCTTCTTACAAAAATCCATGGCATAGTAAGACTGGCAGCAGTGGATAAGCTGCTTGTCATTTTTTATAATGTTGATTGCATTGTCAGAAAGTGGGGCATTGTCCACGCTAAGCCACCATAATATGCGCTTGGCATTTTTTATTGCTAATATATATCCGAGAGCAACTTCAGGGATTACAACTATATTGTCAGGTGTGTCTTCTACTTCATAGGTGTATGGGACGTTATATTTTTCAAATTGGTTGCATACAGGATATGTATTTGGATCAGCAGGATAGTAGACCATGGCTGCTTCGTAGCCCATCAATCTAAGCTTATATCCCATCTGATGGAGTAATTCAGTTCCTCCTGTGGCGCGATTTGCCTGACAATATATGTATACCATATTTTTTCTTACCCTTTCTTAATCAAAACCTTCTTTCCCTCAAAAGCAAAACCGTATATAAGTATATTTGCCTCATTTATTCCTTTTGCGATAAGACTTTCTTTATATTTTTTATCATTTATCTGTTTTATGGCATTATCTGCAGTGTCTGATAAATCTTTCTCACCGGTATTTTTGTTAATAACCTTAAACTCTATGATAACAGCAGGATTTGCCTCGTTTTTTGGCTCCAGCATTATATCGTATCTTCCAAATCCACTTTCGCGGTTGGAGGTTATTGTATAATCATTGACATTATCTACAAGAAGTCCGAGGACGAAGCCGTGGTAAAATCTTTCAGGTGCATCATCTGAAGGAGTATTACCGGTGTCAAAATAACTGAAAGTGCTTAATGCGATTCTGTTCATATAGCCGTTCATGTCATCCACATCGCCATTGAACATTGCTTTGACAAAGCTGTTAAAGCTTGAGGTGTTTTTGAACCATCCGTTTATCATTTCCCTAAACATAATTGTTGTTTCAAGGTTTGTGAGCTTTAATGTATAAGTAAGCTGTGATTCGTCATCTAGAGCAGCGTATTCGGTATAATCTGCAACTTTTAGATATCCGCTTGCAAGTAACAGACTCCAGACAGCATCGATATTATTGTCAAGCTGATTAAATACTATCTGTTCGTCTATTGAGGCAATAATGCTTTCTCCTTGTAAAAGGGATTCGAAGTTTATTTTTAATGCATTATCTCCTTTTTGGAGAAGCTTGCTAATGAGTCCATTTCCACTTGTATTTGCCCAATATTTATCTATTTTTCCTTTATCAAGATAATTTATTATAGACCAAGGATTATATATATCTTTAACATTTCCAAATACAAAACCGTCATACCATTGCTTTATCTTCTGCTTATCAATTTCCGTCATACCCTGCGCATCAGTTGCCTCAAAGACTTCTTTTTCGGTGAAGCCAAATGCTGTTGCGTATTCATCGGATGTTGTGGTGACTACGTTAAGGTTGTTTAAATCAGAGAAAACTGATTCCTTACTTACTCTGGTAATGCCTGTCATGATACCTCGTTCCATATATGGATTTGTTTTAAAGGTGTTGTTAAATAAAGCTCTGGTATATGCAACGAGCTCGTTCCAAAAATTATTTACATAAGCTTCTTGTAAAGGTGTGTCATATTCATCCAAAATAATGATGCATTTTTTTCCATAGTGATTGTATAGGTGTTTGCATAGATTATTAAGTGAAGTGGCAGCAGTGGAATCGTCCATTTCAGTATTGATTTTTTTTCGATATTTTTTATCATTTTCAGATAAAGTATCCGAATCTATAAGCCATGAGTATTGATCATAACAATTTGCTATGATTTCGTTAATGCTTTTTCGGGTATTTTCGTAGTTGGTATATTTCACACCTGCAAAGGACAAAAATATCACAGGATATGTGCCCTGTAGTTTGCGATATTCTTCGTGTTTCCATATATCAAGACCTTCAAATAAATCGCTTCTTCCTTCATATTTGTTGGAAAAGAAGCATTCAAGCATATTCATATTTAAGGTTTTGCCAAAGCGGCGAGGACGCGTAATGAGTGTAACATCGTCTTTCTTGTCCCACCATTCTTTTATGAAATTTGTTTTATCAATATAAAAAATCTGATTATTTCTTATTTTTTCAAAATCCTGAATTCCGATAGCAATTGTTTTTTTCATAGGACGCCTCCTTATATGATGCTTAATATTTATTTTACACTAAATCTTTGTAGGTTTCACTATTTTTTTTAGGAAATGTAATTAGAATTAATGATAGTTGGAGTGTTTTATATGCTTTTAGGTGTGTGAAAAGTGAAAAATCTATGGTGAAGTTTTGAATGAAGTTGTTTTGAAGTGATATTGAAGTGACTTTAAGTTAATAATCAGCTGATTATAACACAAATAATGCGGGATAATCAGCTGCGAACGGTAAAAAATGTGGTTGACAGCTGAAAATAATTCATTATATAATTAATTCAATAAAATCTATATAAAACATCCGGAAGGAGTGACTGATTTTATGGTAGGACGAAAAAAAGAAATAGCTGAACTTGTTGAATTATATGAAAGTAATAAATCAGAGCTTGTTGCTGTGTATGGGAGAAGGCGTGTCGGTAAAACATATCTTATTGACGAAGTATTTAAAGATAAGATAACCTTTCGACATGCCGGCTTATCGCCCATTGAGGAGGATGAAGCCGTAAAAGGAAGCCCTTTAAAAAAACAGCTGCAGGCTTTTTATTATTCTTTGCTTACTCAAGGGATGAAGAAGAGCTCTTGTCCAAAAGATTGGCTGGAAGCTTTTTATATGCTTGAAATGCATCTGCAGTCATTTGATGATGGTTCAAGACAGATAGTATTTTTGGATGAGCTTCCGTGGATGGATACTCCTAAATCAGGATTTATAACTGCGTTTGAAGCTTTTTGGAATGGATGGGCGTGTCATAGAAATGTAATGGTTATTATTTCCGGAAGTGCTACTTCATGGATAAAAGACAAGCTTATTAATAATCATGGAGGATTGTATGGACGCGTTACATATGAGATAAAACTGTCGCCTTTTTCGTTAAAGGAATGTGAGTTGTTATTTAAGGAAAGGGGAATAAATCTTTCAAGGTATGATATTGTTCAAAGCTATATGATTTTTGGCGGTATACCGTTTTATCTTAATTATTTTGGAAGAGGCAAGAGCCTGGCTCAAAATGTGGACGAATTATTTTTTCTAAAAGGGGCAAGGTTAAATCAGGAATTTGACAGATTATTTTCATCGATATTTAATAATCCCGAGATGATGAAGTCAATTGTAAAAGTCTTAAGCACCAGAAGCAGGGGATTTACAAGAAAAGAAATATCTGAACAAACCGGTTATTCAGATGGTGGTACATTGACGGAAGCATTAAAGTCGTTGGTAGCAAGTGATTTCATACTTAAATATATACCGTTTGGGTATTCAAAAAGAGAAATTCATTATAAGCTTATTGATCCGTTTTGCATATTCTATATAAAATTTGTTGAAGCTTTTAAGTCGCTGCCCGATAGTTTTTGGCAACAGAATTGTTCATCACAAAAAGTTGTTTCCTGGCGTGGGTATGCATTTGAAAATGTTTGCTTTAATCATATAGAACAAATAAAAAATAAACTTGGTATAAGTGCTGTGAGTTCTGAACAGTCAGCATGGATAAAAAAAGATGACGATGAGCGGGGAACACAGATAGATTTACTTATTTCCAGGAAAGATAATGTTATTAATCTATGTGAATTAAAATTTTACAGCGATGTATTTACTGTTGATAAAGAATATGATTTGCTGCTTCGCCATAGACAGAAATTATTATTTGAACTCGTGTCGAAGAAAAAAACAATTCATAATACGCTTATAACAACATATGGTATCAAAGACAATTCATATAGATGGTCCTTTGATAATGTTATTGTAATGGATGATTTATTTGAAGCATAATTAAATTCATGAGGAGGTACTCTATTGATAATAAATGAAGCATTGTATAAAAAATTGGAGGAGATAATGGGTCCTGAAGCTGCAAATGAATATATAATTGAAATATATAAAACAATAAACAAAGCGATAGACGAAGAAGATAGCTGATTATAACATAAAAAATGTGGGATAATCAGCTGCGAACGGTAAAATATATGATTTACAGCTAAAAATAATTCAATGTAAGATGTTGATGAGGTGTCTGTTGAGATGTATGAAGTACAGTGAAGTTTTCAGTGAAGTACAGTGAACTTCTTCTTTACAACTCCGTATTTTTTAATTAGTATATAATTAGATGTTTATTTAACAGATATAGTATGTTGAAATATAATTATATTTGATGGAGGAACCAATCATGAAATACGATTATCTTATAGTCGGCTCCGGCTTATACGGAGCAGTTTTTGCAAGAAAGGCAACAGATGCGGGTAAGTCAGTGCTGGTTATTGACAAAAGACCTAATATCGGAGGAAATGTGTACACGGAGGATATCGAGGGAATTCATGTACACAAGTATGGCGCACATATATTTCATACCAATATTAAAGAGGTTTGGGATTATGTAAACCAATTTGCAGAGTTCAACAGATTCACCAATTCTCCTGTTGCTAACTATAAGGGAGAGCTTTTCTCACTTCCGTTTAATATGTATACTTTTAATAAGATGTGGGGAGTGGTTACGCCGGAGGAGGCTGCGGCAAAGATTGAGGAGCAAAGAAAGGAAGCAGGCATAACCGAGCCGAAGAATCTTGAGGAGCAGGCTATTTCTCTTGTCGGAACAGACATTTATGAAAAGCTTATAAAGGGCTATACCCAGAAGCAGTGGGGCAGACCTTGTGACGAGCTTCCGGCATTTATCATAAAGAGGCTGCCGGTTCGTCTTACCTTTGACAATAATTATTTTAATGCTTTGTATCAGGGTATTCCAAAGGGCGGATATACGAAGATGGTTGCCAATATGCTTGATGGTATAGAGGTTAAGCTTGGTGTGAATTATCTGGATAATAAAGAAGAGTATGATGCTATGGCGGATAAGGTTATTTTCACCGGCCCGATAGATGAGTATTTCGGATTTAAGCTGGGTTATCTTGAGTATCGTTCCGTAAGGTTTGAGAATGAGGTTTTGGACAAGCCTAATTTCCAGGGTAATGCCGCTGTTAATTATACCGATGCCGAAACTCCATGGACAAGAATTATAGAGCACAAATGGTTTGAGTTTGGCAAGGACGATGCTGGCAACGACCTTCCTAAAACAGTTATAAGCAGGGAGTTCAGTTCCGAATGGAAGCCGGGCGATGAGCCTTACTATCCGGTAAATGATGATAAAAACGGCAAGCTTTATCAGGAGTACAAGGAGCTTGGCGATAAGGAAGATAAGGTTATCTTCGGTGGTCGACTGGGAGAGTACAAATATTATGATATGGATGCCGTAATCGCCAGTGCACTTGATATGGCTAAAAAAGAATTGGGATAATAATATATTTCAATATTTTTCTATAGAAAAATATGCGCTACATAATATTTTTCTATAGAAAAATATTGATTTATTTTTTTTTATATGTTATAAAAATCATAGATGAGCTAAAATGGGAGGTGACAATTTAATGTTATCCAGAAAAATAATAAATAAGCTTATTCTGTGGAGAAAGAAAGATAAACATAAAAGTCTTATTATATATGGTGCCAGACAGGTTGGAAAAACCTTTGCAGTCAGAGAATTTGCCAAAGATTATGATCATTTTGTCGAGTTGAATTTTATTGAAAATCCCGAGTTTAAGAAGATATTTGATGAAAGTTTGGATGTTGAAAATTTAAAAATTAATATCTCAACATACCTTCCTAAATCAAATTTTGAAAAAGGAAAAACACTTATTTTACTTGACGAGATTCAAGAATGTGGAGAAGCTCTTCAATCCTTGAAGTTTTGGTCCGAGGATGGAAGATATGATGTTATTGCAACCGGATCGGCACTTGGAATGAATTATAAACAGGATATTTCTTATCCGGTAGGAAATGTAGAATACCTGGATATGCATGCACTTGATTTTGAGGAATTTTTATGGGCTAATGATATAAATGAAGAAGTTATATCGCTATTATATAAATGCTACAAAAATGTATCGAAGGTTCCTGCAGCTATCCATGATAAAATTATTAATTTACTTAAACAGTATATGATAATTGGCGGAATGCCGGAGGTTGTACAGGCTTATGTCAATTCAAAAAATATACAAGAGGCGGATGAAATTCAAAGAAGAATATACAGAGATTATTTGAATGATATAGCACATTATGCTCCTGCAAATATAAGAATTAAAGCTCAAAATTGTTATAAATCAATACCGATTCAGCTTACTAAGGATAATCATAAATTTCAGTATGGAGTTGTTGAAAAAAAAGCCACGGCAACAAAGTTTGAAACAAGTATAGAATGGTTGAATGCATCATTTATAACTAAACCCGTATATGTTACAAAAAGAATAGAATATCCTATGAAAGCATTTGTAGACGAGACAAATTTTAGATTATATATGACGGATATCGGAATGCTGTTTGCAGGCTTTGATTTTTCTTTAAAAAAGATGGTTCTTGGTGATGATTCTTTGGAAGAGAAAGCTTTAAATATAATGCTTGGGACTGCAAAGGGCGGTCTTTATGAAGCGCTTGCGGCAGATATGCTTATAAAGAAAGGTTATCAGGATATTTATTTTTATAAAGATGTAAAAAGTACAGCAGAAATTGAATTCCTGATTGAATATGAAGACGGAGTATTGCCGATAGAAATTAAAGCCGGACGTAAAAAAGCCAATACATTGGGTAATATTTTAAAGCAGGAAAATATCAAAAAAGGATATAAGCTTTCTCTGCAAAATGTAGGTTGTACGGATAAAAAAATAACAATGCCTATATATATGCTTATGTTTATATAGATGAAGTAGTAATTTTATAATATTAATGGAGGAATTATAAAATATGAACATAGCACTTGTTCTTTCCGGCGGAACAGGAACCCGTCTGGGAAGCGATATACCAAAACAGTATATAAAAGTTGGCGGTAGGATGATAATAAGCTACTGCCTTGAGACTCTGCTTAAGAATGACAATATCGATTATATCCAGATAGTTGCTGATAAGGCGTGGCAAAGCGAGATTGAAAAAGAATTGGCAAATTCTAAATTCAAGGGCTTTTCAAATCCCGGAGCGAACAGACAGCTTTCAATCTACAATGGTCTGACTGATATAAGCAAATACGCTGATGATGATTCGTATGTGCTGATACATGATGCGGCAAGGCCGCTTTTAAGTGGTGAACTTATTAATTCCTGTTTTGAGGCGGTGAAAAGAATCGAGGATGATCATACATCAGATGAAGATAATTCTCATGATGGCGTTTTGCCTGTTCTTCCTATGAAGGATACGGTTTATATGAGCCATAACGGTAAGACTGTTGCGAACCTGATTGACAGGTCGAAGATATATGCCGGACAGGCTCCGGAGCTTTTTGTACTGGGTAAATACTATGAGGCAAATACAAAGCTTCTTTCAGGTAAGATTATGAGTATCAACGGCTCGACAGAGCCTGCGATTATGGCAGGAATGGATATCGTTATGATACCCGGAGATGAAGATAATTTTAAGATAACTACCAAGGCAGATTTGGAAAAGTTTAAAATGATGATTGAGGATAATATGTAAAGTTCTTTACATAAAGGAAGGCGGATTATGGATTTTTCGGTTGATTTTTTCAGAGACGAAGTCAGAAATGGGTTTTATATTCCGACAGCCATTAAACAGGGATGGGCTGCCAGTCTTGTTGTGCTTGATGAAATCGACCGTATCTGCAGAAAGCATGATATAAATTATTTTGCAGACTGGGGAAGCTTCCTCGGAGCGGTAAGGCATGGTGGTTTTGTGCCTTGGGATGATGACCTTGATATTTGCATGAAACGTGAGGATTATGATAAGTTTCGCTCGGTTGCAGATATAGAACTTCCAAAGGAGTTTGTTATACATGACTATGAGAGGAAAGAGGATCACCGGCTTTTTCTGGCGAGAGTCGTAAGCAATAACCGGATTTGCTTTGACGAGGAGCATCTTAAGAAATATCACAATTTCCCGTATATGGCATCTGTCGACATATTTATCCTTGATTATCTTTATAATGACGAGGAAAAAGAGCGTGAGCGATGCAAGGAGATTAAGAGGATTATCGCGGTTGCGGATGGCATCCTTGAGGGGACCCTTCACAAGGATACGATTGATAGAGAGCTATATCTGTTAGAGCAAAAATATAATATAAGGATTGACAGAAGGCTTGACAGCAGGCACATGATGATAGAACTTTACAAGCTTGCGGAAAAACAGATGTCACGGGCACCGAAGGATGGAGCCGAAAGGATAGGTCAGATTTTTCCTTGGGTGCTTAAAGGCAGTAAGGGACATCCAAGGAAATATTATGATAATTCCATAAGGATTCCGTTTGAAAATACAACTATTCCGATTCCGGCAGAGTATAATGCTGCGCTTCGCAATCATTACGGCAATTATCTTGTATGCCGCAAGGTCTGGGGTGGACATGATTATCCGTATTTTGAAAAGCAGCGCGAAAACCTTCAGGCAGTTGCAGATTTTAAACTGCCGGAGTTTACATTTACGAAGGATATGCTGGTTAGACCGGATGCAGGACTTAACTTCGGTGATTCGCTTAAGGGCATGGCTGGAGAATGCATAAAGCAGCTTGAGGTTATGAACGGACAACTTAAGGAGTTTGCAACTATTCTTGATGAAGCAGAAGGACAAAGCGATGTGAAAGAATCCATACTTGCCCTTCTTCCCGAGTGTCAGCAGCTATCGGTCGACCTGGGTACACTTATAGAAAATGTCAAGGGTGAGGATAGTGAAAGTGCAAGGCTTGTGACCGGTGAGATTCAAAGGTATTGTGATGCGCTTTTTGAGGTGTACAATTTGTTGACAAATCAATCCGAAGCTGATGATAGTACGCAGGCATTAACTAAGAATTCCAAAGAAAATTTTAATAATATAAAACATGAAGAGTTGGTCTTGGAAAAGATAAAAGAGGTCGAGACACATTTTAATTCGATATCAGAAGTAGTAACTGCGCGAATTATCAATCACGAGGAGATTCTCATTTTAACTATAGGTCCGAAGGAGTGGCAGGGCTTTGAGAGACTTTATGATGAATTGGTAAAAGAGGATAAAGCGGATGTTTATGTGGTACCGCTTCCGGTTTTATTTAAGGATTATTTCGGACAGATTGTTGCGACTGATGATGAACTCATCGCCAATACTCATCTGGAGGACTATCCGGAAAATGTTAAGATTAGCCTTTGGACAGACTTTAATCTCGAACTTCATCATCCGGACAGAATATATATTCAGAGTCCATATGATGGTGAAAATCCATGCCTTACAATTCCTCCACAGTATTATGCAAAGGAACTTAGAAATTACACAGACAGGCTTATATACATACCTTCGTTTAAGACGGATGAATTCGGTGAAAATGATTATACGGATCTTTGTAATTTAAAGCATTATGTGACTGCGCCGGGGGTAATCTATGCGGATGAGGTTTTGGTTCAGTCGGAGAATATCAAATCACAGTACGTTAAAAAGCTTAAGGAATTTGCCGGTGAGGAAACCGGAGATATCTGGGAGGCTAAGATTAAGGTACCATTTGATGAGGAGGATAATGAGGCTGAAATAAAGAATGTTGGTAAAATAAAGAAAAAGCTTTTTTATTTAATCGGTTTGAATGAATTGTCTGAACATCAGATAATTAATTTAAACACAGATAAACAAACATCTGAAAAAGATTCTGTGGAAAAAACGGATTCCGATAAAAAGGACATTATAGAAAGCATCAAAAACCGACTCGAAATATTTAAGGATAATGAAGGTGCAATTGATTTAACTGTGGGATTTTATCCTCCGGATATAAACACTTGGAATAAAGTTGATTCAAGGCTCACAAAGAGGCTTATCGACCTGCTTTCTTCTTATGGATATGAGTACATACCGATTGAACCGGATTATTTAAAGCTTGAAGCTATAGTGGCAGAGCATGATGCATATTATGGAAGTGCATCGCCGCTTGTTACGATTTTTACCTACAACAAAAAACCGGTTATGATATCGAATTATGACATAATGAGCTTTGCGTAGATGTGCGCTTGCGGACATCTACATAAAGCGAAAACCACATCGAGCCGTTAGGCGAGATGACATATAGGAGCGAGGAAAGGATAACTGCTTATGGAACAAAAACAAATTCACATAGTCGGACACAAGAATCCCGATACGGATTCCATTTGCTCCGCACTTGCCTATGCATACCTGAAAAATATTAAGGAGTCGGGACGTTACATTGCAAACCGTGCCGGAGCAATTAACAACGAGACAAAGTATGTTCTGGATTATTTTAATGTAAATGAGCCGGAGCTCCTTTCGGATGTAAATGTCCAGATAAGAGATATCGAAATCAGGCATACTACTGCGGTTAGAGATAAGATTTCCCTCAAGGCTGCATGGGAGCTTATGCGTGATGAGGACGTGGTTACGCTTCCGATTATCCATAAGGACAACAAATTAAAGGGACTTATAACTATCAATGATATCGCAAAATCTTATATGGATGCCTATGACAATACTGTTCTTGGAATTGCCAAAACGCCTATCTCAAATCTTCTCGAGGTACTTGATGGCAGGCTCGTGTGCGGCAATCCGGATTTTGTTATAGAGGGTGGTAAGGTATTTATCGGTGCGGCAAATCTTATCATAGATGAGGCGTGCATAGAGGAAGATGACATCGTGCTTGTTGTGGACCGTAAGGAAACTCAAAGAGAGGCGATTAAGCTCGGCGCATCGTGCCTTATAGTCAGCTTAAATGCAAAGGTTGAAAAAGAGATAATTGATCTGGCAAATGAGCATAACTGCAACATAATCACGACATTTCTTGATACATATTCTACTGCCAGGGTTATTAACCAGAGTCTTCCAATCAGGTTTTTTATGCGAAGCTCCAACCTTATAACCTTTGATCTGGATGATACTCTTGAAAATGTAAAGGATGTCATGTCAAAGCTCCGTCACAGAGATTTTCCTATCGTCGATGAGGTGGGTAATTACTGTGGTATGGTTTCCCGAAGAAACCTCCTTGCCATGAAGAAAAAGCAGGTCATCCTCGTCGACCACAACGAACGTACTCAGGCGGTAAACGGTATAGAAAATGCTGAAATACTTGAAATTATTGACCACCACCGCATAGGTACTATAGAGACGATTAATCCGGTATATTTCCGTAATCAGCCGGTAGGCTGTACCGGTACAATCCTGTATCAGATGTATCAGGAGCAGAAGGTTATACCACCTAAGGATATGGCTGGCCTTATGTGCTCAGCTATACTGTCTGATACACTTATGTTCCGTTCGCCTACCTGTACGCCACTTGATAAAGAGGCTGCCGAGGCACTTGCAGAAATTGCGGACATTGATATAGAAAGCTATGCAGTCAATATGTTTGAAGCAGGCAGCTCATTTAAGGGAAAGACACCTGAAGAACTCTTGTATCAGGATTTCAAGACCTTTGATGTTGAGGAGATAACCTTTGGTGTAGGACAGATAAGCTCCATGAATAAGAGAGAGCTTAAAAGACTTGTCAAAGAAATGGATGAATATTTGAAGGATAAATACACTGCGGCAAAGTGCGATATGATTTTCTTCGTTATGACCAATATACTGGATGAGGGCTCCACTGTTTTGTGTTACGGAGAGGATTCCGTCAGGCTGTTGCAGGATGCCTTTGAGCTTGAAATGAACGGTAACTCCTGCTATCTGGAAGGCGTAGTATCAAGAAAGAAACAGATTGTGCCGAGACTTGTCGAGATGCTCCAGCAGTGGGAGGAGTAGTGAAAAGAGTTATTTGCAGGTTTTTGCGAATAACTCTTTTTATTTTACGAATAATTGTTTTAAAAATAAGAATAATATATTGACAAAAATAATGAAAGGTATAATATTATGATTAGTTGAAGATTAACATAAGTAAGGATGTGATATATATGAAGATTACTGATAAAAAAAGAGATATTATATTATATATTTTAAATAAAATAGAACAAAACGATAAAAGTATATCCAAATCTGTATCTGAAAATTTTAGTATAAATCAAAATACAGTTCACACTTATATTAATGAATTGGTTAATGAAAATATTATCCGTAGGATAAAAAGAGGCACGTATGAACTCGTAACGACAAAAAATGAATATTCTTTTAATATAAAAGAAGAAAATATTAAATCGGATGTTTATATTTATTCGCATTATATAGAAGGTTTTATTAAGGAAACCGGTGAAAATGTAAAAAAAATTTGGATATATGTATTAAGTGAAATGCTAAACAATGTATTGGAGCACTCTGAAGCTGAAAATCTAAGAGTAACCATAGAAAAAAATTATTTAAATACTAAGGTGATATTTTGGGATGACGGCATAGGTATTTTTAATAAGATTAAAAATTATTTTGATTATGATGAGATAGATGAAGTCGTATATGAATTATTTAAGGGGAAATTAACAACGGATAAAAAAAATCATTCGGGTGAAGGGATTTTTTTCAGCTCCAGAATTATGGATAAATTTGTCATTGTTTCAAGCAATAAAGTTTTTTCAAGCAATAAATATGATGATAATATGTTTCTTAATTTACTTGATGATGAATTTGATGGGACATGTGTATTAATGGAGCTTTCTAATTTTTCAAATAAAAAAATGAATGATGTATTTGGCACATATACTGATGAAGTTGGCGATTTTACAAAAACCAGCATACCAATGAAAAATATTTTTGATGCATCTCCGATATCCAGGTCACAAGCTAAAAGGGTTTGCGACAGATTGGAAAATTTTAAGGAGGTTGTTTTTGATTTTTCAGACGTAGAATGGATGGGACAAGGCTTTGCACATCAGGTTTTTGTTGTTTTTTCAAATCAGAATCCAAAGATAAAGCTTATACCGATAAATATGAATGAAGATGTAAAAAAAATGTATAATCATGTTATGATTAGCAAGGAAAAAGCAGATGAATAGCAGATACAATAATATTAATACAATAATTTCTTCCGGAAATGATGAGAAGGCCATAGAGAAGGCTTCGGAAATCCTTAAAAAAGGCGGACTCGTTGCATTTCCAACGGAAACGGTTTACGGACTCGGGGCAGATGCCTTAAATGAAGCTGCCGCAGCAAAGATATATGCAGCCAAGGGCAGACCGAGTGATAACCCACTTATAGTTCATATAGCGGATACCAAAGCAGTTTACGAACTCGCCGAAAGTGTGCCTGAAAAAGCGGTTATGCTGATGGAAGCCTTCTGGCCGGGACCGCTTACCATTATCCTTAACAAAAAGAAAATCGTTCCTGACGGCACCACCGGCGGACTGGATACGGTCGCCATACGTATGCCGTCACATCCGGTTGCCATGAAGCTTATAAAAGAAAGCGGCGTGTACATAGCTGCACCGAGCGCCAATACCTCCGGCAGACCTTCGCCCACACTTGCGGAGCATGTTATCGAGGATATGAATGGCCGTATAGATATGATACTTGACGGTGGGGCGGTAGGTATAGGTATCGAGTCAACGATAGTTGACCTGACAGGTGAGAATCCGACCATACTTCGACCGGGATATATAACTAAGAAAATGCTTGAGGAGATAATCGGTGAGGTTACTATAGACAGAGCGATTATCGAGCCGGATCCGAATTTACGACCAAAGGCTCCCGGTATGAAATACACCCACTATGCGCCAAAGGGTGAGGTTACGATAGTTGAGTGTGAGATGTCCGATGTAAAAGAAGATCATAATCTTTCGGTAATTGATATAAAACCGGAAAGTATCAAAGATGATGAGATTAGACCAATCGACAAAAAAATTATAGATAAGATAAATGCTCTTGTCACCGAAAAAACTGCCCAAGGCTTTAAAACAGCCGTTATAGCCACAAAGGATAACGCGCCTTATTATAACTGTGATAATGTTTTGATAGTGGGCGAGGCGGATAAGGGTGTGACAATTTCCGCAAATCTTTATGCAATTTTAAGAAAATGTGATACAATAGGGGCTGAATATATATACAGTGAGGCACTTAATCAAAATGAACTCGGTGGCGCGATCATGAACCGCCTGCTCAAAGCGGCCGGCCACAGAGTCATAAAGGTACATTGATTTAACCCGAATTGAAATTAAAGTATTCTGACTGACTATGTATAAAATGTACTAAGCATAGCGTGAGCGATAGCGAGCTATGCGTGTACATTTTATACATAGTCAGTCAGAAAATGAAATTAGGAGGAAAGATATGATAGCGATTGGCAGTGACCATGGCGGATATGGTTTGAAGTTAGAGGTTATTAAGCATCTTAAGGAAAGAGGCTTTGATGTAAAGGATTTTGGATGTGATAGTGAAGCATCCTGTGATTATCCTATATATGGAAAGGCTGTTGCAGAGGCGGTTGCAAAAGGTGAGTGCGAGCTTGGAATACTTATCTGCGGAACAGGTATAGGAATGTCCATGACTGCAAATAAGGTTAAGGGCATAAGAGCGGCTCTTTGCAGCGATTGCTTCTCTGCCAGAGCTACCAAGGAGCACAATAATGCCAACGTTCTTTGCATGGGTGCAAGAACCATTGGCCCGGGACTTGCTCTTATGATAGTGGATGAGTTTGTAGATACACCATTTTCAAATGATGAGAGACATGTAAGAAGAATATCTATGCTTGAGTAAGAGGCGTGACATAGGACAAGTACCTTGACACCTTTGGGTGCAAAGCAAATCGTGAGCGCAAGTGAGATTTGCGTGTACCTAAAGGTGTCAAGGTACTTGTCCTATATCACACTTTAATAGTTGAAAAAAAAAGAAAAATAAGGTATAATAATTAATTATTTGTGCAGTTGGACGGAGGACTATGAACAACAAGGAACATCAGGTCTTAAAAATGCTTTTTCTTATAACCCAGATAGGTATAACTATGCTTGCAACGATTTTTTTAAGCATGGGTATCGGATACCTCATAGATAAGTATTTTGGGACAAGGCTTATGGTATGGTTTATCGTGCTGGGAGTAGGTGCGGGATTTCGTTCGGTTGCGATAGTTATCAAAAGATTTATAGGTAATGACAATGGAAAGTCGTAAGGTTTTAATTGAACTGTATGCAGGTATATTTCTTTGCACGATTGCCGGACTTATACTTGGAGTGGTTCTTGGAATAATATGTGGAGGATATGCGTGGTGGTTTATACCGGGACTTATAGCCGGAGCGTTTACCGCCTGCTATCAGGCATATCATATATACCGGAGTCTGGACAGGGCTCTCGGAAGTGATGACGGTAAGAAAGCCAACAATTATATGACTCTTCAAAGTATGCTGAGATACGCTATAAGTGCAGCAGTTTTGATAGTAGCAGTGTTAATCTGTTGGCAGGCCTTTGCAGGTGCGGCTGTCGGACTTGCGTTTCTTAAATTTTCGGGGTATATGAATCCTTTTGTAAGAAGGCTTATGGGACATACAGAGGAAAGAAAAGATTTTAATCAGCTTATGATGGAAAACTCGGAAAAAAGTCTTTCAAAGGAAAAAAATAAAAAAGGTGCTTCATCAGACGAAGAGGTTAATTCTGATGCGGAAGACGAGGATGACGAGTTTGAATATACCTTTAAGCCTATTGGCATGAAGGACTATAAAGATGAGTAGATACGATTGTCAGAGCCTACAGGCTCTTTCGATAAACAGGCGGTTATCTGACAAAGATACTGCTTTAAAATAAAAGAAGGAGGGTGAACATATGCACAATGGTTTAGCCATTGGAGTTGGCAGGATACCTATACGAAATGAAGCAGATTTCTTCATTCATGAACTGGTTCCGGTTAAGTTCTTTGGCTCGACGGTTTACATCACCACTACCCATGTTTGCGCGGCGATTATAATTGTGACGATTATGATTCTTGCAATATGTGCGAGAAACAGCGTGCTTAAGCATCAGGATAATCCGACCAAGTTTTCCGCCGGAGTAGAGATTGCCATAGAGACTTTGCTTAAGTTTGTACATGGCAGTATGGGTGAAGCAGGTAAACACTACATTAACTACATTGGTGCCATATTTATCTATATATTCCTTTCGAATATATCCGGTTTGTTTGGTTTAAGACCGCCGACAGCCGACTATGGTACTACATTGTGCCTTGCACTTATTACCTTTGTAATGATTCAGTACGCTGCAATCAGATACAAAAAGTGGGGTGCATTTACGGATTTGTTCCAGCCGGTGTTCTTTTTCTTCCCTATGAACGTTATCAGTGAGTTTGCTACACCGCTTTCACTCTCGCTTCGTTTGTTTGGAAACATCTTAGCCGGTACAGTAATGATGTCTTTATACTATGGTCTTATACCTGTATTGTTCAGGTTCGGAATACCGGCCTTTTTGCACATTTACTTAGACTTGTTCTCAGGTGCGATTCAGGCTTACGTATTTACAATGCTTACGATGACATTTGTTTTCGATAAGAGAAATGTAGAATAAAAAATGGAGGATTAAAAAATGAGTATTAACGTTGAAGGATTAGTTCATGCATTTTCTGCACTTGGCGCAGGTATTGCTGTTTGTTCAGGTATTGGTACCGGTATCGGTCAGGGTAACGCAGCAGGTATGGGTGCTCAGGCAGTAGGACGTAACCCGGGTTGCAAGGGTGATATCATGTCAACCATGCTTCTTGGACAGGCAGTTGCAGAGACAACAGGTCTTTACGGACTCGTAGTTGCATTGCTTCTTATGTTCGTTAAGCCTTTCGATAAGTAGGAGGATAAAAAGTGACATTTATGGTAAATGAAAATGTTGCTCTTCTCTCAGGTCGTATCTTTGGACTGGACAGTCAGTTGTTATTTGATGTGTTGATACAGGGATGTGCAGTATTCCTTCTCTTTATCTTCCTTTCATATATACTTATAAATCCTGTCCGCAAGGTACTTGAAAATCGTCAGGAAAAGGTTAAAAATGATTTGGAAAGCGCAGCTAAAGACAGGGAAGACGCAGCTAAACTTAAAACAGAATATGATGCGAAGCTTCAAAATGCAGATGCTGAGGCTGATGAAATCTTGAGTGCAGCCAGAAAGAAAGCTGTTAAAAACGAAGAGAACATCGTGGCTGAAGCAAAGGAAGAAGCTGCCAGAATTATTTCCAGAGCTAGCCAGGAGGCTGAACTTGAAAGAGTGAAGGTCGCTGACGAGGTCAAGCAGGAAATTATAAGCGTTGCAACTGTTATGGCAGGTAAGTTTGTTGATGGTGAGCTTGATGATAAAAAGCAGGCTGAGCTTATCGATGAAACACTTAAGGAAATGGGTGATGATACATGGCAAAACAAGTAGATACAACCTATGGCAATGCTTTGTTCGAGCTTGGCTGTGAAGAAAACCGATTGGATGAGCTTTTTGAAGAAGTAAATGCTTTTATCGGGATTATCGATGATAATGAAGAACTTATAAAGCTTTTAAACCACCCTCAGGTCAATAAGGAAGATAAGAAGAAAATTGTTGAGGATACATTTACGGGAAGGATTTCCGATGATCTCCTCGGACTTCTTGTTACTGTGGTTGACAAGGGACATATCATCAACATTAAAGATATCCTGAAGCATTTTATAAAGCTTGTTAAGGAAAAGAAAAATATCGGTGAAGCCAGTGTTATAAGCGCGATAGCCTTAAGCGATGAGCAAAAGAGCAATATAGAAAAAAGGTTATTGGAAACAACCTCCTACAATGAGATTGAGACAACTTATGCAGTTGATAAATCTTTGATAGGCGGGTTGGTTATAAGAATTGAAGACAGAGTAGTTGACAGTAGCATAAAAACTAAGCTTGACAAACTTTCAAAGACTCTGGCGAATGCATAAATTTCGAGGAAGGAAGGTGTTTAAGTTCCATGAATTTGAAACCGGAAGAGATTAGTTCCGTTATCAAGGAACAAATCAAGAACTACAAGCAAAAGCTTGAAACATCAGATGTCGGAACTGTTATACAGGTTGCTGATGGTATAGCTCGTATTCATGGTCTTGAAAACGCTATGCAGGGCGAACTTCTCGAATTCCCGGGTGAAGTATACGGTATGGTACTTAATCTTGAGGAAGATAATGTCGGTGCAGTTTTGCTTGGTGATTCAAACAGCATAAATGAAGGAGACATAGTTAAGACTACAGGAAAAGTTGTTGAGGTTCCTGTCGGAGATGCTATGCTCGGACGTGTAGTTAATGCTTTGGGACAGCCTATAGATGGTAAAGGTCCTATAAGTACGACTAAATCAAGACCGGTAGAGAGAGTTGCTTCAGGTGTTATTTCAAGAAAATCAGTTGATACTCCGCTTCAGACAGGTATAAAGGCTATAGATGCCATGGTACCTATAGGAAGAGGACAAAGAGAGCTTATTATCGGTGACAGACAGACAGGTAAGACAGCTATCGCTATAGATACAATTATTAATCAAAAAGGACAGGGAGTTAACTGCATATATGTAGCCATCGGTCAGAAGGCATCAACAGTTGCGGGTATTGTTAAGACCTTAACTGAGTACGGTGCTATGGCATATACAACTGTTGTTGTGTCAACAGCCAGTGAGTTGGCTCCGCTTCAGTATATCGCACCTTATGCAGGATGTGCTATAGGTGAGGAGTGGATGGAATTAGGTAAGGATGTACTTGTTATCTATGATGATTTGACAAAGCATGCTGCCGCATACCGTACACTTTCATTATTACTTCGTAGACCGCCTGGACGTGAGGCTTTCCCTGGTGATGTATTCTATCTTCACTCAAGATTGCTTGAGCGTGCAGCTAAGCTTTCAGATGCTTTGGGCGGCGGTTCACTTACTGCTTTGCCTATCATCGAAACTCAGGCGGGTGACGTTTCGGCGTACATACCTACCAATGTTATATCTATCACAGATGGTCAGATATATCTTGAAACTGAGATGTTTAACTCAGGTTTCAGACCGGCTATTAACGCAGGTCTTTCCGTCTCAAGAGTTGGTGGTGCCGCTCAGATTGGCGCCATGAAGAAGCTGGCGGCTCCTATCCGTGTTGAGCTTGCACAGTTTAGAGAACTTGCGGCATTTTCACAGTTCGGTTCTGAACTTGATGATGATACCAAAGAGAAACTTGCTCAGGGTGAAAGAATCAGAGAGATGCTTAAGCAGCCACAGTATAGACCTATGCCTGTAGAAAAGCAGGTTGTAATCATCTACGCTGCAACCAGAAAGTATCTTTTGGATATACCTGTTGACAGAGTACTTGAGTTTGAGGACGGTTTATTTGAGTTTGTTCAGACCAAGTATCCGGAAATCTTTGAGAAGATTAAGACTGATAAGAAGTTAAGTGACGAGTTGGAGGATAGTCTTTCAAAGGCTATAACTGAATTTAAGGAAACATTTTAGTTAAGGAATTATTAAAAAATCAGATATGCCGGTTTGATAAATCAAACTTTTATCAGAAAATTGAGGCATAAACTGATTTGGACGAAATGGAGGCGATAAGTCTTGGCATCAATGCGCGACATAAAAAGACGTAAGGAAAGCGTTACAAGTACACAGCAGATTACCAAGGCTATGAAGCTTGTTGCAACAGTTAAGCTTCAAAAAGCAAGAGGTAGAGCTGAAAGCAATAAACCGTATTTTGCTACGCTTTATGATACCATCTGTTCCGTACTTGCCTTGACTAAAAATGTTGACCACAAGTATATAAAAGAGAGTGAGAGTAAGAAAAAAGCCCTTATAGTCATAACCTCTAACAGAGGACTTGCCGGCGGTTATAACAGTAATATCGTCAAGATGATTACCAATGAAAACAAAGACAAGTTTTCCAAAGAGGATACTTATATATATGCTATAGGTAAAAAGGGTATCGAAGGTCTTACTCGTAAAGGCTACAACATACATAAGGATTATTCAGAGGTTATAAACGCACCGTTATATGGAGATGCAATGGAGATAAGCAAGGAGCTTCTTACCCAGTTTGAAATGGGCGAGATAGGTGAGATTTACCTTGCGTATACGAACTTCAAGAATACAGTTTCACAGGAAGCGAAGCTTATTAAACTTCTTCCTATCGATCCGGGAGATTTCAAGTTTGACGAATCACATGATGACAGAATTCAGATGAACTTTGAAGGTTCGGCAGCAGGATCGGGCGATTTTACCCCGTTTGTATGCGGTCTTGACGATTCCGAAAATGAAGAAGCTGTACTTGACCAGGTTATACCGAACTATATGAGAAGTATAATCTACGGAGCATTTCTTGAAGCGGTTGCCAGTGAGAACGGTGCCCGTATGCAGGCCATGGATTCGGCTACCAGCAATGCCGAGGAAATGATTGCAGATTTGTCACTTATGTATAACAGAGCAAGACAGGGTGCTATAACTCAGGAACTTACGGAGATTATAGCAGGAGCGGAAGCAATCAGCTAAGCGATATTCGGTAGGATGTCGTTAGCAAAGAATAAATTAAGGAGATAGAAAATGGCAGATACAAATGTAGGAAAAATCACCCAGATTATAAGTGCCGTTATCGATATCAAGTTTCCGGAAGGACATCTGCCGGAGATATATGATGCCATAACTATAGCTACCAAAGATGGTGGCACACTTTATGCTGAGGTTGCCCAGCATCTTGGTGATGATACAGTTAGATGTATAGCGATGGGACCTACTGATGGTTTGGTTCGTGGTATGGAAGCTGTCGGAACAGGTGCACCTATCACGGTTCCTGTTGGTGAAGAGACACTTGGACGTATGTTCAATGTACTTGGACAGCCGATAGATGAAAAGCCGGCACCAAAGGTAGAAACATATCTTCCTATACATAGAAAAGCACCTGAATTTAAAGAGCAGGCTACCGATACTGAGATACTTGAGACAGGTATCAAGGTTGTCGATTTACTTTGCCCATACCAGAAGGGTGGTAAAATCGGACTTTTTGGTGGTGCCGGTGTCGGTAAGACCGTTCTTATACAGGAGCTTATTACCAATATAGCTACAGAGCATGGTGGATATTCAGTATTTACCGGCGTTGGAGAGAGAACACGTGAAGGAAATGACCTTTACTATGAGATGATTGAGTCAGGCGTTATAGATAAGACTACCATGGTATTCGGTCAGATGAACGAGCCACCCGGAGCAAGAATGCGTGTAGGTCTTACCGGACTTACCATGGCAGAGTACTTCAGAGATAAGGTTGGAAAAGACGTACTTTTATTCATAGACAATATATTCCGTTTCACACAGGCAGGTTCAGAGGTTTCCGCCTTACTTGGACGTATGCCTTCAGCCGTTGGTTATCAGCCGACACTTCAGACGGAGATGGGTGCACTTCAGGAGAGAATTACTTCCACAAAGAGTGGTTCCATTACTTCTGTTCAGGCAGTTTACGTTCCTGCGGACGACTTAACTGACCCGGCACCGGCAACAACCTTTGCCCACTTGGACGCAACTACAGTTCTTTCACGTTCTATAGTTGAGCTTGGTATATATCCTGCAGTTGATCCTTTGGATTCTACTTCAAGAATCCTTGATCCGCGTATAGTCGGAGAAGAGCATTACAAGGTAGCAAGAGGAGTTCAGGAAATCCTTCAGAAGTATAAGGAACTTCAGGATATAATTGCAATTCTTGGTATGGATGAGCTTTCGGAAGAGGATAAGGTTATCGTTGCAAGAGCAAGAAAGATTCAGAGATTCCTTTCACAGCCATTCCACGTTGCAGAACAGTTCACCGGACTTCCGGGTAAATACGTTCCTGTTTCGGATACAATCGCAAGCTTTAAGGAAATCCTTGAAGGTAAGCATGATGACATTCCTGAGAGTTATTTCTTAAATGTCGGAAGTATCGAGGATGTTTTGGCTAAATGCAAATAAGATAGGATTTCTTTGTCAATAATAAGAAATGAGGACAGTATGGCAGACAATACAATGAAAGTAAAAATAATGTCACCTGAGAGAGTTTTCTATGAGGGTGAAGCCACTTTCATAGAATTTAATACTACGGCAGGTATGCGAGGCATATATCCGAAGCATGTTCCGACTACCATGGTTATTCAACCCGGTGTATTGAAGATTGTAGAGCCGGAAGGAGAAAGGAAAGCTGCACTTCATACCGGATTTGTTGAGGTTCTTCAGGACTCAATAATTATGCTTGCAGAGAGTGTTGAGTGGCCGGAGGAGATAGATGAAAAACGTGCCGAGGAGGCAAAAATACGTGCTGAGCGTCGTATAAATGACAATACTCAGGATCATAACAGGGCTGAGCTTGCACTTAAGAGAGCAGTCCTTAGACTCCAGATGTGTAAGAAATAATATACTTCATGGGGACGTTTCTCATTAATACAGTTTTAGATACTTGCGTAGCGCATTGCAGCATGGTGCTATGCTTGCCACCTAAATTGTATCAATGAGAAACGTCCCCATGAAACACTTGTTTATTGGAAGGGGGAAAGCTATGAGTGGAAAAAAACTGGCAGTAATCATCAGTTCCTTTTTTGCAGTTGTCATAATATCTGTGGCGACAGTATTTATAGTAAAGGGCAACAAAAAGGACAAAAAGCTTGCGCCGGGAACGGATATGAGTACCGGGGAAATCAACATTTCCACAGAACAGGGAGAAACAACAGAGGATACGGGAGATAAGCCTGAGCCGCAAAATATTGATAAAATGAATGTTGCTTATTTTGTAAGACCTCAGATTTTGGACGAAACCGAGGAAGGAGAAAGTATAACACCTTCTGTTCCGGCTTATACAATTGAGGCGGATTTGAGTAATGTTTACAACAATGAAAGTATTGCATATTTTTCGGATGAACAAAAAAATATGCTTGTAAATAATGGATTCGTAGTCGTACCGGGAGGTGGACTTGAATTCTTTGAGAAGTATGAAAATAATAGGTATAATTATGATGCCAATTTTATAACTGTGGATTCGATGATGCATACCTATCATCTTTATTTCGCATATCTTTTAAGAACTACGGAAAAAGAGCATTTGTCAAATGACCTTTCGGTTCTTTCGGGACAGATGATGGAGGAGACAAAATCACAGTATGAGAAGCTTAAGGGAACCGAATGGGAAGAGGCAGCAAGGATTAATCTTGCGTTCTTTGCTGTAGGAGGTAAGCTTCTTGATGATAATGCAGAGGTTCCGTCGGAGGTGGCAGATGTGGTTTCGGCAGAGCTTGAACTTATAAATGCTGCAGATTCAATCGCTGATTCTCCGCTTTTTTCAACATCGGAGCTTCCCGTTTTGGAAGACTACTCCCAGTATAAGCCGAGAGGATATTATGAAGGCGATGAGCAGTTGGAAAGATATTTTAGAGCAATGATGTGGTACGGAAGACGTAATTTTGCACAGGCAGACGATACACAGAACCGCTCAGCACTTCTCATGACACTGGCACTTTCAGAGGATGCTATAGCTAACTGGGAGAAAATATATACCGTTACGTCATTTTTCGCAGGAGCATCTGATGACAGTGGTTATTATGAGTATCGCCCAATAATTGAAGCAGCATACGGCAGCGATGTAACAGTTGATGACCTTGCCGGAAATGATGTGGCATGGGATAACTTTAAAACTCTTACAGATGAACTCCCGGCACCAAAGATTAATTCGGTACCGGTATATGCATCGGATACGGATGAAGAGGTAGAAAATAAGATTGTAGGATATAGATTTATGGGACAGAGATTTTCCATAGATGAGGCTATATTTACACAGCTTGTATATAGAAACGTTTTGGAAAACTCCAATGGTGAAGTCAGAATGCTTCCTAACGGACTTGATGTACCGGCGGCTCTCGGCTCTGATACGGCTCTTTCGATCCTTGAAGCAAATGGGGATACGGGCTATGAAAAGTACAGTGAACATATGGATATGCTCAGAACAGATATAGCCAATGCTCCTGAAAACACATGGAATTCATGCCTGTATTCAGGTTGGATTAACACCCTGAGACCTTTGCTTGACAAAAAGGGCGAGGGATATCCGATGTTTATGCAAAATGAGGAATGGAATAAGAAAAATCTTGTAACCTTCCTCGGAAGCTACGCAGAGTTAAAGCATGACACGGTGCTTTATTCAAAACAGATGATAGCAGAAATGGGTGGAGCAGAGATACCAATACTTGATGACCGCGGATATGTAGAGCCGGAGGTAGAGGTGTACAGAAGATTAAGCTCACTGGTTAAGTCCACATCACAAGGTCTTGAAAGATACGGATATCTGACTCAGGAAAGCAAGGAAGATTTAAGCATTCTTGCAGACCTTTCCAATCAGCTTGCCACAATATCCGAGAAGGAGTTAAGAAATGAACTTCCGACGGATGAGGAATTTGAATTAATAAAAACCTTTGGTGGACAGCTTGAACATTTCTGGCAGGAGACAACAAAGGATCAGGCGGGAACTGATTATTTTACTACCGATGAATTTCCTGCTTCCATAATTGTTGATATAGCCACCGATCCTAACGGTTCCTGTCTTGAAGTAGGAACAGGAAGAGTAAATACTATATATGTTGTTGTTCCTGTAGACGGACAGCTTAAGATTGCAAGCGGGCCTGTTTATTCCTACTATGAATTTTCTCAGCCGTTAAGTGACAGACTTACCGATACCGAGTGGAGAATAATGCTCGGAATAGAATTGGATGAAAACGGAAGCTATAACTGGGATAATGATATCAGTATGCCATCGTGGACGGATTCATTTGTAAAGAAGAATAGTTGGGATTATTAGTTTATGTCGGAATCAGTCGAAAAAAATAATGGAACAGCTAAAAAAAGACCGGGTATTAAGATTGCGGTTATAAGTGCATTTTATGCACTTATAATCGCATTACTTTGTGCTGTAACCATATTTTTTATGTGGAAAAACGGTGTTTTTTTGCCCCGATATATAACCTGGAACAATCAAGAGGATACATACAATATTTCAGAGGAAAATGTCCTTTTTTCTCTCAAAAGGAAGAGGCTGAAAATAACAAATGCAGAATCCAAGGAGCTTATATATAAAACGCCTAAGGAGTGGTTGGTATCGGATTTTTTTGTCACAGATATAGATTCTGACGGAACAGATGATGTTATCATGATGGTATGGAAGCAGGGGAGCTTTGGAAAGTATAAGCCCTTCTGGCATGACGAAAAGGACAACAAATGGACACAGCATATATTTATATTTGAATGGAATAAAGAACGGGAGGACAGATTAAAACCGATGTGGATGTCCTCGGGGTTGGGAATAAAGGTACATAAGGTTTATGTGGATGAAAAAAGCAGGGTACATTTTACAGATGATGCAGGAGAAGAAACTGTATGGCAGTGGATTAACTGGGGCCTTACGCTGGTAGAGGTTATACCGGCAAAATAAAATATACGAAACCTGTTACCAACATATGCAAGCTTAAAAAGTAAATAATTTAGTGGTAAAATCCTCTTTAAAATGTTATAGTATATTTGGTGAAATTATGATTAATTATAAAGGTTTCTATGACGATATAGTATTTGGAGTATATTATGCACGGGATTTTTATATCTATGGAGGGACCGGATGGTTCCGGAAAAAGCACTCAGCTTGAGCTTTTAAAAGAATATTTATCAAAAAAGGGCTATGAGATTATCGTAACGAGAGAGCCGGGTGGAACAAAAATCAGCGAGGCTGTCCGTGAGATAATATTAAATAAAGAATATACCGAGATGGGATATATGACGGAGGCGCTTCTTTATGCCTCTGCAAGGGCGCAGCTTGTAAGTGAGGTAATAAAACCGGCACTTGATGCAGGAAAGGCAGTGATAAGCGACAGATTTATTGATTCATCTGCTGTATATCAGGGGATGGCGAGAGGTCTCGGTGTAGAAAATGTATATAAGATAAACGAATTTGCTACACAGGGAGTTATGCCGAAGCTTACCATACATCTGGATTTGCCTGCAAAGGTAGGTATAAGTAGAAAAAATGACCAAAAAGAGCTTGACCGTATGGAGCTTGAGTCGATGGAATTTCATGAAAGGGTTGCAGAGGGATATCGCAAGCTTGCCTTGCTTGCCCCTGAGCGAATCTACACCATAGATGCCACGCAAACCATAGAAGCTATACATAAGCAGATAGTGGATAAGATAGATAATATACTAAGCTAACATTAATCCCGGCTATCCGGACGGATTACAAAAGGAAGAAAGGAGAGTAAAAAATGGATATAAATCGTATAAATCAGCTTCAACAGCTTACTCAGGCTGAAGCACCTAAAAATAATGAGAAAACAAATGACGAATTCCGCTTTACTCTCGTTAAAAATATTGAAGATAATGAGCTTCAGGAAAAACTCAGTTCACTTATGAAGGAGATTGAGGAGCAGGGTGCGAGAATTGCAAAGCATATGGATATAAAGGATATGAAAAAGTATCGTACCACCATTAAGGAATTCATGAACGAGATTGTTTCACGTTCACATGAATTTTCAAGAGAAAATTTTCTTGACAGGAGAGGCCGACACAGGGTTTACGGAATAGTAAGGCAGGTTGATAAAAACCTGGATGAGCTTGCAGAGGAGCTTTTAAAGGATGAAAAGGACAACCTTGCCATACTTGGAAAGATTGATGATATAAGAGGACTTTTGCTTGATATTTCGACATAATAAATTACAAATTCATATATAAATTGTTTATGGGGAAAATTGGATTTATATATGCGCTTGCTATGAAAGGCAAATTTGAGTATAATCAAATTATAAATTACTATATAGGACGGGGTTTACGGTCAGGAGGTGTGGCTTATGAATTTTAAGGATATTGTAGGACATGAGGATATAATTAAGCATTTTAAAAGCAGTATAGAGATGGACAAGGTTGCACACGCATATATTATAAATGGTGAGGTTGGAAGCGGAAAGAAGACACTTGCACAGGCATTTGCAAAGACCTTACAGTGTGAAAACGGAAAAATGGATCCTTGTGAAAACTGCCAATCCTGTAAGCAGGTAGAGTCCGGAAATCATCCTGACATTATATATGTTACGCATGATAAATCCACCATATCCGTAGATGATGTGAGAGAGCAGATTATTTCCACCATAGATATTAAGCCATACAAGAGTAGATATAAGATATATATAGTGGATGAAGCTGAGCTTATGACAAGAGAGGCACAGAATGCTCTCTTGAAAACCATAGAAGAACCGCCTGAATATGGTATATTGATTTTACTTACCTCCAATATTGATAAGCTTCTTCCTACAGTTATATCACGTTCGATTATTTTAAATACAAAACCGGTAAGAGAAAGAGATATTCTTGATTTTCTTACCAAGGAAATCGGTCTTTCTGATGATAAGGCTTATTTCTGTCTGGATTTTGCACAGGGCAATCTCGGTAAGGCGATAAAGCTTGCCACAAATGATGAGTATGTACATATTGTAGAATCGGTTGTAAATGTACTTACACATATTCCGGATATGGATGTGGATGATTTGGCAAAATCCGTATCTGATATAGAACAGTTTAAATTGTCTATGGACGACTATATGGATCTTATGATGATGTGGTACAGAGATGTACTTATGCTAAAGGTAACCGGCAATATTGACAAGCTTCTTTTCAAGGAGCAATATTCGACATTGAAAAAACAGGCCGGAGTTTTGTCTTATAGCATAATAGATGAAAAGATTAATGCTATAGAAAGAGCAAAGACTCGTCTTGATGTAAATGCTAACTTTGATGTGACTATGGAATTATTATTACTTACTTTGAAAGAAAAGTAAATTTGAGGAGTGCTAAAATGAGAGATGTAATAGGCGTTCGCTTTAGAGCAAACGGCAAGATATATTTTTTTGACCCACTAAAATTTGAAGTTGAGCCGGGCAGGTATGTGATTGTCGAGACTGCAAGAGGTGTTGAATACGGTAAGGTGGTTCTTGGCAGAAGACAGATAGATGAAGGTAAGATGGCTTCCCAGCTTAAGCCGATAATAAGGCTTGCAAATGAAAAGGATGCCAGACAAAATGAGGAAAATAAGGAAAAAAGCAAAAAGGCTTATGATATATGTCTTGAAAAGATAAATAAACACGGACTTGAGATGAAGCTTATAGATGCAGAATATACCTTTGATAACAATAAGGTCTTATTTTATTTTACGGCGGATGGAAGAGTGGATTTCAGAGAGCTGGTTAAGGATTTGGCGGCTGTATTTAAGACAAGAATTGAGCTTAGACAGATAGGCGTAAGAGATGAAACTAAGATTGTGGGCGGTATAGGCATATGCGGAAGAGAACTGTGTTGTCATAAGCATCTTTCGGAATTTGTTCCGGTATCCATCAAGATGGCAAAGGAACAGAATCTTTCTCTTAATCCAACTAAGATATCAGGGGTATGCGGCAGACTTATGTGTTGTCTTAAGCACGAGCAGGATACCTATGAATACTTAAATGACAGGATGCCGAATGTTGGTGATATTGTAAAGACAAAGGATGGAAAAAAAGGAGAAGTACATTCTGTAAGTGTGCTTAGGCAGAAGGTTAAGCTTATAGTTACTCTTGAAGATGACACTAAGGAAATTGAAGAGTATAATGTAGATGAGCTTAGGTTTAAACCGAGAAAGAGAAGAAATGATAGTCAGGTAAATGATGCTGAGCTTAAGGCTTTGGAGGCACTTGAAGCCAAGGAGGGTGGCTCGAAGCTTAATGATTAATGGCTTAATGATTATAAGTTTATTTAAACAGGGTATTTTATGGATGTTATAATTAAGGATAATGAAAGATTAGACGACCTTCAATGCAAGGGATATTATATAATTCAAAATCCTGATATGTTCTGCTTTGGTATGGATGCGGTTTTGCTTGCAGATTTTACAAGCGGGAAAAAAATGGCAAAGGCCATTGACCTTGGAACAGGAACCGGTGTTATACCAATTCTTATGGAAGCAAGGGATAAAGCGGCACATTTTACGGGACTTGAAATTCAAAACGAAAGCGCCGATATGGCGCTTCGTTCAGTTATGTACAATAATCTTAAAGATAAGGTAGATATTGTATGTGGCGACATAAAGGAAATAGAAAAGCATTTTGAAAGAGAAGCCTTTGATATAGTGACTTCAAATCCGCCATATATAAGTGAAAAAAAGGGACTTTTAAATGCAATGGAGCCGAAGAATATAGCAAGACATGAGATTTTGCTTTCTCTGGAGGATGTTATAAGGGCTGCTGCATATCTGTTAAAAGTGGGAGGAAGCTTTGCTATGGTTCATAAGCCTTTTAGGCTGGCGGAAATTATAAGACTCCTGTCAAAATACCATCTTGAACCTAAGCGTATAAGGATGGTTCAGCCGTACATAGATAAGGAACCAAATATGGTTCTGATAGAGTCGGTAAAGGGTGGAAAGCCAATGGTTAAGGTAGAGCCGACGCTTGTGGTTTATAATAAAGACGGCAACTATACGGGGGAGCTTTTGAAATGCTACAATAACTAAGATCAGAAAAGGAAGATATTATGGCAGGTAAATTATATCTTGTAGCCACACCGATAGGAAATCTTGAAGATATGACCTATCGTGCAGTAAGAATTTTAAAAGAGGTTGATTTAATAGCTGCCGAGGATACGCGTAACAGTATCAGGCTGTTAAATCATTTTGACATAAAAACTCCCATGACAAGCTATCATGAGCACAATAAGTATGAGAAGGCGGATGAGCTTTTGTCACTTTTGATTGAGGGTAAGGATATCGCTGAGATAACGGATGCCGGAACCCCCGGGATATCGGACCCGGGAGAAGAGCTTGTAAAAAAATGCTACGAAGCCGGAATAGAGGTTGTACCCGTACCGGGAGCCTGTGCCGCGATAAATGCGCTTGTGGCTTCGGGACAGCCGACGAGAAGATTTGCATTTGAAGCATTTTTGCCTGCGGATAAAAAAGAAAAAAGCAGGACGCTTGATGAATTAAAAAATGAAACCAGAACAATTATAATATATGAGGCACCTCACAGGCTTGTCAGAACCTTAAGAGAGCTTACAGAAGCTTTAGGCGACAGAGAGGCAACCATATGCAGAGAGCTTACCAAAACGCATGAAACCTTCTTTAAAACCACTCTAAATGAGGCATTGTCATATTATGCGGACAATGAACCGAAGGGGGAATGCATTATAGTTATAAGGGGACTTTCAAAAGATGAGGTGGATGAAAAAAACAGGGCTAAGTGGAATGAGCTTTCCGTACCTGAGCATATAAAGTATTATATGGAACAAGGCCTTGATAAAAAGGAAGCGACAAAGCTTGTGGCTAAAGACAGGGGAGTATCGAAAAGGGATATTTACGAATACACCATAGATATTTAGAAAAGCTTAAAATCGGTGGTCGTAAAAAGGCAGATGTATATATAGATTACCCGGCGGTAGATAATGAAGTAAGAGGTTGATGAGATGAAATTTGGTGAAGAGCTGAAAAGATATATGGAGCTTATAGATTGTTCGGCAAGTGAATTAAGTAAAGAAGCCGGTATGTCTCCTGCTGCAATAAGCCGGTATATTAATGGGAAAAGAGAGCCGGAGCTTGGAAGCGGGTATATTGACAGGATAGTGGATGCCTTAAAAAAGCTTGCATCGGATAAGGGTGTTTTCTTAAAAAGAGAGGAAATTCTTGAGGATTTTGAAGCCGGAATTAAGGAAAAGAATAATAAATATGATTTTATAGATTTTATAGATAATTTTAATGTTCTTCAATCCGGACTTAATATGTCCAATGTCAGCATGGGAAAGGCATTAGGTTATGATGCTTCTTATATATCAAGAATAAAGAAGGCGGAAAGAAAACCGCTTGACATAGATGATTTTACAGAAAGAATAACAGCTTATCTGATGACTAACTACAGCTCGGAAAATAAAAGAAGCTTTATAGCAGGTATCTTTGAGTGTAAGGTTGATGAGCTTAAGACGGACGAACGTTATAGGTCCAAGATTAAAAGCTGGCTTTTGGAAAAACATACGGATTATAATGAAATCATACAGAACTTTCTTGTTAAGCTCGATGATTTTTCCATAGATGACTATCTGAATGAGGACGTAAGAAAAATTAAAATTCCTACAAGTCCGATAATTATAAGAAATGGAAAACAATACTTTGGTATTGAGGGAAGGAAGGCGGCTGAGAAGGATTTTATCAAGCTTACGCTATTATCAAAGTCGGCAGAACCGATATTTTTCTTTAATGATCTACCTATAGCAAAAGCGGCAGAGGATGAGGATTTTAAGAACGGATATATACTTGCCATGTCCATGATTTTAAAAAAAGGTCTGCACCTTAATATGGTTCATAATATAGACAGACCGATGGAGGAAATGATTCTTGGTATGGAAAGCTGGATTCCCATGTATATGAGCGGTGCCATATCGCCGTATTATTTTCCCAAAAAACCTTCAGATATGTTTTGTACCTCTCATATGACCTCGGGTTCGGTGGCACTTTCAGGTGAGTGCCTTAGTAAAAGTCAGGAACGTGCGAGGTTTTACCTTACGACAAAAAAGGAAGAGCTTGCTTACTATAAAGCAAAATCGAAATATATGCTGAAAAAGGCAAAGCCTCTTATGGAGATATACACTTCGGATAAGGAAGAGGAGTTTAACGGGTTTATAGAAAAAGAGGATGATGGCACCCTCCAAGAGGTGTCGGGTGAGCACTTCAAAAATATGAACTTTATAATCAGCAGAAGCTGGATTGCCATAAATAAGCTTTTATCACCGAAGATACATTTTGTAATCTACAATGAAAAGCTTAGAAATGCCATAAAGACTTATTTGCTTGGATAAAATTGGTAAAATTACCACATCTGTCAATGACGGATGTGGTAATTTTATTTACAAAAAAATATTAATATGAGATAATAATAACACTTTATTATAAAAAAATTAAGGAGGAAAACGGATGAAAATAACAAAAAAGTTAACGGCATTGCTTCTTACGCTTGCTATGGTACTGTCATTTATTCCGGCTAATACAGCGAGAGCAGATGACATGGTGTATTTTATCAACTTTGATAATGCTACGGTTGATACATCAGGTGCCAATGCAGTCATTACATTTAATGATACGAATGTTACAGCGACTGTTTCGGGTGTTGCAGAGGGATTTTCACAATGGAATGATGGCAAAGAGTTAAGGATTGCAAAAAACCATGAGACGGATATAACATTTACTCTTGATTCTAATTTCGATGCTGAAACTATGGAGGTAAGTGTAAATGGACCAAACCAATATCATGGTAATTTGCAGGTCGAAGGAAATATAGCCATGTTCACAGGCTTGATATTACCTGATGGAGGTTTGAATCTTAATGTAACCAACAAGCAAAACAATGGGGGCGGCGGTGGAGAAAATCCTCAGCCGGTTGGAAATAAAAAGGCAAAGATTAACCTTTCAGGTCCTGAAGGAAGCTGGCAGGTAGCCCCTATGGTTCGTGAGGAATATGATATTGTAACCGATGAATACTCAAGCATGGAGTACAGCAAATATGCATATGTAGTCGATGTATCCATAAATGGCGGACAAAGAACGGAAGCAGTCAGCCAGTATTCAAAGGGCATGGATTTATCAAGATATGCATCGCAGGAGATAACCTACAATAGAGAAGATAGTGAAGATAAAGTAGATATTAAGTTCTTCTCTAACTGGGGCAACAGAATAGAAAGCGTCACAATTAATGGTACACCTTATGATATTCCGCTTAACTATGATGATAGAAATGCATGGTTAAATGCATTTGGCGAACAGGGAATAGGCTTTGTTATTGAAGATGTTCCTGTATCGACTAATACAGATACTGACGGCAATGAAATATATAACATCGAGGTTAAGGTTCGTCCTATAACTGAGGAAGAGTGCTATATCGGTAACTTCCTTTGGTCAAATGATGACAGAATGGATCCGGAAATAGCAGGTAATTATAATGATATGTATATCGGACATTCAAACCTTGAGCTTTTATCAATTACCTATGATGACGGAACAGGCGAGCATACTGTAGATTATGAAGATTTACTTGATGAAAATGGTAATGAAACCTTGCCGTTTATACATCAGAGTACCAATGTGGGCTTTGAAACCGGTATAGAGATGAGCGAGATGGTTGTACCGGAGGGTTCATGGGTAACTATGAAGATTGAAACCAAGTACGGTTATCAGGTAAAATCCTTTGAGTGTAATGGAAGCGACATAAGACTTGGAGATACATCAGTATTCAGTTTCCGTATCGGTAAGGGTAACTTCCATATAGGAGCTCATGTTGAAAAGCAGGAGGACGAGGCTAAGGTTAAGGCTGACGTTATTTCGGATGCGACTGTTGAGCTTGCCGAAGGAACTCTTGATACAGGCTCTGCCCGCCTTGAGGTTTCGGATGCTGATATAAATGAAGCTAAGGCAACAGCATTTTCAGACGAAGCTTCCGAAGCAGGATATGATATAGAGTCCTATCTTGATATAAATCTTAATCAGGTTTTTTATAAAGGAACGGGAAACAGTGATGATGTATGGGCTAATCCTATGGAGGATTTAGATAAAGCTGCTACCATTACGCTCACACTTGAGGATGGCGTTGGTTCAGAGGATGTGGTATTAATCCATAATATTCACGATGGAGAAGAGTTTGAGGTTATTGAGGTTGATTCCTATAATCCTGAGACAAATGAAATAACATTTAAAGCTGATTCCTTTTCAAATTTTGCCATAGCTAAAAAGGAAGAGAAGAAAGAAGATAAGAAGGAAGAAAAGAAGGAAGAAACAAAAGTTGAAGGAACAAAGTTTTCCACATACGAGGGCAATACCTTCTATAAGGATGACAAGGGCGATGTAAGAGCCTATGATAAGGACGGCAAGCTTATAAGAGATGAGTTTAAGTGTGACGGAACCTAC